>NZ_JACIFT010000001.1:0-464802 GCF_014197575.1 Rhizobium sp. BK538
ACCCCGACGCCGCTGCACAGCGACGCCGACATCGAGCATCTCGTCGATGCCCTGCATTCGCTCTGGTCGCGCTGCGCCCTGGCGCGGCACGTGGCGTAGCCGCCTTAGCCTAGTCCACGACAAAATCGCGGGCGATGTCGCGACCGATCGCCCGCAGGTGGTTTGAGATTTCGGTCCTCAAGTGGTCCCTCGGACCAAACTCACGCAGAATTTCCTGAGCACGCGTTGCCGCGGGTTCCTCCCGCGGCTCTCCCACAAAATAGCCCGTTCCAACAGACCACATATCGCATCCAGCCCCGAGCAGCGCCTCAACTAAGGAAGCCACGCGCGCTGAAGAAGACGCCGACGATTCTGCCAATGCCCGGTCCTTGATGCGAGGTTCTTGCGTACGCCTCCGGAGGATACGAAACGCACCCCATAAATAGGGTTGATTTACTTATGAAAAGTTAAGGGCAGGGCGGTCGACGGGACGCCGTCGCGGGATCGATCTAGTAAGCCTAAGGGCGTCCGGTTTCGAAACGCTCTCCAATAATTGATCATCATCAAAGACGCTGCAGTCCGTCAGGTGGACAAGGGCACCGTCACATTTATTCGGAGATCAAGGTGTTGATGGTAGCCCAGCACGACCGACAGACTTCCAGTCTCAAAGACCAGTCGCTCGAACGCGACGACGGAAGCCGGCATCTAGCGTCCTCGCAAAAACGAGCCGCGGCCAGCCTCGTACGCCTCGCTCCTTTCCTGCGACATCATCGCGGGCTGACAATATGCGCGGTTCTGGCGCTCACGTGCGCCGCGTTGATTTCGCTCTCTCTGCCGATGGCCGTTCGTCGCATGATCGACAATGGTTTCGGGCAACCCGACGGGACGTTCATCGACAAATACTTTCTCATGGTGATGGCTCTGGCTGTCGCGTGGCCGTAGCCGGCGCGCTACGCTACTAGTTTGTCGCCACTCTCGGTGAGCGGATCGTGACGGACCTTCGCGCCAAGGTCTTCAATCATATCGTTCGTCTTCCAGCTCGGTTCTTTGACTGCAACCACTCGGGAGAGATAGCGTCGCGCCTTACAGCAGACGCCACCCAGATCAAAGCGGCGGTCAGCCTGTCGGCGTCCGTGGCTCTGAGAAACGCGATCCTCTGTGCGGGCGCGCTCGGCATGATGTTCGTCACCAGCCCGCGCCTATCGACGATCGCCGTCGGCGTAATTCCGCTCATAATTGCGCCGCTGATCTACTTCGGACGGTCTGTGCGCAAGAAATCGCGCGCCGCACAGGATGCGGGTGATGGACGGAGGCCGGATCGTGGAGCAAGGCACGCATTCTGCGCTTTTGCGCGGCGGGGGACTCTACAAGCGTCTGGCTGAACTGCAGTTCAAGACACCGGACGGTCCAGAGCATGATAAGAACGCCGCATAGGACCGTGGCGAAAGCGGTCGGAAGGAAGCGTGACGCCTTGCGCGGTGGGCGACGGCGTTCGACCAGATGCCAAGCCAATAGCAATCTATTACCCGGCACACGACCTTCATCAAGTCGTTAAGCTTCGGCTAACTGCCGAGCGCCATAACTGGGGTAGATTCTGCAATAACCGAAGCTGCCCCGATGCCCGTCAACGCCATTTCGATCCTATCTCCAGACGCATTGGACGACTACATAGACCTTCGCTCGGTTCCGAAGCACCGCTACTTTGGAAAAAACGAACTCATCGATAGGCTCCGGTTGGCCGTGCCCTTCGATTACATTTTCATTTCAGGACTCGATGTCGACCACTACCGTTTCGGAGGGGGCTTCTCCATCGACACCGATCTGCCACCCGCGTTCATCGAAGCGTATATGGCCGATCAACTCCTGTTCGTGGACCCGCTCGTCCAGGCCAGCAAGTCATCAACGGCGGTGGTAATCGAGAGCGACGTGTATCAGAAACAGGAAGTTCCCCAAAGGCTCCTGTATCTTCAACGGACGTTCGCAGTCCACAACAGGACCATCGTTCCAATCCTTCGAGACAGTACCGTCTATGGAGCAGTCGGCTTCACGCGGTCCACTCCGTTCAACGACGACGAGATCACGTTCCTTGCTCTGATCGCCGAGGCGATCCACACCGCGGTCACAAAACCGCTTGTCGACCGCTTCGCTGCAAACCATTTGCGGTTGTCGAAAGGTGAAATAGCGTGCTTGTCGAAGGCGAGCCTCGGACTAACCAGCCAGGGTGTTGCAAAGGCGACCGGATACCAAGTCGAGACTGTGAACAGTTACATCAAGTCGGCGGCCAAGAAGCTCGGCGCATCCAATCGGACCCAGGCCATAGCCGAGGCGATCCGACGTCGATTGATCGTCTGATCAGCGGTTCCCGGCAGTCTGGCTCCGATGGCGCCCAAAGAGTGCCCGTCCCTCCATAGGGAATACTCCGCTTCTCATCAGCCGCCGAACGCACTTTGACGAAGGCTGTCGCGCTCGATGCCTGATCGATGACGACGGGCTTCCTTCGCGGTGGGCGCTGCAAACCGCAATCGGACTGGTGCGGAAATCTTTGTCGCGGTCAGCGCGATCGTCGGGCGGCCGTGTCCTTTCGGGCCATTCTCTTGCAACGCTCGCGCGGCCATGGCCTGCATTTGATGAGATAGGTCGCGCCGGGCAGGAAAGGCTGTCCGACGCTTTGCCCGGCTCCATCAGCGGCGCGAATTTCGCTGGCTTCCGACTATCGCAAACGATGCGAATCCATGCATTTCGCCGAAAAGCAGGCGCTTGCGAACCAATACGGCCATGACCCTTGCGGCAGTCGAAAAGCTCATCTGGTCCAGTGGTCCATCGCCCTCCCATGGCTTTGTCAGGCGGTCGGCGATTGCGCCGGCCATGTGCATTGGAACGATGTCGTTGCAGTGCCGCATAGCCTCAAACACATGGCTGATTGGGATCACCCGTCCTTCGAAGGTAACGATCGGCTCGACCAATTCGTCGTCCCATTCCTCGAAGACGTACACTGCCTCGCGGAAAAGCTCTTGAAGCGTAATTGGAGCATGTCCTCCATGAAGCGGGGGCAAAGCATTTGTCATGTCTGTCTCCTCTCAGGCCTTTTGTCCAAGGCTGTCAGTGCCATAATTACACGACTATTTTTATAGAGTAACTTATGGATGAGGAAGCCCTTTGTTCCAATATGCATCGCGCAACCTGTCAACGGACTGAGATTATGACCATATTTTTTTGAACCTCCGATACTTGCCGGACCGATGTGGGTAAAACATCTGGCCGCTATCGAGACCGATTGTCTCCAATCACACAACGTCAACGGCTTCCAGTGGAGGATGCGTCGGGGGATCTGAAGCGGTGAGGGCTTGAACGCGGCTTGCCCGCATCGTCGGATTTTCTTCAAGTTCAAGTCGCGGAACGACGAACTGCAAGGGTCATGCTATCCGGCGCGCTGGCGATCGCGTCGCGCATGTTGCATGCCACGAAGGACATCACATTCAATCGGCGCCGTCGAAGAGCGCCTCACCAATCCGTGCGGTTCGATCGCTCACGCGATCTTAGGTCAGATGAAGCTTGCGCCGAACAATTCGCGGCCATAGGCGTGGTGGGTTACCCCCGCCTGCAGATCCGCCTTGGTGAGCTCGTCGACGAAGCGGCCGTCCTTCATGATCAAAACGCGATCGCACATGTGCGCGATGACGGCGAGATCGTGACTGACAAGCACATAGGTCAGGCCTCGCTCATCACGCTGATCTGCCAGGAGGTTCAGAATTTCCGCTTGTATGGAAACATCCAGCGCCGAGGTTGGTTCATCGAGCAGGAGAATGGGTGGCGAAAGTATCAGGGCCCTGGCGATCGCAACGCGCTGGCGCTGCCCACCGGAGAGCTCATGGGGGAAGCGGTTGGCAAAGCCTGCCGGCAGACCGACCTGGCGCAGGGCCTTGTCCACCTTCTGCCAGATATCGACGTGGTTCATAGCCCTCAAAGGCTCGGCGAGCGCCGTTCCGATCCGATGACGGGGGTGAAGCGAACCGTAGGGATCCTGGAAAACCATCTGCCCACATTTGAGGTCCTCGCGGCTGCGCGTCTTGCCGACGACCCTGCCGGCCAGCGCAATCTCTCCTGACCAGCCCCGTTCCATACCAGCAAGGCAGCGCAGCAGGGTGGACTTGCCGCAGCCAGACTCGCCGACGATGCCCAGGGTCTCACCACGCGCCACCTTGAAGTTCACTTCCTTGACCACGTGATTTTCCTGCTTGCCCGAAGCAAACACGACATCGAGATCGCCTACTTCAATCATCATGCATTCTCCAGATCGAGCTTTGTCCGGTCGAGAACAGCAAGGCGCCGTACCGGATTTTTCGGATCCGGCATCGCTGCCATAAGTCCTCGTGTATAGGGATGGCGCGCGTCTTCGAGCCGGGTCAGCGTTTCGATCACGCGCCCGGAATACATGACGATAATCCGCTCGCAAAAAGCTGCGACCATGCGAATGTCGTGGCTGATCAACAGCAGTCCGGAATTATTCTCCCGGACGAGCTCATCGAGCAGTGTCAGCACATCCTTCCTGACGCTGACATCGAGGGCCGATGTCGGCTCGTCGGCAATGACCAGTTTCGGCTTCGCAAGGAGCATCATGGCAATCATCACGCGTTGCCCCATGCCGCCGGAAATCTGGTGCGGATAAAGCGTCATCACGCGTTCCGGGTCGTTGATCCGCACGCGCTCGAGCGCTCTGGTTGCGGCGGCAAGCGCAGCGCGGCCGCGCAGATCAAGATGCAGGCGAGCCGCCTCGGCGATCTGCTTGCCGACCGTCAGCACCGGATTGAGCGAGTAGCGAGGATCCTGCATGATCAACGCGATGTCCTTGCCCCGAATCTTGCCCATCTGCCGCTCCGGCAGCGACAGAAGGGGCCGCCCGTCAAGCTCGAGACGCGACGCCGTGACATTAGCACTCGGCGGTAGAAGGCGCATGATCGCGCGTCCCGTCGTCGATTTGCCCGAGCCGGACTCGCCGACGATCCCGACGCGCTCACGCCCGACGTCGAAGCTTACGTCGGACACGGCGGGAACCGCGCTCCTGGCGAAACTCACGTTCAATTTCCTGATGGAAAGCAGGGGTCTCATCTCATGATCTTGCATGGCGAGGATCCAGAATGTCGCGAAGCGCATCGCCCGCGATATTGAAGGCAAGGCTGGAAATCAGGATAGCCAAGCCCGGCATGACGGCAACCCACCAGTAGTCCAGCATGAACTTGCGTCCGTTCGATATCATTGCGCCCCACTCCGGCGCCGGAGGTTGTGCACCCAGTCCGAGAAAGCCGAGGGAGGCGGCCGTCAAGATGATCCCGGCCATGTTCAACGTCAGGCGAACGATCACCGAGGGGATGCACATGGGCGCGATGTAGACGAGCAGGATGCGCAGCGGCGAGGCTCCGTAAAGCCGCGCAGCAGCGACGTAGTCGGCGTTCCTGACAACCAGAGCCTCGGCGCGTGCCAGCCGGGCTATCGGCGGCCAGGCAGTCAGGGAAATGGCGATGATCGCAGTGGTCAGTCCGGCGCCAAGGGCCGCGGCAAACGCAAGCGCCAGGATCAGCGAAGGAAAGGAAAGAACGATGTCTGTCGCTCTCATCAGCAGCGCATCGGTGCGGCCACCGAAGAAGCCAGCAACCACGCCGATCAGGAGACCGATGGGACCTACAATCAGAGAAATCGAGAGTACCGTGTGAACGGTGATCCGCGTTCCGTAAATCAGCCGGCTCAGAATGTCGCGCCCGAACTCGTCGGTGCCGGCCCAATGCGCGGCACTCGGCGGCTGCAAGGCGTCGGAAAGAACCTGGATATTCGGATCGTAGGGCGCAAGCCAAGGGGCAATAATCGCGACGATGCAGAGCAGCCCAAGAATGACGAAGCCTGCAAGACCGAGCGGCTCCTGCACAAGCTTCGAGACGATACGGGCCGAAGACGCTATGATGCGTGCTGGAAGGCTCGGTGGACGAATAGGAAGATTGGTGTCAATTGCCTCGCTCATCGCGCCGCCTCTCTCGTGCGCGGATCGAAGATCGCATAGGCGATATCCGCGAGGAAATTCAGAAACATGAAGATGAAACCGATGACGATCGTACCTGCAACGACGGCATTCATGTCGCCGATCATCAGCGCGTTCGTCATGTATTGACCGATGCCTGGCCATGAAAAGACGATCTCGGTCACGACCGCGCCTTCAAGAAGCCCACCGTAGGAGATCGCAAGAATGGTGATGAGCTGTACGGCAATGTTGGGAAGAACGTGGCTGATGACGGTCCTTGCCGGGCCGACGCCTTTTGCGCGCGCGGCAATCACATAGTCCTGGCTTAGCTGTTCCAGCGTGAAGCTGCGTGTCATCCGGGTAATGTAGGCCATGGCCGCATAGGCAAGGATGACAGCTGGGAGAATGATGTGGCCGAGTGCGTTCCAGAAAATCTCGGTTTCGCCCTGCAAAAGGCTGTCGACCAGCAAGAGGCCCGTCTGCGGCGTGACGAGGCCCTCGTAAAAGACATCCATGCGTCCAGGGCCACCAACCCAGTTCAAGCCGGCATAGAAGATAACCAGGCCGACAATTCCGAACCAGAAGACCGGGATCGAATGACCGACAAGTGCAATCACGCGAGCAACCTTGTCGATGAAACTGTCGCGAAAAAGCGCGGCAGTCAGGCCAAAGGGTACACCAACAAACGTCGAGATGAGAATTGCCAGGGTGGCAAGTTCGAATGTCGCCGGGAATGCTTGGGCGAGATCCGCCGATACCGGATTGCCGGTCAGAACCGCCGTCCCGAAATCGCCCTGAGCGAGCCCCTTCAGATAGATCAGAAATTGCTGGTAGATCGACAGGTCAAGGCCGAGCTTCTGGCGCATGGCGGCGTAGGCAGCCGGATCTGCAAGCTCGCCGACGATGGCCCCGACAGGATCGGCGGGCAAGACGCGGCCGATCACGAAAGTGACGCACAGAAGGATGAAGAGGCTGAGAACGAGATGCCAAAGCCGCCATCCCAGTTCGGTTACGGACAGTTCTTTCATGATCGGCGACCTTGTTTATTCGGTCTCGGCCTTGGTCACGCCTTCAAGGCGCGTTATCAGATTGGGATGGCCGACATAGCCCTGAACCTTGCTGTTCAAGACGATGGGTTCGAAACGCTCGAACATCGGCAGCACGGCGGGCTTTTGGTCGATGAACATCTTCTGCATCTCAACATAAAGCTCGCCGCGTTTTTTGGGGTCAGGCTCCATCGACGCCTTTGCCGTCACTGCGGTCAATTCCGGAATGTCCCAGGCCGAGCGCCACACGAAGTTGCCGGCATTGTTGGCTTCGAGCGAATTGTCCGGATTGGATGCAAACTGCTCCATCGCACCGAGGACGTTCGGCATGTAGGCGCCAGTCTGTGGGATCAGGAGATCAAAGTTTCTCGCCCGGTGGGCCGAAATGATGTCGGAGCCATTTCCCTGCTGGACATCGACCTTGATGCCGATCTGGCCGAGTGAGGCCTGAATGGCCGTTGCCAGATCGACACGAGGTGTCTGAGCTATGGTCTTCAGCGTCAGGGAAAAGCCATCCTTGAAACCCGCGTCGGCCAACAGCTGCTTTGCTTTGGCCACATCGAGGTGCCAGTCCGGACTTGGTACCGCATACTCGTAATTCTCTGGTACCGGGACCGTCCTGACGCGACCGTACGGCCCCATGATCGTCTTTTCGATACCCTGATAGTCGATGCTGTAGGCGATCGCTTCGCGCACCTTTGGATTGGCGAGATACTTGTTGCCCGCGTTCATCGCCAGAACATAAAAACCGCCGGTGGGCACGCGCTGAACCTCAAAGCCCTTCCTGCCGTTGAAAATCGCCAGATCAGACGCCGTCAGGGCGCTGGCAAGATCGATGTCGCCGCGCTCCAGCATCAAGCGTTCGACCTGGCTTTCAGGCACATGCCGGACGATGACACGGCGCATCTTCGGCGCGCCCGCGACATAGTCCTTGTTGGCGTCAAGAATGACGAGCTCGTTCGGCGACCAGCGATTGAGTGTGAACGGACCGGAGCCGGCAGAATGGGTTCTAAGCCAGGCGTTTCCATAGTCGTCGTTGACGACGTGCTTTTCGACCTCGACGCTGTCGACCACGCTCGCAATCGCCATGGCGAGCCGGTAAAGCAAAAGTTCCGACGTCACCGTGTCGGAAAGATCGATACGCACGGTCTTGACGTCAATCGCTTTGACCAACTGGTCGACATTGTCTTTCGTGTAGCCGACTCGCTTCAGGTTTGCTGCCGCAGCCTGGTCGAGCTTTAGAAGTCGCCCTAGAGAATAGACAACGTCCTTCGACGTGACCGGATTGCCTGAGGCAAACGCTGCTTCACGCAGCTTGAAAGTGATCCCCTTGTCATCGACCTGCCAGCTTTCTGCAAGCTGCGGCACGATCTTTCCGTCCGGCGTCGTTGCCACCAGCCGATCGTAGAGGTTTGACATGATCTCGACGGCCTTACCTTCCGTCGCTTGCTGCGGGTCGAGCGACAGAACCTGGGCCAGCGATGTCCCGATAACAAGCTGGTCAGCGGGCGTGGCCGCCTTGAGCTCCTGGGCCGCCATGGTGAGCGCACTTAAGGCGACGCTTACAAACAGACTTCTGGGAAAATACTTCATTGCAACTCCTCCCTGAGTTACTATACGAGACATAATATGTCGTCCGTATGTCGTATTATGATTTATCGAAGATCAGAGCGCTTTGCAAGCGTCGTGCGGACGAGACCGGATGGATAGATTGGGACGGGCATGATGGTAACGATCAATCGCGGCAGGCAGCGGCTGGCACAGCAGGTCATCGATCAACTGCGCCTGCAGATCGAGACGGGAAAGCTGCGAGAGGGGGATCAACTGCCAACCGAGCCGCAGCTTGAGGCTACCTTTGGCGTCAGCCGGACGGTCGTCAGGGAGGCAATTGCCGACCTGCGCGCGGCAGGCTTTGTCCAACCGGTTCAAGGCAAGGGTGTCTTTGTCGCCGACCCCAAAACAAAGACGGGTCTCTCGCTCACGCCAATCGAAGTAAAAAGCATCCCAGAGACCCTTGAATTGCTGGAATTTCGAATGGCTGCCGAAGGCGAGGCCGCGGCCATAGCAGCCTATCGCAGGACAGCCGAGCAAGAAGCCGCCATCCGCGCGGCCAACAGGAAGATGGCGAATTTGATTGAAGCTGGGCAACCGACCGTCGAGGCCGACTACGAGTTTCACATGGCCATCGCTGCCGCTACGAACAACCGGTTTTACGTCGATGTTCTGCGCCACTTCGGTCCTCGTGCCATACCGCGCGGACAGTTTCCGACCTTGCCGGAAGCCAATGACCGCGCCTATCTCGAAAAGGTCCATGCCGAGCATGGGGAGATCCTCTCGGCCATCGCAGATCAGGATCCGGATCGGGCCCGCCAGGCCATGCGCGCCCACATGATGGCAAGCCAGCGACGCTATCGAATGCTCGCAGAGCAGCAATAATACTCGACAGCCTCCGAAATTCATATTATGTCATATGACATGATCTGATCATTCGGGAGGATGAAGGTGTATTTGGGAACGCAGGTCGCAGTGCGCGACGATGACGATTTTCGTGTTTTTGCTCAGCTTGGGGTGAAGCATATATCGGCCGATCCGCCGGGCGCCCCGTCAAGCTGGACGCTGGAAGATCTAGAGCGTCATCGTGATCATGTGGAAAGCTTTGGGCTTGTGCTCGACATGATCCAGCTTCCCCTGCCGTCGAAACCGATCGAGAACGCATCCTATCCCGATATCCTCTTGGCCGGGCCCGAGCGCGACCGGCAGATCGACGCTGTCTGCCAGATGATCGAGAACTGCGCCAAGGCAGGCATACCTGCGACCAAATACAATCTCAATTTGATCGGCATTCCGCGCACCGAACTCGAAAAAGGCCGCGGCGGATCGCTCAACGAGGCATTTCGTTGGGACAAGGCGGACCACCAGGCGGCGCCTGGCCTTGCGGGAGTGCTCCGGGAGGACGAAAACTGGGAGCGTATCGATTACTTTCTCGAACGGGTCGTTCCCGTTGCCGAAAGCAACCGCATTCGCCTTGCCTGCCATCCCCACGATCCCTACACGCCTCCCGGCTATCGCGGCGTCATGCGCGTGCTTGGGACGGTCGACGGGCTCAAGAAGTTCGTCCAGATGCGGGAAAGCCCCTATCACGGTTTGAACTTCTGCCAAGGGTCGATCGGCGAGATGCTCGAAAATCCGCGTGAGGAGATCAACGACATCATTCGCTGGTTCGGCACACGCGACAAGATCTTCAACCTGCACTTCCGCAACATTCGCGGCGGCGCGCTTTCCTTCATGGAAACCTTCCCCGACGAGGGTGACATGGACATGGTCCGGTCGCTGAAAGTGTATAAGGAGGTCGGCTACAAATACATGGTCATGCCGGATCATGTACCGAGCATCAGCGGTCGCGATGCCAGCGGTGTAGCCTTCAGCTTTTGCTATGGTTACATCGCCGCCCTGCTTGAGGCCATGGAAGCCGGGCATCTGTGATCGCGCCTCCAAATCCTTCGATAGAGCAATAACTCAAGGACATTGACATGGAACCCGATGCCATCAAGAAAGCGGTCGGCGACGGCTTGCTTTCCTTTCCCGTGACGCATTTCGACAGCGACAACACGTTTGACGAGGCGGCATACCGCACACACGTCGACTGGCTGGCTGGCTTTCAGGCAAGCGCACTTTTTGCAGCCGGCGGTACCGGCGAGTTCTTCTCACTCAATCCTGCGGAGGTGCCGCTGGTCATACGTGCCGCCAAGAAGGCAGCCGGCAAGACGCCAATCATTTCGGGAACAGGCTATGGGACCTCGCTTGCAGTCGAGATTGCACGATCAGCCGAAAGGGCCGGCGCCGATGGGCTGCTGCTCCTGCCGCCATATCTGATGTTTTCGGAACAGGCCGGCCTGGTTGCGCATGTAAAGGCAGTCTGTAACGCAGTCGGGATCGGGGTGATCGTCTATAACCGTGATAACGCCATCCTGTCGGCAGACAGTCTTGCGCAACTCTGCGACGAATGCCCCAACCTGATCGGTTTCAAGGATGGGGTCGGGGACGTCGACCGCGTCATTGAGATCACCACCAAGATTGGCGACCGCCTCGTCTATGTTGGCGGCATGCCGACGCACGAAGTCTATGCTCAGGCCTATTTCGCCGCTGGTGTAACGACCTATTCGTCAGCCGTCTTCAATTTTGTCCCGGAACTGGCACAACGTTTTTATCAGGCGCTGCGAAACGGCGACCAAAGGACCGTCGACCGGATTCTCAAGGATTTCTTCTTCCCATTCGTTGCCCTGCGCAACCGAAGAAGAGGCTATGCAGTCTCGATCATCAAGGCCGGGCTAAAGGTGATAGGCCGCGATCCCGGCTCTGTCCGGGCTCCACTCACAGATCTGACAGAAGAGGAAATTTCCGTGCTGGAGAACATCGTAGCAGCTGCCGATACCGCAAGTCTCAGGCTTGAGACCGCGTAGAGACGCCTTGCTTCACCCTGCAATGTCGTACTGAGTAGACTGCGCCTTGGACGTATCGGTGCAACGCCCGGCCAGGCGCAGTCGAAGGCGCGCCTCAGCTGTTTCTAGTTCGAGCAGGGCGGTTCACGATCATGTCGTCAAATCGAGCAGTCAGCCTTCGCGGCGTAGCCACGTAACGTTCTGACCCCATGACGCATGACGCATGAGAAGGCCCTGTCGGTGGAAGAGATTCCCACGATTGGAATCGAGATTGCCAAGTTGGTGCTCCAGGTGCACACAACTAACGCGACGGGCATGGTCGTGGTCGACGGCAATTGAAGTGCCGCCAGGTTGTGCAGTTCTTTGCGACACTAATGCCTCTCCTCATGCTAACGCCCCCTTCCGGCTCGAGGAACTCACCAACCATACCAGTATCTGAGGAAGCGATCGCTCCCGGAAGATACACGTACTGTCGCGGCATCGCTGGAAGCACTGGTATCAGCTGCAAACAGAGTGATTCAAAGCCGGATCAAGAAAACCAAGCAGCTTTTGAATTGCAACCTGCAATACTTGTGCGACACATTGTTTGGCCAGAGTATAATTATTTTGCTCATATTATAGTTATTAACCATCTTTCATTATCTGTTTATTCACGAGTGCTTTCTTCAGACAAAGCGAGAAATGAGTTCAACGGCGCTCGGCCGGGTGCCCCCGGATAACACTCATCGTTGCGGCATCGCGCAATTCGTTGCTTGCGCGGCTATTTGCGCTTGGAGGATTGCAAATGACTTTCCGTTTTGGCATCGGCCCCCGCCTTTATGCAGCTTTCGGTTTCCTGCTGCTGCTCATGATTGGCTTGACGCTCTTTTCCATTTCAAAGATGAACTATGTCGACCACGACCTCGTGCAGATTAACGAGGTCAACAGCGTCAAGCAGCGCTTTGCCATCAATTTCCGGGGCAGCGTTCATGACCGGGCAATTGCCATTCGCGATGTCGTTTTGCGCGATGACCCTGCCGGCCGTCAGACCGCGATCGATCTCATTGCAAAGCTTGCCGCGACTTATGCGCAAAACGAGCAGAAGATGAATGCGATGATCTCGATGCCGGGCGCTGCGACTGAGCCCGAGAAGGCGATCGTTGCGGAGATTGCCGACGTTCAGTCGAAAACCAATCCGGTTGTCGCAGATATCATCGCGCGCCAGATGGCGAATGACCCGGTGCAAGCCAAGAAGATGCTAATCGAGCAGGCAACGCCTCTCTTCGTCAACTGGCTCAAGGCCATCAACAAGTTCATCGATTATCAGGAAAACTTGAACAAGTCAGTCGGCAGTGGCGTCAGCGTCGTCGTCGCGGGCTTCCAGACGCTGGCACTGGGGTCATTGGGAGGCGCCGTGCTTATGGCTATTGCCGCTGCGTTCCTCGCGACCCGCTCGATCACTTTGCCGATGGCCAAGCTGCAGATCGCCCTGCAGCGGATGGCAGAGGGCAACAACGAAAGCACCAGCGATATCGAGGCCCGCAGTGACGAGGTCGGCGATTTGGCGAAGGCCGTTGGCGCCGTGCGCGAGGCCGTGACCTCGCAGGCTGAGGCGCGCGCCGCAGCCGACGCCCGGCGCACCGCTGATGAGAATGCGCGGCTCGAAGCAACCGCGGCGGAACGCGAGGCGCTATCGGCGCAGACGAACGATGCCGTTCAACAGCTCGGCCAAGCACTTGAGGAAATGGCCGCCGGCAATCTCGATATCCGTCTCGACAAGCCGTTCGCTGCATCTCTCGATACGCTGCGCCTTAACTTCAACAACTCGGTCGAGAAGCTTCAATCGGCGTTGAAGACGATCGGCGATAACGCTTTGTCGATCGATGCCGGTGCCCGCGAGATCAGCGGAGCTTCGAATGATCTGGCAAAGCGCACCGAACAGCAGGCCGCATCAATTGAACAGACTGCCGCAGCGCTCGATGAAATTTCGACGACGGTCAATGACTCGACCCGTCGCGCCGAAGAGGCCGGCAACCTTGTTGCACGAACACGCACAAATGCCGAGCGCTCGGGCGAAGTCGTGAAGCGTGCGGTTGCCGCGATGAGCCAGATCGAAGGTTCCTCGAACGAGATCAACAATATCATCAGCGTCATTGATGACATTGCATTCCAGACCAACCTGCTGGCACTAAACGCCGGCGTCGAGGCTGCCCGGGCCGGCGAGGCGGGCAAAGGCTTTGCAGTCGTCGCTCAGGAAGTTCGCGAACTTGCACAACGCTCCGCCCATGCAGCGAAGGAAATCAAGCAACTGATCAGCAATTCCGGTGATCAAGTGCGTTCCGGCGTGACCCTGGTCGGCGAGACTGGTACGGCGCTGACGGAGATCGTCAGTGAAGTGCAGGAAATCAACCGCCACGTGAGCTCAATCGTCGAGGCTGCGAAGGAACAGTCTACGGCGCTCAAAGAAATCAACGCCGCGGTCAATTCACTCGATCAATCCACGCAGAAGAATGCGGCGATGGTCGAAGAGACATCCGCAGCCAGCCACAAGCTGGCTGACGAAGCGGGTTCGCTGACAAGCCAGCTGTCAAAATTCCGCTTTCAGGGCTCTGCCGGGACGACGCAATCTGCCCATGCACCGCGACTGCCACAGAGAAACGCTCCAGCGGCAAAGATACGGAAGGTCTCGACAGCTTTTGCTGGCGGTGCGGCGGCTGAAGATTGGCGCGAATTCTGAAATAAACGACACGATACAAAGCGCCGCGACCGTCGATGTCGCGGCGCTTTTTCGTTCAGATTCTCGTCATTGGCATTATCTTAGGCTCGGCTGCGAACGCGGCCGTCTTTTCCACGCAGGGAGACCTACTTGGCTGATAATGGCACACCATTGCTTCGATCCTTGGTCTTCACCGCCGCCTTATTCGCTTCCGCACCGGGCGTGGCATCGTGGAGCGTCGAAAATGATCGCTCTACGTCAATCAAGCACAGCTGGCGGATACCTTGGATGGTTTCCGAAATGCGGGTCGCAACGGCATCCTCGGGACGGTCGCCCGGCTCGTAGACCCTCGTTCAATCGGTGTCGTGCAAAAGCGTTCCTGCTGTCGGAAGAGACATTGCAACGACGTCACCCTTGAGCGGATAGGTTTCCCGACCCGGATAGACAACAATCCGCCTTTCGGGCTGAAGGTCTTCGCACGCAAGGTAGAATCCTTTTTCGACTTTGGGTGTCAGGCTCCGCTTGACTTCAATGGCCCAGGGACGGCCACCTGGTCGCGTCAGCAGCAGATCGATTTCTGCGCCTGCCGCGGTTCTATAGAAATGCGCCTGCGTATCGCTTGGAGCGGCTGCAATCAGCGTTTCAATGACAAATCCTTCCCAACTTGCGCCTACCACCGGATGACCAAGCAACTGTTCCTCGGTCGCGAGTCCGAGCAGGGTGTGGGTGATGCCGCTGTCGCGAACATAGATGCGGGGCGACTTCACCAAACGTTTGCCGAGGTTAGCATGCCAAGGTTCAAGCCGACGCACGAGCAAGAGATCGACCAGCAATTCGAGGTAGGATGCGACGGTTTTGCCGTCAACGCCGAGTGCGCGGGCAAAATCGGCTGCATTCAGAACACTGGATTGGCGGTGCGCGAGCATAGTCCAAAAACGCCTGAGCGTTTCGGCTGGAATTCTTGGACCGAGCTGCGGGATATCTCGTTCCAAATACGTGCGAATGAAATCCTGCCGCCAGCGTTGGCTTGCCTTATCGCTAGGGGCCAGGAAGCTATCGGGGAACCCGCCGCGAAGCCACAGTGCATTGAGATCTGCTTCTGCGATCTCGAGGCCATCGATTGGCTGCATTTCAAGATAGGCTATTCGGCCCGCCAGTGTTTCGCCCGACTGTTTGAACAGTTCGATGGACGCTGATCCAAGGAGCAGGAACTGACCGGCTCTGCGGCCGGATCGCCGGCCGCGGTCGATAAGACCTCGCAGGTTCTGGAACAGGTTCGGCAAACGCTGTACTTCGTCAAGGATGACCAACTTATCGCTGTGCTGGCTCAAATAGAGTTCTGGCTCGCTGAGCTTGGCGCGGTCAGCATCGGACTCCAGGTCCAAGTAGATCGACGGTCGTGTTTGGCTGATGTCGAGCGCCAGCGTTGTCTTGCCCACTTGCCGCGGGCCAATGAGTGCGACGGCAGGCTGAGAGCCGATCAGGTCGTTCAGTTCACGTTCAATTCTACGCTTAATCATCCTTGTATTTATGGAGCTTTACTCCATATTTGCAAGAAAGGAATGCAAGAATGTTGGTGCGATGCGGCCTGATTGATTGACTAGCACTGCACCGCTGCATCGCCTCCTGCGGCGGCACCTGCCGTGTGGCTGCCTCGGTCAGATAGCCGGACCGAAACCCATGCGCCGGGAACTTGTCCGGCTCCAGGTTGGCCTTTCGGCGGCGTGACCGACTGGGGCGTCAGTGGCCGCCGATCGATACTGCCCCGTTGATCGATGCGTCGAAAGACTGGTCCAGCTTCGATTTTCGCTTGAGAGAGCCAGGCCTTCAAAGCGGTGACGGGCCGGCCGATCATCAGCCATTGGACATCGTCATCGGCCTGCGTTGTCTTGGCGGCCGCGGTGGGCGGCACCCCGCCCGCAGCGAAGGTCGGCGCGGCTGCGCATATTCGGGGAGCATATTGACCATCGGGCGCAGGCTCGCTCCGCCAGCCTCTCGCGAGCGGGGCTCGCCACAATCGGATCGGCCCGGTCTTGCTCCACCAATGACAATAATCTTGTGAAAAATCCGAGACTAGGGCACAATTTATAAATGCACCTGAAGTGCGCAACTATCTCAAATCCGGCCGTCTCGCGCTGGGTCACAGTTGTCGTGGGAGGGTCGCGTCGATGGGTCAGGGGTTCTTTCTTCTGTTCGCGACGGTGTCCGTGATTGCGGCCCTGACTGTGGTTATGGCGCGCAGTCCGGTTCACAGCGCATTGGCGTTGATGGCTTGTTTCCTGCAAATCTCTGCTATCTTCATCTTGCTCGACGCGCCGTTGCTCGCGGTCATCCAGATCTTCGTCTATGTCGGCGCGATCATGGTCCTGTTCCTGTTCGTGATCATGATGATCGATGTGCGCGAAGCGATTTTGCAGCGGTTCTTGCCGGGCGGCAACCTGCCGGCGCTGGTGCTGCTCGTCCTGCTTGGTGTCGAGATGCTCGTGCTGGTGCTGTGGAGCAAGCGCTTTTCGGTCACCGAGCCCGCCGCTGTGCGCGGTGGCGATGAGATCAGGCAGCTCAGCACGACGCTTTTTGCCGACTACCTGCTGCCGTTTGAGGCCGCCTCCGTCATCCTGCTCGCCGCCCTGGTCGGTGCCATCGTGCTGGCGCGGAAGGAGCAGGAGTGATGGTTCCGCTCTCCTGGTATATCTTGCTCGGAGTGGTCCTGTTCGTGATCGGGGCGGCAGGCGTGCTCATCAGGCGCAATATCCTGGTCGTGCTGATGTCGCTGGAGCTTCTGCTCAACTCGGTCAACATCAATTTCATCGCCTTCGGGCGTTACGACGACGATTTCCGCGGGCAGATCTTCGCGATCTTCGTCATCGCAATCACAGCGGCGGAGGTTGCCGTCGCCCTCGGTATCCTGGTCGCCCTCGTGAGGAACAAGTCCACCCTCAAGGTCGACGACGTGACCATCATGAAAGGATAGCGGTTTGGACCCGGTGATATCGATCCGGCCGCTGCTTGCCGTTGCCGTCGCAGGTCTGGCGGCCCTTGCGATTCTCCTCCTGAACAACCGCGAACGACTCCGCGATCTCGTCTCGCCATTGGCGGCTATCGCCATGTTCGCAATTGTCGCCTCGATGGCGCCGACGGTGCTTTCGGGCGGGACGATCGACTTGCGCCTGTTCGAGATCCTGCCGGGGATTGACTTGGCTTTCCGGGTCGATGCGCTTGGCATGGTGTTTGCCACCGTTTCTTCGCTGCTGTGGATCGCGGCGGCGATCTATTCCATCGGCTACATGCGGCACTTGAACGAACACGCGCAGACCCGCTTCTTCGCCTGCTTTGCCACCAGTCTCGCGGCGGCCGTGGGCGGCGCCTTCGCCGCCAACCTGTTCACGCTGGTGATCTTCTACGAGATGCTCAGCCTCGTGACCTATCCGCTCGTTTACCACCACGAGGACAAACAGGCGTGGACGGGCAGCCGCAAGTACCTTGTCTATTTGATGGGCGCCTCGAAAAGCGCGCTTCTCGCCGCGCTGGCGCTGACCTACTCCATTGTGGGGTCGCTCGATTTCAGGGCAGGCGGATTGTTGGCGGGCGTCAATGCCTCGGCGCCGCTGCTGACGGTCGTCTATTTCTGCTATCTCTTCGGCTTCGCCAAGGCCGCGATAATGCCCATGCACGCCTGGCTGCCGGCGGCGATGGTGGCGCCGACACCGGTCAGCGCGCTCCTGCATGCGGTGGCCGTGGTCAAGATGGGCGTGTTCTGCGTGCTGCGCGTGGTGTTCCATGTCTTCGGCACAGGGCTGATGGACAGTCTGCACCTGGGCATCGCCACGGCCTATCTGGTCTCGTTCACGATCCTGATGGCGTCCGTCTACGCCCTGACGCGCGACGACCTGAAGGCGAGGCTCGCCTATTCGACGGTCAGCCAGCTCTCTTATATCGTGCTGGGCGCGGCTTTGCTCTCGCCGGTCGCTATGGTCGGCGGAATCATCCACATTGCGGCTCACGCCTTCTCCAAAATCACCCTCTTTTTTTGCGCCGGGTCGATCTATTGTGCGTCCGGCAAGCGGAACATCAGCGACATGGCCGGTATCGGCCGCAGGCTGCCCTGGACGATGGGCGCGTTCTTCGTCGGCTCGATGAGCATGATCGGGGTGCCGCCGACCGCGGGCTTCGTCAGCAAGTGGTATCTGACGCTGGGCTCGATGCAGGCGGGGGACGTCGCGTTCCTGATTGTGTTCCTGGTGAGTTCGGTTCTCAACGCCGCCTATTTCCTGCCTGTGACCTATCTCGCCTTTTTCAAGACGGAGGCCGAGAAAAGCCCGGCAACGGTCCGTGAAATCCCGATGATGACGATCCCGCTGGTGGCAACTGCCATCCTGTCGGTGTCGATGGGCATCTTCCCCAACTATTTCCTCGCCCTGGCGGAAGGAGTTGTCAGATGATCAAGCGCGTGGTCGATTTCTTTGGTGACGAAGAATACGCCAACCAGCGGCGCCGGCTGTTCTATCTGGTGCTCGTTCTGATCGTCATCGCCGACTTTCTGGTCCCCCGCGAACACGCGGTTTATCTGTGGGACCGCCTGCCGGGCTGGTCGGCCGTCTATGGCTTCTTATCCTGCGTTCTGCTGATCTTCGTTTCCAAGTTCCTTGGCCATCAGGGCGGACTCATGCGGCGCGAGGACTATTATGATTGACTTCGCTCATCCGGCCCTGCTGTTCATTCTTGGCACCCTGCCGATCCCTTTCCTCACCGGATCGATCCGGAAGGTCTATCTGCTGCTGATCCCGGCGCTGGCGATCCTTGCAGTGGTAACGGTCCAGCCGGGCAGTTATGGAGCGGCGCACTTCCTCGGGCAGGAAATCCTGATCGCCAAGGTCGACAAGCTGAGCATCGTCTTCGCCACCGTTTTTGCCATCATGGCTCTCATCGGAACGGTCTACGCGCTGCACTTGCCTCGTCCCGGCCAGCATGTCGCTGCCTTCGCCTACGTCGGCGGCGCGCTCGGCGTGGTGTTCGCCGGCGACTACCTGACGCTCTACCTGTTCTGGGAAACCATGGCCTTTGCTTCTGCCTATCTGGTCTTCGCCCAGGGCGGTCGACAGGCGATCAATGCCGGGTTCCGGTATATCATGGTCCATGTCACTGGCGGCGTCGTGTTGCTTGGGGGCATCATTCTCCATGGAACCTCGACAGGATCGCTGCTCTTCGGACCGATCGAGGCGGGGATGGGCGCCGGCGCCTACCTGATCCTTGCCGGGTTCCTTCTTAACGCCGCGGTACCACCCCTCAACGCCTGGCTGACCGACGCTTACCCAGAGGCGACCGTCACCGGGGCGGTATTCATGAGCGCCTTTACGACCAAGACCGCCGTCTATGTGTTGGCGCGCGCGTTTCCCGGGACCGAGCTTCTGGTCTGGCTCGGTACCGCGATGGCGCTCTACGGTGTCATCTACGCGGTGCTGGAGAACGACTGCCGGCGGCTCCTGGCCTATCACATCGTCAGCCAAGTCGGCTACATGGTGGCCGGCATCGGGATCGGGACCGAGATGGCGGTGAACGGTGCCACGAGCCATGCCTTCGCGCATATCCTCTACAAGGCTCTCCTCTTCATGGGGGCCGGGGCGGTCATCTACGTCACCGGGCAGCGCAAGCTCACCGAGCTTGGCGGGCTCTACAAGAACATGCCGCTGACGGTGGCGCTCTACATGGTCGGCGCCTTCGCGATCTCGGCCTTTCCATTTTTCTCGGGCTTCGTCACCAAGTCGATGGTGATAGCCGCTGCCGGACAGGATCATCGCGCGCTGGTGGTACTGGCGTTGACGATGGCCTCGTCGGGGACGTTTCTGCACACCGGGCTCAAGCTCCCGTATTACATGTTTTTTGGCACAGACCGGAAGCTTCAGGCGCGGGAGCCGCCGCGCAACATGCTGGTTGCGATGGGCATGGCGGCGGTCCTCTGCGTTGCGATCGGCGTATTCCCGCAGCCGCTTTATGCGCTTCTTCCCTATCAGGTGGACTTCGAACCCTATACGGGCAGTCATGTCACGGAGAGCCTCGGCCTGCTGATGTTCACCGCCTTCGGGTTCGTGCTGTTCCTCAAGGCCCTCGACCCGGAGAAGACGATCAGCCTCGACACTGACTGGTTCTATCGCAAGGGGGCGCGGCTCTTCATGTGGTTCGCCGAAAAGCCGCTGGCACGCTATGAGAAGGCGGTGAGCGACGTGTCCGAGACCGCGGCATTGCCCTTCCTATATGGTGCAGCGCGGGCGGGACTGCGGATCGATCTCATCGGCGTAGACGCCATCGTGAATGGCGTCGCCCAAACGATCCTGCGCGGCGGCGGGACGCTGCGGCGGCTACAGACGGGTGTCGTTACCCATTACGCGCTGGCGATGATTGTCGGTGTAATCGTAGCCACCGTCGTCTTCGCCGTAGCGTGGCGGTAGGGGGGATCCATGGGGTTACCGCTCCTGAGCCTCATCGTATTCACGCCCGCTGTCGGGGCAGCGGTCCTGATGTTTCTACGCAGCGACGGTGCGGTGCGGTGGACGGCGCTGGCTGTCACCGTCCTCGACCTCGCTTTCTGCATCGCCATGCTGGCCGGTTTCGACACCTCGACCCACGAAATGCAGTTCACCGAGGTGCGGCCGTGGGTGCCGGCACTCGGCATAACCTTTGCGCTCGGTGTCGATGGGATCAGCGCGCTTTTCGTGTTCCTGACGGCGCTGCTGGGGGCGGTTTGCGTGCTCGCCTCGTGGGTCGCGATCGACCGCAAGGTGAAGGAGTTCATGGTCAGTCTGCTGGTCATGCAGGCGCTGATGCTTGGGGTGTTCTCAGCGCTCGACCTGTTCTTGTTCTATGTTTTCTGGGAGGCGATGCTGATCCCGATGTACCTGATCATCGGCGTCTGGGGCGGAGACGGCCGGATCTACGCGGCTTTCAAGTTCTTCCTCTATACGCTGGCGGGCAGCGTCCTGTTCCTGATCGGCGTCATCGTGCTCTACATCAACGGCGGCAAGACCTTCGACATCCTCGCCCTGACAGCGAAGGACTTGCCGTTCGGGGTCCAGTCGTGGCTGTTCTTCGCCTTCCTTGTCGCCTTCGCGGTCAAGGTGCCGATGGTCCCGGTCCATACCTGGCTGCCGGACGCCCATGTGCAGGCGCCAACGGCAGGCAGCATTATTCTCGCCGGAGTGCTCCTGAAAATGGGCGCCTACGGATTCTTGCGGTTCTCGCTGCCGATGCTACCGGAGGCATCGCTATATTATTCGACACTGATGCTGGCGCTTTCAGCGCTTGCAATCGTCTATGGCGGGTTGCTTGCACTGGCGCAGGACGACCTCAAGAAGCTGGTGGCCTATTCCAGCATCAGCCACATGGGCTTCGTGACGATGGGGATTTTCGCGCTGAACCTGCGAGGGCTCGAGGGCGCCATCCTGCAAATGTTCAATCACGGCGTAACGACGGGCGCCCTTTTTTTGTTCGTCGGCCTGATCTACGAGCGGACCCACACCCGCAGCATCGCCGATTATGGCGGGTTGATGAAGGTGGCGCCGGTCTATAGCGCGTTTCTTGCCTTGTTCATTCTGTCATCGATGGCGCTGCCGGGAACGAATTCGTTCGTCGGCGAGTTGCTCGTGCTGGCGGGCGGGTTTGCCGCCAACCTGGCTGTCGGCGCGGCAGCCATCTTGGGTGCCTTACTGGGCGCGGCCTATCTGCTTGGCATGTATGGCAAAGTCGCGCTTGGTCCGCCCAGCGTCGGCGTGCGGTTCAAGATACGTGACGTAAATGCCCGCGAGGTCGCTGCGATGCTGCCGCTGGCCGTCTTCGTGCTCTGGGTCGGGCTCTATCCAAAACCTTTTCTCAACATCATTGACGCATCGGTTCACCATCTGCTGGCGCACGTGCACGGCGAGGGGAGCGGCCGATGACCGCCACCGCGCTTTTCCAGTCGATCGTGGCGAGCCTGCCCGAAATCGTGGTGATCATCGGAGCTTGCATCCTGCTGATCCTGGGGCAATTCGTGCAAAAGAGGCAGGAACACTTCCTTGTCTGGGCCTCCGTCGCCATTGTGCTGATGGCCGCCGCGGCGACACTCATGCTGGCGAGCGAAGTACGGCCGGCCTACACCGGCATGTTCATCGCCGACCGCTTCGCGGTCTTCTTCAAGTTCGTGTTCTACATCGCGACCGTCCTGACATTCCTCCTTTCCCGAAAATATGCCGATATCGAAGGGATCGGCAGCAGCGAATACTATGTCCTGCTGCTTTTGGCGCTTTCGGGAATGATGATCATGGCCTCGGCGACCGATCTCATGTCGATCTATGTGGGCCTCGAGTTGATGGTGCTCTGCACCTATGTGCTGACCGGCTTCCTGCGGCAGGAGCGGCGATCGAACGAAGCGGCGCTGAAATATGTGATCCTCGGCGCGGTCTCGACCGGGATCTTCCTTTACGGCGTTTCGCTGGTTTACGGGCTCACCGGCACGACACAACTCGACGGGATGGCTGCGGCGGTGACCGGCGATCCCCTCGATCCCGGATTGCTGCTGGCGGTGGTCTTCATTGTCGCGGGGCTGGTCTTCAAAGTCGGCGCGGTGCCGTTCCATATGTGGGTGCCGGACGTCTATGAAGGCGCGCCAACCACGATCACCGCCTTCATGTCGGTGGGCCCCAAGGCGGCGGGGTTCGCGGTGATCCTGCGGGTGTTCCTCAACCCTCTGATCGCAGCCTCGGATGTCTGGATCATCGTCGCGGTCATTGCGGTGGTGACAATGGCGCTCGGCAGTTTCGTGGCTCTGGTGCAGGATAATTTCAAGCGCCTCCTGGCCTATTCCAGCATTGCCCATGCTGGGTTCGCCCTTTTCGGCGTGGCGGCCGGCGGTGCGGACGGTATCGCCAGCGTGATGCTTTACCTGCTGATCTACGCTTTCATGAATCTCGGCATTTTCGGTACCATCATCATGATGCGGAACTCCGATTTCTCGGGCGAGGTTGTCGAAGACTATGCGGGTCTCGCCAAATCGCATCCCGGTCTGGCGCTTGTGATGCTGCTTTATCTGTTCTCGCTGGCCGGCATTCCGCCGACGGCCGGGTTCTTCGCCAAGTTCTACGTGCTGGTCGCGCTGGTCGAGCGAGGTTTCGTCATGCTGGCGGTGATCGCGGTGCTGCTGAGCGTCGTCGCCGCCTACTTTTATATCCGCATCGTCATGGTGATCTACATGCGCGAGCCGGAGAAGATGTTCGACCCGGCGCTGACGCCTATGGTGCGCGCCACGCTGGCCTTCACCGCCGCCGGCACCATCGGCATTGGCCTGTTTCCAGCGTGGTTTCTGAGGCTTGCTCAGCATTCCGTGTTCGGCGGCTGATCTATTGAATTTGCAATGATCCACCCGACGGAATACACTGATAATTCAAGAAAGGATTGCCAAAGTCGCTTCCCGGGGCGACCGCACTACCGGTTCCGGATGGGGCCGGCGGCGGCCTGAAGAAAGCTCTCGGTGGGTGACCGGGGCAATGCGATATGACTATGGCTGCAATGGAGTTCCTGCCGGTTCTTTTCATGGTTGCCGGAATTGTTCTGGTGACGGCGGCGACGCTATTTTTCTCCTCGTTGCTGCGGCCGTCCAATCCCTATCCCGAGAAGAACATGCCCTATGAGTGCGGCGTGGACCCAGCGGGCGAAGCCGCCGGGGGCCGTTTCAGGGTGCAGTTCTTTGTGCTGGCGATCCTGCTGGTGGTCTTCGACGTCGAGACGATGTTCCTGTTTCCCTGGGCCGTCGTCCTGAAAGACATAGGTCTGGTCGGTTATGTCGAGATGTTCGTCTTCATGTTGCTGCTTATCGTGGGTTTCGCCTACGCCTGGCTGAAGGGAGCGCTGGAATGGGAGGCGTAAACAATGCGATCCGCGACAGCGTGCTGTTCACCACGGCCGAGAGCATCATCAACTGGAGCCGAAAATCCGCGCTCTGGCCCGAGACCTTCGGTATTGCCTGCTGCGCCATCGAGATGATCTCGGCAGGATGCGCGCGCTATGATCTCGACCGGTTCGGCGTGGTGTTCCGGCCTTCGCCGCGCCAGTCCGATGTGATGATCATCGCCGGCACCGTGACCCGGAAGTTCGCCCCCGTCGTGCGCCGGCTCTATGACCAGATGCCGGAGCCGCGCTGGGTGATCGCAATGGGCACCTGCGCCATCTCAGGCGGGGTCTACAACACCTATGCCGTGGTGCAGGGGTCGGAAACCTTCGTGCCCGTCGACGTGCATGTGCCAGGCTGTCCGCCGCGGCCCGAGGCGCTGATGCACGGCTTCCTGCTGCTTCAGGAGAAGATCAAGAGATCCCGCGCGCTAGCCGGGACGCCTCTGGATCGGATTGCAGCCTCATGAGCGTGGAGCCGTCTCTCAATCGCGCTCTGATCATGGAGCATTTCGAAGCCGCAATCGAGGACCTCGGCGCCGTGCACGGCATCTACGCCTTTGCCGTTCCACCCGAAAAGATCGTTGAGTTCTGCCGATTTCTGAAAGACCATCCGGCGCTCCGGTTCAATTTCCTGTCTGACATCTGTGGGGTCGATCATTACCCGGAGTTGCCACGCTATGAGGCGGTGTACCACCTCTATTCGCTGCCGAACAAATGGCGGGTTCGCATCAAGTGCCGGCTTGGTGATCCGCCTCGCGTCCCGTCGGTGACGGGGGTCTGGCGCACTGCCAATTGGCACGAGCGCGAGGCCTGGGACATGTATGGCATCAAGTTCGAAGGCCATCCCGATCTGCGCCGGATCTATATGTGGGAAGGCTTCGAGGGCTTTCCCCAGCGCAAGGATTTTCCCTTAAGGGGCTACAAGGACAAACTGAATCCCTTCGGTGCCGAGGGCCCGCCGCCAACGCAGCCAGACATTGCCACCAGGGACATTCCAGAAGGAGGCCGTTCCACGCCGGAGAGTTGAGATGACCGAAGTCACCGAGCTCAGTAGGCCGGAAGGCGAAGCGCTTAATACCAAGGAAGTGCTCCTCAATCTCGGCCCGCAGCACCCCAGCACCCATGGGGTACTCCGGCTCGTCCTCGAACTGGACGGCGAGTACGTCGAGCGTGTGGATCCGCATATCGGCTACCTCCACCGCGGCACGGAAAAACTCGCCGAGAGCTTCACCTATACGCAGATTTTCCCGCTGACGGACCGGCTCGACTATCTCTGCCCACCGTCCAACAATCTGGCCTTCGCGCTGGCGGTGGAGAAGCTTCTTGGCATAGAAGCACCGATCCGGGCGCAGTACATCCGCGTGATGATGGCCGAGCTGGCGCGGATTTCCGGTCATCTTCTGATCACTGGTGCGCTGCCGATGGATCTGGGTGCAATGACCGCGCTGCTTTACGTCATGCGCGAGCGCGAGATGATCATGGACCTGCTGGAGATGATTACCGGTGCGCGCATGCACACATCCTTCTGCAGGGTTGGCGGAGTGCGCGAGGACCTGCCTGACGGATTCCTTCCCAAGATCAGGGAGTTCTGCGACATCTTCCCGAACCGGATCCGCGACTATGAGCGATTGCTCGAAGACAACAGGGTGTTCCTCAAGCGCACGAAGGGGATCGGGGTGATCTCCGGCGAAGACGCAATCGATCTGGGTCTCAGTGGCCCGAACCTGCGTGCCTCCGGCGTTGACTGGGATATCCGCCGTGACGAGCCCTACGAGATTTATGACCGGCTCGCGTTCAACGTCATCACCCGCAACGAGGGCGATTGCTACGCGCGCTGGCGGTGCCGCGTCGATGAGATGCGCGAAAGCATCGCGATCATCGAACAATGTATCGACCAGATGCCTGAAGGACCGTTCCAGATCGACATGCCGACCATCGCGTTCCCGGTAGACAAGGAACGCGTGCATTGCTCGATGGAGGCTTTGATCCAGCATTTCGACCTGTCGGCCTATGGCTTCAAGGTACCTAAAGGCGAGGTCTATTCGGCGATCGAGGCGCCAAAGGGTGAGTTGGGGTTCTACATCATCAGCGACGGATCGCCGAAACCGTTCCGCATGAAGGTGCGAGCACCGTCTTTCGTGAACCTTCAGGGCCTCTTCGGGGTCACCAACGCACGCTACCTGGCCGACATGATCGCCGTGCTGGGCAGCCTCGACCCGGTGATGGCGGAGGTGGACAAGTAGCAGGAGATTTGGATGCGATGAGCATGCGCGAGAAGATAAAAGCGGCGGCGGCGCGGTATCCGAACCAGCGCTCGGCGATCATGCCCGCGCTTCTGATCGCGCAGAAGGAACATGGTTATCTGCCCGGTCCGGTGCTGGAGGAGGTCGCCGACATCCTCGGCGTCGAGCGGATGTGGGTTTACGAACTGGCGACCTTCTACACGCTCTTCCATACCGAACCGGTGGGTCTGTTCCACCTGCAGCTCTGTGATAACGTTTCCTGCATGCTGTGCGGATCGGAGGACCTGCTGAAGCACCTGGAAGCGGTCCTGGCGATCAACAAGGGTGAGACCACCCCGGATGGGATGTTCACGCTTTCGACTGTGGAATGCCTCGGCGCCTGCGAGATGGCTCCGGTAATGCAAGTCGGCGACGATTACCACGGCAATCTGGATGTCGCGCGGGTAAACGCGTTGTTGGACAATCTTCGGGCTACAGCAGCGCGGGCGGCGAGCATTGAGCATGTTTGCGCGCAGCCGCCGGGAGAGTAGCGCCATGTTCGAGCCGGTTCTCCTCAAGAACATGAACGTGCCGGATGGTCATTTGCTGCCGACCTATGAGGCGGGCGGTGGCTATCAGGCGCTGAAGAAGGTGCTGCGCGAGAACACGCCCGATGAGATCGTCGACCTCGTCAAGGAATCAAACCTGCGCGGTCGCGGCGGCGCCGGTTTTCCGACGGGCATGAAATGGAGCTTCGTGCCGAAGCGGGGCGACAAGCCGAAATATCTGTGCTGCAATGCCGACGAAGGCGAGCCCGGCACCTTCAAGGACCGGATCATCATGGAGCGCGACCCGCACCAGCTCATCGAGGGGCTGGCGGTAAGCGCCTACGCGATCGGCGCCAAGACCGCCTATGTCTACATCCGCGGAGAGTATGTGACGGCGATCCGTCGCCTGGAGCAGGCGATTGCCGAGGCTCACGAAAGAGGTTACCTCGGGCGGAATATCCTGGGCTCCGATTTCGATTTCGCCGTGCATATCCATTGCGGCGCTGGCGCCTATATCTGCGGCGAGGAGACCGCGATGCTCGACTCGCTCGAGGGCAAGCGGGCGCAGCCCCGCCTGAAACCGCCGTTTCCGGCGGTCGAGGGGCTCTACGCCAGCCCGACGGTCATCAACAATGTCGAGACGCTCGCTTGCGTGCCGCATATCGTGATGCGGGGCTCGAGGTGGTTTCGGGAGATCGGCCCGGACAAGAGCCCCGGCCCGAAGCTCTATTGCCTCAGCGGACAAGTGCGCAAACCCGGTCTCTATGAATTGCCGATGGGCATACCGCTGCGGGAGCTGATCGAGAACCATGCCGGCGGTCCCTTGCCCGGACGCAGGATCAAGGCGGTGATCCCGGGCGGTGTCTCGGCGCCGGTCATCCCGGAAAGCGGGCTTGAGGTGGGGATGGATTTCGACTCGCTCGCTGCCGCCGGTTCGATGCTCGGCTCGGCCGGCGTGATCGTGATCGACGACTCGACCTGTATGGTCAAGGTCGCCACCCGGATCATCGAGTTCTTCCACCACGAGTCCTGCGGCAAGTGCACGCCTTGCCGCGAGGGGCTGAACTGGGTCGTGAAAGTGTTGCGCCGGGTCGAGGCGGGGCAGGGGGAGCCGGGCGATCTGGAACAGCTGGACGCGCTCTGTAAGGGCATTTTCGGGAATACGTTCTGCGCTTTGGGCGACGGCGCGGCTATGGGGCTGCGGGCCGCGCTCAAGCATTTCCGCGATGAGTTCGTCGCCCATATCGAGGAGCGGAGGTGCCCGTTTCACTGAGGTGCGCTGGAAGAAGACCGCGAGGAAGCCATGGTTCGCATTACGATCGATGAACAGATGCTGGAAGTGGAAGCTGGCTCCACGGTGCTGCAGGCCGCCGAGCGTTTGCGCATCGACATCCCGACCTTCTGTTACATGAAGCGGCTGCCGCCGCTCGCCTCGTGCCGCATGTGCCTGGTCGAAATCGAGGGGCAGCGCAGGCTGCAGCCGTCCTGCGCCACCGCAGTCACCGACGGCATGGTGGTGCGAACCAACACGCCGCTGATCGAGGAAACCCGCTCGTCCATGCTCGACATGCTGCTTGCCAACCATCCGCTCGACTGCCCGATATGTGATAAAGGCGGCGAGTGCGAGCTTCAGAACCAGGTGATGGCATACGGGCCGCGCGAAAGCCGGTTTCGTGATGCCAAACGGGTGTTCCACTCCGAGGACATCCGCCTCAGCCCTGTCATCATCATGAACGTCAACCGCTGTATCCAGTGCCAACGCTGCGTGCGGATGTGCGAGGAGGTGGTCGGCGCGGTCGCCCTGGGCACGGTCGAAAAAGGTATGGACACCGCCGTGACCGGCTTCGAGGGTAGTCTTGCAAGTTGCGACCAATGCGGCAACTGCGTCGAGGTCTGTCCAGTCGGCGCGCTGATGAGCTTCCCCTATCGCTACAAGGCCCGCCCGTGGGATCTGGCCGAGACCGACACGGTATGCCCACATTGCGGCACCGGCTGCCAGTTGACGGTCGGCACACGCAAGGGCGAGTTCATGCGGGTCCGCTCGAAGTGGGACGAGGGTCTCAACCGCGAAACCCTCTGCGTGCGGGGACGATTTGGCCTCGATTTCGTCGCGAGCCTGGACAGGATCAAGCGGCCGATGGTCCGCCGTGATGGCGCCCTCGTTCCGGTTTCCTGGGAAGAAGCGCAGAACTACCTAAGACAGCGCCTTTCGGCGGTTGAGGGAAGGGCAGCAGGCGGGCTTGCCTCGCCACGCCTTCCCAACGAGACGCTTTATCAATTCCAGAAAATGATGCGGACGATGTTCCGAACAAACAATATTGACTGCTCGTCGCGCTGGTCCACGCCTTTCGATGTGCTCGGTCCGTTGGTTACTAGCTTTTTCAGCCGCGCGCCGCTCCAGGACGTCATTGGAAACGCCTGCGTGCTCGTCGTCGGTGGCAACGTGACCGAGGAGAATCCGGTCACCGAGTATCTCCTGCGCGACGCTGCACGCCGCCGCCAGACGAGATTGCTCATGCTCTCGGTGCGGCCGTCCCGCTTGGACGCCGATGCACGGGCGGTCGTTCGCGTTTCGCCGGGCTGTGAGGCAGCGAGCCTTGCCGCAGTCGTGGCCTCTGTCGTAGCGGCCGGAAAGGACCTGCCGGACGACGTTCTTGCTGACATCGGAGCGACAATTGGCGGGCCGGCGGCCACCGGCAGCGACGCAACGTACCGTCTGGCCACGGCGCTGCTGGAAGGCGGGAGCGTCACAGCGCTTGTCAGCGCCGACCTCCTGAGGTCACCAACAGCGCGCGCGACGCTGCAGCAGCTCAACAACCTGCTGCAGGTTCTCCGCCTGCTCGGCAAGAACCCGACGATGCAGTTTCTCTTCGATCGCGCCAACCAGCTAGGCGCCTGGGATATGGGCGTTTTACCAGCCGCTCTGCCGGGACTGCGTACGGTCGCCGATAATGCCGCGCGCGCAACTCTCGAACGGGCCTGGGGCGCCGAGATTCCGTCGGAACCAGGCGTGGATTTCGACGGGATGCTGCAACTCTGCGACAGGGGGCGAATGGGTGCGCTCTATATCGTTGGAAGCGACCCCCTGATGTCCTATCCCGACCGGGAGTTTGTGCAGCGGGCGCTTCGTGCCGCGGGTCTGCTGATCGTGCAGGACGCATTTCTCACGGATACGGCGGGCCTCGCTGATGTCGTGCTGCCCGCCGCGAGCTACGGCGAGGAATCCGGCACTTTCACCAACAACGAAGGCCGGCTCCAGAAGGTCCGCAAGTTCCGTGAGCCGGTCGCCGAGGTCCGAGGCAATCTGGCGATCTTCGACTTTGTCGCAGCACTTCAAAGCCATACACTGCGGCCATCGGTTCAAACCGAGATTTTCGACGAGATCGCCCGGCTGGTTCCCGCCTATGAAGGCCTGACGCAGGATGGGCTAGACGCTGAGGGAGCATTCACCAAGGCGGCTCTCGTGCTCCCGGCTGGCAGGTTCTTCGCCCCACCGGCGGTGCCCATTGCAACCGACAGGCTCATGCTGGTCACTGGCAACTGCCTGTTCCACAATGGGTATCTTTCCGAGCGCTCGGAAATCCTGAACACGGTCGCCGACGACCCCTATGTCGCAATGGGTGCGTGGGACGCGGCACAACTTGGCCTTTCGGATGGCGATCAGGTGGCTGTACGATCCGCCCAGCACGAACTGACGGCAAAGCTCAAGATCGACAGGCATTTCCCGCAGGGACTTGTGTTCATTCCCGAAAATTACAGAGCCCTTCGCCTCAACAGCCTGATGCGGCGAGGCGAATATCCCTGTCCGGTGGACGTAAAAAAGGTGCACGTACCATTCGAGATCACCACCGTCGCCGGGTTCGGGGCAGAGCCCGAGAGGCCGAGCTGAGCCATAACCTTGCGCTTGCCGGCAGCGTCAGTGGTAATGAGCAGTTCCGCAAATGTAATTGTACAGATCCTCCTCCGTGCGCATCGCTTCCTCAAGCCTGTACTTGACCACGTCGCCGATGCTGACAACGCCGGCTATCTTGTCGCCATCCATGACCAGCACATGGCGCGTGCGCCGCTCGGTCATGATCGCCATGACAAGAGGCAGTAAATCGTCGGTCGAGCAGGTCGCCACACGGCGGTTCATGATCTCGCCGACGCGCATGACGGGCGCTTCGATTCCGTATTCAGCGACTGCGTTGCAGCAGTCCCGCTCCGACACCGTTCCCAGGCATTCCCCGGGGGAACGGCCGACAATAACGAAGCCGATGTTGTTTTCGCGAAACAACCTCAGGACCTCAACCATTGTATGGTCCGGCGTGACCGAGACGATCTCGGGGGATTTGGTCTTCAAGATTTGGCAGACAAGCATTTTGACCTCCTGTCTGCGCGCTTCGGCTTGATGGCTGGCGCGCGTTCACGTTCGTCGGATATTCTGCCACCAGTTGTACCCTTGTGGCTCGCTCGTCTCGACCAGAACGTCCTGTTCAGTGTTCAGGCGCGCCGAGACCACGCCGCCGCCGGTCACAGCTTTGCCCGGCTTGGCGAGCAGATCGTCCCGTCCAATCACCAAGTCACGCGAGGAAAAACTCGAGAATTCGTACTGCTGGCCAAGCGCGATCGCGTCGGCCGGGCAGGCATCCTCGCACAGGCCACAGAAGAGACACCGTGCCGTATCGATCTCGAATTTTGCCGGGTGACGGTTGCCCTTCTCGTCCTCGTAGGGGATGACTTCGATGCAGTCGCAGGGACAAATTCGCGCGCAGAGTTCGCAGGCCACGCATTTGATCTCGCCCTCTTCGTCGCGCTTTAAGAAATGATGCCCGCGGTAACGCGAGTAGGGCAACCATTTTTCCTTGTCAGGATACTGCATGGTCACGGATCTGGAGAACATGTAGCTAAAGGTCAGAGCCAAGCCGCTCGCCAGATCGGCGAAGAAAGCCCAGCCGATCCATGTTCCAATGCTGTCTCGTGCGCGCGACATCGGCGCTCCACTACGGAGCCGCTGCGGCCCCTAAAAGAAAACAAGACCAGTTATGATTATGTTCGCCATCGACAAAGGAAGCAAGACTTTCCATCCGATCGCCATCAGCTGGTCGTAGCGGTAGCGAGGGAACGTGAAGCGGAACCACATGAACAAATAGACGAAGAACGCGACCTTGAGCGCAAACCAGAGGAGCGGTGGCAAGGGGATCAGTACGCCGTTCCAACCGCCGAAGAACAGGATTACTGCCAGGACCGACACCAGCAGTACGATGGCATATTCGCTGACCATGAAGAACGCAAAACGGATGCCGCTATACTCGGTATGGAACCCGGCGCCGAGATCGCCTTCAGCTTCTGCCAGGTCGAAGGGAATGCGCTGTGCTTCGGCCAGTCCGGCGACGAAGAACACGAAGAATCCGATCGGTTGGTAGACGATGTTCCAGACATCGGCTTGCGCTCGCACGATCTCGAGCAGGCTCATGGATTGCGCCAACATGACGACGCCGATCACGGCGAACCCCATTGGGATCTCGTAGCTTATCATCTGCGCGCAGGTCCTGAGGCTGCCCAGGACCGCGTATTTGCTGTTGGCGGCCCAGCCGCCGAAGATAACGCCATACACCTCGATCCCGATCACCGCGAAGACGAAAAGGAGCGCGACATTCATATTGGAAACGTAGAGCGTGACTTCGGCGCCGAGGACCGAGACGGTTTCGCCGAAGGGGATCGCGACAAAGACGACAAAGGGCGGAGCGAGCGCCAGGATGGGAGCCACCTTAAACAGGAAGCGGTCTGCCTCGGCCGGGATGTGGTCTTCTTTGGTTAGAAGCTTGATTCCGTCCGCCATCGGTTGCAGCAGCCCATGCCACCCAACGCGCATCGGTCCCATCCGTTGCTGCATGTGTCCGGCGATCTTGCGTTCCAGCCAGGTTAGAGGCAAGGGCAGCAGCAGCAGCATCGCGATCAGCAACGCGACCTTGAAGACGATCAATCCGATGGCCAATAGGAGTTCCATGATCCGCGGCTGCTTGTTCACGGGTTGAAACACGCGACCGGACTTTTGCTCCGGCTACGCACTGCGTCGTCTGCACCTGTCAGGCCACAGGATACAGCTGCGGCGCACCCCGTACAATACGACCATCTTCATGTCGTCGCAGGGCGGTGTCGCATTGTACGTGGCTAACCGCTTGCAGCTGAAGATGAAGAGCCCGGTCATCAGCTGCAAGAACCACCGGGGCGGAGTGTCTCGGCAAATCCCGTGCAGTCGTAAATATGAGCGATCGACTAGACTCGGACACGTCAAGTTTATCTTCGTGAAGGTGAAAACGAGCAGGCTTGAGCGTGACGCTGCTTCCGCCACATCGCGTTGCAAAGAAAAGGGCGGCTGATGGTGAGCCGCCCTTCTGCATGACAATCGCGATGGTCAGTTAGGCCGGCCGTTCTTCTCCAGCCCGCGGCTTCCATGTGATGAGACGCTTTTCGGCGACATCGAGGAACAGGTCGATGATCAGAACGAACACTGCAAGGATGATAATGCCACCGAAGACGCCTACCGCGTCGAAGTTGCCTTCCGAACGGGCGATCAGGTAGCCGAGGCCGGCGGATGCGCCAAGGTACTCGCCAATGATCGCGCCGACGACCGCGAAGCCGACAGAAGTGCGAAGCGAGGAAAGTATCCAGGTGGCGGCTGCAGGAAAGTAGACGTGGCGCAACAGGTCGGACCGCCGCGCGCCGAGGATGCGCGAGTTCGACAGGACGACCGGGTTGACTTCGCGAACGCCCTGCAGGGCGTTGAAGAACGTCACGAAGAACACGAGCGTGACCGCGAGCGCAACCTTTGACCACAGGCCAAGGCCGAGCCAGAGAACGAAGATTGGGGCGAGCACAACGCGGGGAATAGCGTTCACCGCTTTGATGAACGGGTCAAGGATGCGAGCGACATACGGGCTTAGTCCCAACCAGACGCCCGCCGCAACGCCGAGACCCGTGCCGATCAGATAGCCCAGAACAGTCTCGCTGAGAGTGATGCCGACGTGCTTGTAAAAGCCCGGATCGACAACCCAGCTGACTACTTGGTTGACGATGTCATATGGTGCCGGGAAAAAGAACCGATCGATGACGCCGGATGTCACACCAACTTGCCAAGCGCCGAGGATCACGGCCAAAAGTGTAACTTGGATTAGACGGACGTTAATGGCCTGCATAGCTTTTCTCCACTTCGCCCCTCAGGGACGCCCAGATATCGCGATAAAGGGTCATGAACTTGGGGTCGAGCTTGATTTCGGCCACGTCTCTCGGGCGCTCTAGATCGACACCGAAGCTCTCGATGACGCGGCTGCGCGGGCCGGCAGCCAGAACCACCACGCGATCACCGAGCGCGATTGCCTCTTCGAGATCGTGCGTGATCATGACCACGGCACGTCTGTCTTCCTGCCAAAGTTTCAGCAGTTCGTTCTGCATCAAATGCCGCGTGTGTATGTCCAACGCTGAGAAAGGCTCATCCATCAGGATTACCTTGGGCTCGGTGATCAGCGCCTGCGCCATCTGTACGCGCTTGCGCTGGCCTCCTGAAAGTTGGTGAGGGAAGCGGCTCTCAAAACCCTTCAGCCCAACCTTTTCCAGCCAGGCCATTACCTTAGGGTGACGTTCTTCTGCCGCCACACCGCGAAACATCAGTCCCAACTCTACGTTCTGGTAAGCCGTCTTCCACGGCAGCAACGCGTCCTGCTGGAATAGATATCCGATGTTGTTCTGGACGTCCTTTACGGGCGTCCCATCGATACAAACTTCGCCTTTTGCGGGTTTCAACAGGCCCGCGATTGCATTGAGAATGGTCGACTTGCCGCACCCCGTAGGACCGACAATGGAAAGGAACTCACCGTTACCAACCGTGAGATTCACGTTTTCGACTGCGACAAAGGCTCCGAACGCCATGGTGACTTTGTCAATGGTGACCATCGGGGGAAGGCTAGGTTGAGACGCCGCCTCGATCTTCCTTGCTGCGTTTGACATATTTAACCCCTTAGTTTTCAGCACTGTGGCCAGCGGCTTCGACGAACTTGTTGGTGTAGGTCGTATTGAGGTCGATCGTGGCCTTGCCGACGCTTTCGTTAAAGCTCTTGAGAACTGCGAGGGGAACCTCGAGGTCGGCGGGCGTGAACCGGCCGTCTTGGGAGAAGATCGCCTTGGCGTTCTCCACTGCCTTGATGTAGGTCTGCTTATCGCCCGAGACGAAGTCGTCGGGGAGTTGGGCGACGATCTCCTCGGCAGAGTGTTCCTTCATCCAATGAAGCGCCTTCACCGTCGCATTGGTAACCTTCTGAATGACCTCAGGGTGCTCGTTGATGTAATCTTGGTTGGCATAGAGCACTGACGTCGGATAGATGCCTCCGTAAACAGCTTTGGCACCTTCGTCGCTCCTCGCATCGATAAGTATTTTGCCAAGCCCACGCTCTACGACGATCGTGGCGGCGGGGTCGTAGTTGACCAGGAGGTCGATTTTGCCCTGCTGCAAGGCGGCGACAGCCGCGGCTCCCGAGCCGACACCTATGATCGAGATGTCATTGTCACTCAGGCCATGCTGCTTGAGGTAATAACGGATGAAGAAGTCGGACGAGGAACCGGGCGAGGTGATGCCGACGTTCTTTCCCTTGATTGTTTCCGGTTTCGCCGGATCGAAATCGCTATCGTTCTTGCCCGCGAGAACAAGGCCTGAATTCCTTGCGAGCTGGACGAAGCCGACAACATGCTTGCCTTGGGACTGCATCTGGATCGTGTGGTCGTAGAAACCGACAGCGACATCCGTCGATCCGGCCACCAGGGCCTGGAGTACTTTCGAGCCGCCTTGCGCGAAGTTCTCAGTCGTGACGTCCAGGCCCTCTTGCTTATAGAATCCCAGGCTTTCGGCGACAGGGAAAGGTAGGTTGTTTAGATTATAGGAGCCCACGCTCATGCGAACGGAGTCGGCATTAGCTGCGGTAGCGAGAGACAGCGCGGTAGCTGCTGCCAAGAAATATTTACGCATGAGATTTCCTCCCTATTTGCTCCGGTCCTCGCCGGAGCAGGTTATGCAGCGTGTTCGACACGCTCGTTCGGCTTGGCGAAGGCATAGCCTTCGAACAGTCTCCTCGCGGTCCTGACTAGGCCCGCGACTGTCGATCCGTTTCGCGTCTCCAGCTGCACGTCGATACGTCCGCTGGGGTGTTCGATACGAACCAGCGTCGGCAGTCCGTTTTCGCCGACGATCTGTGACGCTACCGTTCCTGAGGTAGTGGCGGCGGTAGCGATTCCGACTGCACCGGTGGTAGCGAGGGCCGGATGGCAGTCGTTGGGCATGAAGTATCTCACTGACAAAGTCCCGCCGTTCCGCGCCGGCGAGATCAGGACAGGCTTAGGAATGATCATGTCGGACACGTCTCCCATGCCCATCAAACGACCTGCCTCGGTGCGGATGGAGGCGAGGCGGTCGATAAGCTGAAGGTTCGCCGATAGCGAGGCGGCGTCTTCGTAACCGGTCACGCCCATGTCTGCAGCGCGAACAAGGACCATCGGGATGGCGCAATCGATTGCGGTAACTTCGATACCTGCGATGACGTCCGAAGGGTTGCCAGTGGGGAAGAGCTTTCCCGTTTTAGCGCCGGCCGCGTCCAGGAAGGTGAGGGCGATTGGAGCGGCGAGGCCCGGTACTCCATCGATCGAAGCGTCGCCCAGATAGATGACCTCGCCTTTCCGTGTCGGAACCTTCGCCTCGATGATTTTTCCCGTGTTGACGTTGTGAATGCGCACGACAGTGTCAAAATTCGCGGCTGCTACTAGACCGGCCTCGATTGCGAACGGACCGACAGCGGCGAGCATGTTGCCGCAATTCGGCGAGTAATCCACGATCTGTCGGTCGGTGCGCACCTGTGCAAACAGGTAGTCGACGTCCGCTCCAGGAACGCTAGCTGGACCGATGATGGCAACTTTCGACGTCACCGGGTTTCCTCCTCCGATCCCATCAATCTGCAGCGGGTGCCCCGATCCCATGATGGAAAGCAGCGCTGCGTCGCGACCAGCTTGATCGCCAGGCAAATCGGAGGCCAGAAAAAACGGGCCCCGCGAAGTGCCGCCGCGCATAAGGACGCATGGTATGCGTATTAGGTCGTTCATTACAGGTCCTCGAATATTGCGCAAGTCGGATTAATGGTCTTGCTTATTGCAATATGTGGAACGTCGGCCTAATTGTGAAATGCAATCTTTGAAGGGATTATTGCGATATGAGCATCAATTGCGAAGTATTGGATCTCCGTGCCTTTCAGGCGGTGGTAGACCTTGAGAGCTTTCACCGAGCTGCCGAGGCTCTCAATATTTCACAGCCGGCTCTCACCAGGCGCATCCAGAAGCTCGAACAGTCGATCGGCGCGCCATTGCTGGATCGGACGACCAGACATGTAGCTGCCACGGCGACCGGGCAGGAGCTACTTCCGCTAGTGAGGCGGATGCTCGAGGAGTTCGATGGTTCTCTTTTTGCCCTCAAGGATGGCGGTTCGCAGCGGCGCGGACTGATCACGATGGCGTGCGTTCCAACTGCTGCCTTCTATTTTCTGCCAACGGTCATCAAGAAGTTTGGCACTGACTATCCCCATATCAGGCTGCGTATCCGCGATCTAACAGCCAACGAGGGGCTGCAGGCGGTGGCTCGCGGGGAGGTCGAGTTTGGCATCAATCTGATGGGAAATTCGGACCCAGACCTTTCGTTCGAACCTTTGATCGATGACCCCTTCGTGCTTGCCATGCGCAAGGATCACCCGCTCGCAGCTCATGACCAGGTGAATTGGGGGCAACTCGACGGCTACCCTCTCGTAGTCGTTGATCGCTCGAGCGGTAACCGGGTCCTTTTAGACGGCGCTCTTGCGAAGCATAATCTTCGCTTGAACTGGTTCTATGAGGTCACTCATCTCAACACGTCGCTAGGACTGGTCGAAGCCGGGCTCGGTATTTCAGTTCTTCCTCGGCTAGCGACGCCTCAAGAAGAGCACCCGTACTTGGTCTCGCGCCCAATCATCGACCCGGTGGTGACCCGAACCATCGGTATCGTCCGCCGACGCGGTGCGCAACTGTCGCCCGCTGCCGGAAAGTTCATCGAGGTGCTTTTGAAGACGTGGAAGGGCGGCACTCTCACGCCTGATGTTGGCTAACCTCATTGGTGCACTTGCAGGAATGTCATGCAGAGGCCTTCATTGCGGCGCGCGTTCGGCGCGCCTAGCGTCAGCCGACACTGGCGATAAGGAGCCTATCGGATGGCAAAGATCGTACGACTAGAGCGAACACGAGGATCTCGCTAACCTACAAAGCTCGCACTTGACGCTAGCCAATCTTTGCGAAATGCTAAGATGTCAGACCAATTTGAAGGTCGGGCTGCCTATAAAAAATTTGGGGAACCATGAAGGCATCAAGCAGCGACAGGCCGATTATCCGGCCGCTTCCGGCAATCGATCGGGCACGTCAGGTGACAGACGCCTTGGCCGATTATGTTCAGAGCGCGCAGCTGAAGGCCGGCGATCGGCTACCGGCAGAGCGTGAACTGATGTCAGCGCTGATGGTGGGCCGTTCGACGATCCGCGAAGCGATCCGTCACTTTCAGGCGCTCGGCGTCATCGAAACCCGCAAGGGCAGCGGCACTTACCTGCTGAAACCGGTTTCGAAGGCGACGATCCACATGCCGCTGTCGCTTGATACCGGCCATCTGCGCGATGCGTTGCTGCAAACGCTCGAGGTGCGCCGCGGGATCGAATGCGAGGCCTGCATGGTCGCCGCGCGAAAGCGGACCGACATGGATCTCATCCTGATCGAGCAGAACCTCAACGAGATGGAACGTGTCCACATCCAGAAGGGCACATCGGGACCGGAAGACCTCGCCTTCCATCTGGCAATCTACGACGCCACCCACAATCCGCTTTTCCGCCAGCTTCTCGAGCAGATGCGAGAGACTTTCTGGCAGTTCTGGGAGCACCCCTTCGAGCGCGAGGATTTTGCCCGCCGCTCCTTCCCCTTTCACCGTACGCTCTTCAACGCGATCGCCGCCCGGGACGCCGAGGCCGCACGCAAAGAGACATTGAAAATCCTCGAAGTTGTCGAGGAAGATATCAAGGAAATGTCCAAATGAATAACGGCGCAGACGCGTTCGATCTTGCCTCGCTCATCACCGCACACGACGAAGGAAACTTCGCCGAAGCCGTCGTGCCGCCGATTTTCCAGACATCGCTTTTCACCTTTTCCGACTATGACGACATGATCTCCTCCTATCGGGGCGAGAAGGTCCGGCCGATCTATACCCGCGGCCTCAATCCGACTGTTCGCATGTTCGAGGAAATGCTGGCAAAGCTCGAAGGTGCCGAAGATGCGCTCGGCTTTGCAAGCGGCATGGCGGCGATCTCTTCGGCGGTGCTGTCCTTCGTCGAGCCGGGCGACCGGATTGTTGCCGTCAAGCATGTCTATCCCGATGCCTTCCGCCTGTTCGGTACGATCCTGAAGCGCATGAAGGTCGAGGTGACCTATGTCGATGGTCGCGATGAGGAAGCCGTGGCGAAAGCGCTGCCCGGCGCCAAGGTCTTCTACATGGAAAGCCCGACGAGCTGGGTGATGGAAGCCCACGATGTCGGCGCGCTCGCGGCACTCGCCAAGAAGCATGGCATCGTCACCATGATCGACAACAGCTGGGCAAGCCCCTACTTCCAGCAGCCGATCTCACTCGGCGTCGATATCGTCATCCATTCGGCCTCGAAATATCTCGGCGGCCACAGCGACGTCGTCGCCGGTGTCGTCGCCGGCTCGAAGGAGATGATCGCCCGCATCAAGGCAGAGGCCTATCCCTATCTCGGTGGCAAACTCTCGCCGTTTGATGCCTGGCTTCTGATCCGCGGCCTGCGTACCCTGCCGATCCGTATGCGAGCGCATGAGGCGGCCGCGATGACGATCGCCAAACGCCTGCAGGAGCTCGACGTGGTGGAGACTGTCTGCCATCCGGGCCTTGCCAATCGCCTGCCTGCGGGCCTCAACGGCACATCGGGCCTGTTCTCCTTCATATTCCGCGAGGGCGTCGATATCCGCGCCTTCGCCGATCACCTCAAGCTCTTCAAACTGGGAGTGAGCTGGGGTGGGCATGAAAGCCTGATCGTACCAGGCGAGGTCGTCCTTCAGCAGAAGGCGCAACCGAATTCCGCGCATACCTTCGGGATCCATGCGCGGTCCGTACGTCTTCACATTGGCCTCGAAGGAACCGAGGCCTTGTGGAAGGACATCGAGGCGGCATTGGCGGTCGCCTCTTAAGTTCACAACCTCAAAAACCTGAAAAGGGGGAGCAAGCATGAAGAGACTGATTACCGCCACTCTACTCGCCACGATGATGGCCGGTACGGCACTCGCCGACACCACGCTCAAGCTGGTCGAGGTCATCACCAGCCCCGAACGCACCGAGACGCTGAAGTCGATCGTCGGCAAATTCGAGGCTGCAAACCCCGGCACCAAGGTCGACATCATCTCGCTGCCCTGGAACGAAGCCTTCCAGAAGTTCGCGACAATGGTTTCGGCCGGCGACACGCCTGACGTCATCGAAATGCCCGACACCTGGCTTTCGCTCTATGCCAACAACGGCATGCTCGAAAGCCTCGAGCCTTATCTTGCCAAGTGGGAGCACACCAAGGGCCTGACGCCGCGCGCGCTTGAACTCGGCCGCGACGTCAAGAACACAGCCTACATGTTGCCCTATGGCTTCTACCTGCGTGCGCTGTTCTACAACAAGAAGCTCTTCCAGGAAGCTGGTGTTGCCGAACCACCGAAGACGCTCGACGATTTCGTCGCCGCCTCCGAGAAGGTCTCCAAGCTCCCCGGCAAGTCCGGCTACTGCCTGCGCGGTGGTCCGGGCGGTCTCAATGGCTGGGTGATGTTCGGCGCGACGATGGCCGGCTCCAACAAGTTCTTTAACGAGGACGGCACCTCGACCATGAACAGCGAAGGCTGGGCAAAGGGTCTCGAATGGGTCGTCGATCTCTACAAGAAGGGCCTGACGCCGAAGGACAGTGTCAACTGGGGCTTCAATGAAACCGTCGCCGGCTTCTACTCCGGCACCTGCGCCATGCTCGACCAGGACCCAGACGCTCTGATCGCCATCGCCCAGCGCATGAAGCCGGATGATTTCGGCGTCACCAAGATGCCGGCTGGTCCGAGCGGCAAGGCGTTCACGACGATCGGCTTCGCTGGCTGGTCGATGTTCACGACGAGCCAGAACAAGGATCTTTCCTGGAAGCTCATCGAAACGCTTGAGGGCCCGGAAGGCAACATCGAGTGGAACAAGCGCACCGGCGCCCTGCCGGTCCACACCTCGGCAGAGAAGGATCCCTTCTATGCCGGCGAGCAGTTCAAAGGCTGGTTCGAGGAACTGGCTGATCCCAACGTCGTTCCGACGGTGATGCCGACCTATCTCGAGGAATTCGCCTTCTTCAAGGACTCGCTCGCCATCAAGACGACGCAGCAGGCGCTTCTCGGCGACATCACGCCGAAGGAACTGGCTGACCAGTGGGCAGACTATCTGACCAAGGCACAGCAGAAGTTCCTCGCCAAGAAGTAACGGACCACCGGCGGCGGACCTGTCCGCCGCCCCTTCAGTTTCTTGCGACGGCGCAAAGCGCGCCGCGAAACGGACTTTGCCCGATGACCATCACTGCCGATACGCTAGACAGGCGCCAGGATAGACGCCCCTGGCTGAAGCGCGTCGCCGATGCCTCTGAACCCTATCTTTATAGTGCGCCGTCGCTCATCCTGATCATTGCAGTGATGCTGGTGCCACTGATGATCGGGATTTCCTACGCATTTCGCGACATCCAGCTGCTGAATCCGTTTTCGGGCGGCTTCATCGGGCTTGATCACTTCCGTGCACTCTCGAAAGACGCGGCCTTCTACGGTGCTCTGAAGAATACGCTCTTGTGGACAGGCGCCTCCGTCTTCCTGCAATTCGTCTTCGGCCTCATTCTCGCGCTGCTGCTCGACAAGCCGTTCTGGGGCAGGGGCGTCGTGCAGGCTCTCGTCTTCCTGCCCTGGGCGGTTCCTTCCTTCCTCGCCGGTCTGAACTGGGCGTGGCTGTTCAATCCCGTGATCGGACCAATCCCGCACTGGCTGTTTGGGCTCGGCCTGATGAGCGAGCCAGGAAACATCCTCTCCGATCCGCAACATGCCATGTGGGGACCGATCATCGCCAACGTCTGGTGGGGCATACCCTTCTTCGCGATCACGCTGCTCGCGGCTCTGCAGGCGATCCCGCGTGACCTCTATGAAGCGGCCTCCATCGATGGCGCCAGCTGGTTCCAGCGCTTTCGCTCGATTACCTTGCCCTTCCTCGCGCCGACCATTGCCATCACCGTGCTGCTGCGCACCGTCTGGGTCTCCAATTTTGCCGACCTGATCGTCGTCATGACGGGCGGCGGACCGGCCGACCGGACGCAAATCGTCGCCAGCTACATCTTCACGCAGGCCTTCAGGCGCCTCGATTTCGGCTACGCCTCGGCGATCGCGCTGGTGCTCTTGGTGCTGCTGCTTGCCTATTCGATGCTGATCATCCTGCTGCGGCAGACCCTGCTGAACAAGGATTGATGTTATGAAGCGGTCCATTCTCCCCACCCTCGCGCATCGCCTGGCCATTCTCTGCTACATCGCGTTTGCGCTGTTTCCACTGTTCTGGCTGCTCAAGGTGTCGGTGACGCCGAATGACCTACTCTACACGGAGGGGGTCAGGATGTGGCCATCGAGGACGACATGGGAGCACTATTCCTTCGTCATTCAGCACAGCGCTTTTCCGACCTTCTTCAAGAACAGCCTGATCGTGTCGGCCTCGACCGCCGTCGTCGTTACGATCTGCGCCTCGCTTTCCGGCTACGCCCTGTCGCGATTTAATTTTCGGGCCAAGTACTGGATCGTCGCGTTGATGCTGCTGACCCAGATGTTCCCGCTTGTCATGCTGGTTGCACCGATCTTCAAGATCCTGACGCCGTTGCATCTGACAAACAGCCTCACCGGTCTCGTCGTTGTCTACACCGCCTTCAACGTGCCCTTCGCCACCTTCCTGATGCAGTCGTTCTTCGACGGTATCCCGAAGGATCTCGAGGAGGCGGCGATGATCGACGGCGCAACGCAGTTCACTGCCTTCCGGCAGATCATCCTGCCGCTGACGCTGCCTGGCATCGCGGCAACGCTCGGCTTCGTCTTCACCGCTGCGTGGAGCGAACTGCTCTTTGCCCTCATGCTGATCAACGGCAACGACGCGGCAACTTTCCCGGTCGGGCTTCTGACCTTCGTTTCCAAATTCTCCGTGGATTTCGGGCAGATGATGGCGGCGGGCGTGCTCGCGCTCATCCCGGCCGGTCTCTTCTTCCTGCTTATCCAGCGTTATCTCGTCCAGGGCCTGACGGCCGGCGCGGTCAAGGGTTAATCAAAATGGCATCGATCGATATCCAGAACGTCAAGAAGGCCTACGGTCCCGTCAAGGTGCTGCACGACGTCGACCTCAGGATCAGGGACGGAGAGTTCGTCGTACTCGTCGGCCCGTCGGGCTGCGGCAAGTCCACCCTGCTGCGCATGATCGCAGGTCTGGAGGACGTTACCGGCGGCGAGATCCGCATCGCCGGCAATCGGGTCAACGAACTGCATCCGAAGGACCGCGATATCGCCATGGTGTTCCAGTCCTACGCGCTCTATCCGCACATGAATGTCGCCGGCAACATGAGCTACAGCCTGAAGCTTCGGAAAACGGCCAAGGAAAAGATCGCCAGCGCAGTCGGTGCAGCCGCCTCCAAGCTTGGCCTCGACCCACTGCTGGAACGCCGGCCGAAGGCGCTTTCGGGTGGCCAGCGCCAGCGCGTCGCCATGGGTCGCGCCATCGTGCGCCAGCCGAAGGCCTTCCTCTTCGACGAGCCGCTGTCGAACCTCGACGCCCGACTGCGCGAACAGATGCGCGCGGAGATCAAAAAACTGCACGGCGACCTGAAGGCGACCTCGATCTATGTCACCCATGACCAGATCGAGGCGATGACGCTGGCAGACAGGATCGTTGCCATGCATGCCGGCGTCGTGCAGCAGGTCGGCAGCCCTCTCGAACTCTACGATCGCCCTGCCAACCTCTTCGTCGCCGGCTTCATCGGCTCGCCGGGCATGAATTTCCTCGACGCGACCTATGCTGACGGCGGTGTCCGTCTGAAGGATGGAACGATCGTTCCTTTGGCTGCGCCGCTGTCACTCGCAAACGGCGCCAAGGTCACGTTGGGGATCCGGCCGGAGCATGTCGTCATTGCCGATCAGGGCGGTCTGAATGCAAACGTCGAATTGGTCGAACCGACGGGATTCGGCATCATCCTGCATCTGTCGCTGCACGGTCTGCCGTTCAAGATCTTCACGCTCGACCGTGCTGCGCTGACAGCCGGTCCAACGATCAACGTGTCGTTCCCCGCGCAGCATCTGCACGTCTTCGACACGGATGGAAACAGAGCAAAATAGGAAACGAGCCTCAGCCGTGGGCAAGGCTGCCGCGCAGCACGGCGTCATTGAAGGCTGGTCTTGGCGTCGGAATGGCGATCGGCATCACCGCTTCAGGGGTGATGGGCACGGCTGTTTCCGTCGGCGTCGGCACGGCCGGTTCTCTTCCCAATGTGGCCCCTGACCCCGGCATTGGGATCGGCACCGGGACGGTGGTTGGAACGAGCGCCGCAAACTGTGCTGGCATCAGGCTCTGGCCGGGCAGATAGTTCATGGCAACTTCATACGAGGGCAGGGGCGCTGGCGTTTGCAGCTCGCCGTCCCGGCCGCGCTTCTCGTAAAACGCATTGCCGCCGGCAATCGCCACGTAATGCATGTTCCGGTACGAGAACTTCAGACCGTCTGTGTGAAAGAACATCGCGTCCTTGACACCCGGATGCCGTTCGCCACGCAAGATTGCGTCGGCAGCGTCTGTCAGTTCGATCTCGGCCATAGGCTCGACTTCGCGCGTCATTACACCAGGGGCGAACTGCCTCTCCTGGGCAACGACGCCGCAGATCGAATCGGGATAGGCACCCGACGTCAGCCGGTTCATGACCACGGTTCCGACCGCCATATAGCCGTCGCGATCCGAATGCTCGGATTCAAAGTACATTGCCCGCTTTAGGCAATCGCGATCCTTGGCATTATAATTGAAGGTGACTTTTGTCAGCTGCGCCGTCTGCGCCGCGTTCCTTGACTTGGCGGCCTGGCTAGCCACCTTTGGAGCCGGTTGCTGGGCGGTCGTGCAGCTCGCAGCCGCCATGCCCGCAAACAAAATCCCGGCGAGAGATTTTCCCAACGCTAGATGCGCCCTCAATGGCAGGTGCCCCCTATCTGGAGTAGTAAGCCCTTCTCGATTAAGTGGTCGCTTTTCTACCTGCGTTTCGGGTAAATTTCAAACCCAATTAGTATCACAATTTGATTTGGCCGCCTTTTGCCTGCTGAGCCGGCTGATTCGCGATCGCATAACGCACTGAAAGCGAGGATAGTCGCTACTGCAGGTGACGTCCGCAATGGTCGAAATCAGCCTGTCGTCACACGCTGATTCGGGGCGCACCAAACCGCATGAGCCCCGTTCCTATCCCTATCGCGCTGCGTGGAACAATTTCCACCGCTTCGGTCGGAAGGCGATCCGGCTGCGATCGAGGCTTCCGGCCTGCGATGGCGACAGTTCCAGTTCGATCGGTGGATGCCCCTTGCCGATGTCAACCTCGATGTGGCGCGTGCCGGCGACGCGCCGGCTGGTCGTCAGCAAGCCAGCGATGCAGCCACCGCAACCATCTCGCAGTTCGATGTCATGTGGCCGAAAGTAGAGCTGGGCATCCCCATCCGCTTCGTTTTCGACCTTGAGCCCAAGCGGCCGGTCCTCGAACCAGATTTCTCCACCATTGACCTGCACGTCGAGACAATTGGACTGTCCGACAAAGCCGAAGACAAAGGGAGAGTTCGGGTTGTCATAAACCTCATCGGGTGTTCCGACCTGCTCGATCGCGCCCTGGCTCATGACGACAACGCGGTCGGCAAGCTCCATCGCCTCGTCCTGGTCATGCGTGACGAAAACGGTCGTGTGACCCGTGCGATCATGGATCTCGCGCAGCCATTTGCGCAGGTCCTTGCGCACCTGGGCGTCGAGCGCGCCGAAGGGCTCGTCGAGCAGGAGCACGTTTGGTTCGACCGCCATAGCGCGCGCGAGCGCGACGCGCTGGCGCTGGCCGCCGGATAGCTGGGCCGGATAGCGCTTCTCAAGACCGGACAGTTGGACAAGGTCGAGAAGCTCCAGCGCCCGCCTGCGGATTTCCGCCTTGGGTGGCCGTCGCGCGCCATCACGCACGTTCAGGCCGAAGGAGACATTGTCGAGCACGGTCATATGCCGGAACAGGGCATAATGCTGGAACACAAAGCCAACATTGCGCTGCTGCACGGTCTTCTTCGACGCGTCCTCGTCGCCAAAGTAGATCAGTCCTTCCGTCGGGCTCTCCAGACCGGCGATGAGGCGCAGCAAGGTCGTCTTGCCGGAGCCGGACGGCCCCAGCAGTGCGATCAGTTCGCCGGAGCGGATGTCGAGCGAGACGTCATGCAGCGCCGGAAACCGGTCGAATTCCTTGCGCAGGTTTTGTACGCGAACTTCCATTACTTATTCCTTCAGTGCCGCCGGCTGGCGGCTATTTCTTCGCTGTATCGCATCTCGAGCAGCGTCTTCAAAACAAGGGTCACGAGTGCAAGCAACGCAAGCAGGGTGGCAACGGCGAACGCGCCGGTGAAATTGTACTCGTTGTAGAGAATTTCCACCTGCAGCGGCATCGTGTTCGTCTGTCCCCGAATATGGCCGGAGACCACCGATACGGCGCCAAACTCGCCCATCGCGCGAGCATTGCACAACAGCACGCCGTAGAGCAGACCCCATTTGATGTTGGGCAAAGTCACATACCAGAAAGTCTGCCAGCCGCTGGCACCGAGCGAAAGCGCCGCCTCTTCGTCGCCCGTTCCCTGTTCCTGCATCAGCGGGATCAGTTCGCGTGCCACGAAGGGGAAGGTGACGAACATGGTGGCGAGGATCAGCCCGGGAACGGCAAACAGGATCTTGATGTCGTGGGCGCTCAACCAGTGGCCAAGATGAGTGTTGGCACCAAGCAAAAGGACGAACACCAGACCCGAAATGACAGGCGAGACTGAAAAGGGCAAGTCGATCAACGTCGTCAGGAAGGCCTTACCCTTGAACTCGAACTTGGCAATCGCCCAGGCAGCCGCCAGGCCAAAGATCAGGTTGAGAGGCACGCTGACGCCGGCGACGATGAGGGTCAGGCGGATGGCCGAAAAGGTCTCCTCGTCCTGCAATGCCTCGAGGAACGCCCCGGCACCCTTACGGAACGCTTCGACGAAGACTGCCGCCAAGGGTAGAAGCAGGATGAGCGTCAGGAAGATGAGCGAGGCAAGGATCAGCGTCCAACGTGCAAACCGGTGCTCGGTAACGGCGGAACGCACCTTTGTTGGCTGAAGGCTTGTATCAAGCGCCATAGCCATACCTCCGTCTGCGCCAACTCTGGATAAGGTTGATAATCAACAACATGACAAACGAGATCACCAGCATCACGGCGGCGATGGCTGTCGCGGCTGCATAATTGTATTCTTCAAGCTTGATGACAATCAGCAACGGTGCGATTTCCGACCGGAACGGAAGGTTGCCGGCAATGAAGATCACCGAGCCATATTCGCCGACCCCACGGGCAAAAGCGAGCGCGAAGCCCGTCAAAACAGGTGGCGCCAATCCGGGTAGAAGCACACGAAAGATGGTCTGAAGACGAGTGGCGCCGAGCGTAGCGGCGGCCTCCTCGACCTCCTTGTCGATCTCCTCCATGACAGGCTGCACCGTGCGCACGACGAAAGGCAAGCCAACGAAGACGAGAGCAATGACGATACCGAGTGGCGTGAAGGCGATCTTGATGCCGAGCGGCGTCAGGAACTGTCCGATCCAGCCGTTCGGTGCGTAAAGCGTCGCAAGCGCGATACCGGCCACGGCGGTCGGCAGCGCAAAAGGCAGGTCCACCATGGCATCGATGACGCGCTTGCCGGGAAAGCGGTAGCGCACCAGCACCCAGGCCAGCACGACGCCGAAGGCAGCATTGATGCAGGCCGCCGCAAAAGCGGCGCCGAAGCTGATGCGCAAGGCGCTCAGGGTGCGAGGATCGAAGGCAATGGCCAGGAACTTTGCCAAGCCAAGCTCGCTTGACCGCCAGGCAAGGCCTGAAAGCGGTATCAGGATCAGAAGGGTGAGCCAGGTCAAGGTAAGGCCGAGCGCCATTCCAAAGCCTGGAATGACGCTCGGCCGTCTGAACCGCCACCGCGTGGGGCTATGTGCTTTCATGCGACGTATTATTGTGCCGGCTTGTAGATTTGGTCAAATACGCCGCCATCGCCGAAGAATTTCGGCTGCGCTTCCTTCCAGCCGCCGAAATCATCGATCGTCGCCAGCTTCAGGTTCGGGAAGCGCGCAATGTCTGCCTTATCGGCCGCTTCGGGCTTGGTCGGCCGGTAGAAGTGCTTGGCTGCAATCTTCTGGCCCTCGTCCGAATAGAGATAGTTCAGGTAGGCCTCCGCGACCTTGCGGGTACCCTTCTTGTCGACGTTGCCGTCAACAACGGCGACTGGCGGGTCAGCGCGGATCGAGAAAGTCGGCGTCACGATCTCGAACTGATCGGGACCGAGTTCTTCCAGGGAAAGATACGCTTCGTTTTCCCAGGCAAGAAGAACGTCGCCGAGACCACGCTGGACGAAGGTGGTCGTTGCGCCACGCGCGCCGGTATCGAGAACGGGAACATGTTGCAGGAGCTTCGTCACGTATTCCTTCGCCTTGGCGTCATCGCCGCCATTTGCCTGCTTGGCCCAAGCCCAGGCCGCGAGGAAGTTCCAGCGGGCGCCGCCTGAGGTCTTCGGGTTAGGCGTGATGACCTGGACGTCGTCCTTCACCAGATCGGCCCAATCCTTGATGCCCTTAGGATTGCCCTTGCGAACAAGGAAGACGATCGTGGACGTGTAGGGCGTCGAATTGTTCGGGAATTTCGTTTTCCAATCAGCGGGAATCTTACCGGTCTTGGTGGCAATCGCGTCGATATCACCCTCGAGGGCAAGGGTTACCACGTCGGCATCAAGCCCGTCGATGACCGAGCGCGCCTGCGCGCCGGACCCGCCATGCGACGCCTTGATCGTCACCGCCTCACCGGTGTCCTTCTGCCACTTCGCAGCGAAGGCGGCGTTGAAATCCTTGTACAGCTCTCTCGTCGGATCGTAAGATACGTTGAGAAGCGTCTGGTCCGCGAATGCGGGAGCGACAGCCCCGATTGCGACGCTGCCTGCCAGCGCCACAGCCGCGAGAAGCCGTGTAATCCTTATCGACTGCATGGAAAACCTCCTTCGTTTGTGGCCGAAACTCTACCAAGTTGGTCGTATAATGAAACGAAGAATGTTTCTGTTCCAAGCCTGAGTCTGGAATGGCATCCCATTTGAGGCGCGCTTTGGAAATGGACGTGCTCTCCTTGGCCACGGCAAAATCCGAAAGACAGGGCATGCGAAGGTCTCCGTCTGCCAGCACTTACCCTTCATATTGGCGAGGCCTTCAATTCCAAGAGCGAGACCGATGTGGTCGCCAGCAACGAGACGAACCATGTTTCGATCCGCTATCAGTACGAAGGCGACGTCATCACCGCTGGTATCGCTCTGGACGAACTGGAGGACCCCTACGACCCCAAGCCCGGCGAGGGGCCGAATACGCTGGGCGTTGCCGGACCGCCTGTGGAAGGCTTCCTCCGGTTTCAAGCGCGATGTCTGACCGATCCACCGCATCCATCTGATCGTCAAACGCGCGAGTCGGCCAAGAAATCAGAATAGAGCTCTTCCGCGGTTCTTGCCTGGCGCATGGCGGCCAGAACCCCCGGTGTCTGCAACTGACGCGCGATCGCCGCCAGCACGTTCAGATACTCACCGCGGTTCGCCTCGCCAAACAGGAGCGCGAAGGCAATATCGGTTGGCACGTCGTCAACGGCCTCAAAATCGAGCGGCCGCGCGAAGCGTACGAGCAAGCCACGCGGATGCGTCATCCCTTCGACGACGGCATGCGGAACGGCTACGCCATTGCCGATGCCGGTCGAGCCAAGGCTCTCCCGGCTTTCCAGGGCCTGCAATATCTTCTTTTCTTCGATGCCGAAGGCGGCGGCGGCCTTCTCCGCGATAGACTGCAGCCCTCTCCACTTCGTCGCCACCGACACGCCGATGAAGCTGTGCTCGGGACGGATGATCATCGAAAGGTCCATGAAGTCTCTCTTGTCATTTGTGCGAGGACGCCGGCGAGCGCCGAGCTCGCACCCGAGTATCGTTGCCATTGCCGCAAACTGATTTCCCGGGCCGCATTGCTCCCGCGTTCATATGCCGGGACGAGATAAAGGTTCGAGCGTGATAGGCGACCACAAATATAAACACCACATAAAGATCATCCAAATTTTCAATGAATGCTTGAAGATCATTCAAGTGATTACCCGCTTATTGAGAATGAATCGACGACCGATATTCACTCCGTCGAACAACGAAACCCTGGAGTGACCGAAATGACCAGAATCGAAAACCTTAGCGGCAAAACCGCTCTCGTCACCGGCGGCTCGCGCTCCATCGGCGCTGCTATCGCAAGGCATCTGGCGGCAGCAGGTGCTGCAGTCGCTATCACCTACAGCGCATCGCCCGATAAGGCTGCGGCTGTCGTGCGGGAGATCGAGGACGCCGGCGGACGCGCTATCGCGATCCGGGCGGATGCCGGCGATCCAGCGGCCGTACGTGCCGCCGTCTTGACGACGGAAGAAACCTTCGGCTCGCTTGATATCCTCGTCAACAACGCCGGCATCGCGCTTGGCGGGCCGATCGAGGACATCAAATTCGAAGACTACGAGCGGATGATCGCCGTCAACGTCACGGGCGTCTTCGTCGCCACGCAGGAGGCCGCGCGCCGAATGAAGCCGGGCGGCCGTATCATCCACATCGGCTCGTCGATGTTCCGCTATGCGGCCTTCCCGACCGCCTCGCTCTATACACTGACCAAGGGCGCCGTCGCCGGCTTCAACCGCAGTCTCGTGCGCGACCTCGGTCCGAAGGGCATCACCGTCAACACCGTCCATCCCGGGCCGACCGACACCGACATGAATCCGGACGGCGGTCCGGTCTCGAAGATCGTCGGCCCCGGCCTGGCGATCGGGCGCTACGGCAAGGACTATGAGATCGCCAGCGTCGTCGCCTATCTCGCAAGCCCCGATGCCGCCTTCGTCACGGGCGCCGACATCGTCGCCGATGGCGGCTTCACCGCCTGATCATAAGCTTTCATCGCAGGAGAAAACCAATGTCCATCGGTATCATCGGCGCCGGCAATATCGGCGCCGCCTTTGCCCGCGCGCTCGCCCGGGCTGGCATTCATGCCGCCATATCGAACAGCCGCGGGCCCGAAACGCTCGCAGCGCTAGCCGCAGAGCTTCAGCCTTTTGTGACCGCAACTACGGTGGAAGCGGCAGCAAAGGCCGACATCGTGCTCGTGGCCGTTCCCTGGTCGAAACTGCCGCAGGCGCTTTCCGGCTTGCCGGACTGGCACAGCCGTATTGTTATCGACGCCAACAATCCGATCGAGGCGCCGCTCTTCAAGCCCGCTGCCTTGGATGGCCGCCTGTCCAGCGCGATATTTTCCGAATACGTACCCGGCGCTCGTGTGGTCAAGGCATTCAATCATCTGCAGCCGCATCTTCTCTCTGGCAACCCTGCAGCCGAAGGCGGCAAGCGCGTCCTGTTCTATTCCGGCGACGACGCAAGCGCCAAGGCCCGGATCGGCTCCCTGATCGAAAGGCTAGGCTTCTTCGGCATCGATCTTGGCCCGCTCGCCCTCGGCGGCAGCCTGGTGCAGTTTCCGGGCGGGCCGTTGCCCGCATTGAACCTCGTCAAGTTCGGCTGATTCCTCGCGGGGATATCCTCGTGCGAGATGAGCAATTCATCATTTCATGGGCAAAAGCCTTTTCAATACGATTGAATTGCTGCGGCTTCGGGTCTTATAGTCATTCCAAAGCCGCGCCGACTGAGAGACGGCGCGGGGAGGCAACCGGGAAGGAAAGACAATGGCCAAAGTCCGCGCGCTGGTGCTCGAGCGCCAGCATGAACTCGCGCTTCGCGACATCGATCTGCCGATGGACACCGGTCCGGGACAGGTGAAGATCAAGATCCATACGGTCGGCGTGTGCGGTTCCGATGTCCATTATTACACCCACGGCAAGATCGGCCCCTTCGTGGTCAACGAGCCGATGGTGCTCGGCCATGAAGCCGCCGGCACGGTCGTCGAGGTCGGTGCCGGCGTCACGCATCTGAAGGTCGGCGACCGCGTCTGCATGGAGCCAGGCATTCCCGATCCCAATTCCAGGGCGAGCCGGCTCGGCATGTACAATGTCGATCCGGCCGTGATCTTCTGGGCGACGCCGCCGATCCATGGTGTCCTGACGCCCGAGGTCGTCCATCCTGCCAACTACACCTACAAGCTTCCCGACAATGTCAGCTTTGCCGAAGGCGCCATGGTCGAACCGTTCGCGGTCGGCATGCAAGCCGCGACGAAGGCGAAGATCGTCCCCGGCGACACGGCCATCGTGCTTGGTGCCGGCCCGATCGGCACGATGGTGGCCGTCGCTGCTCTTGCCGGCGGCTGTGCCCGCGCGATCGTCGCCGACCTTGCCCAGCCGAAACTTGACATTGCCGCCCAATACCAGGGCGTCATCCCGATCAACATCCGCGAGAAGAACCTCGCCGAAGAGGTGGCGCGGCTGACCGATGGCTGGGGTGCCGATGTGATCTTCGAATGCTCGGGTTCGCCCAAGGCCTGGGAAACCATCATGGAACTGCCGAGACCGGGCGGCGTCATCGTTGCCGTCGGCCTGCCGGTCAACCCGATCGGCTTCGACGTTTCGACGGCCTCGACAAAGGAAATCCGAATCGAGACCGTGTTCCGCTACGCCCATCAGTACGAGCGCTCGATTGCGCTGCTCGGCTCTGGCCGTGTCGATCTGAAGCCGCTGATTTCAGAGACGTTCACCTTCGAGGACTCCATCACGGCCTTTGATCGCGCCGTCGAGGCACGTCCGAGCGACGTGAAGCTGCAGATCGTGATGGAATAGCGCGATGCCGACACGCGCAAGGCCGGCACCGTTTTGAGGACGGCGGCCAGCCTTGCTATCATCTGGAATGGTGGGATCGGGACTTACGTCGGTCGAGCCGCTTCCGCATCGGCCCAATCGCACTCGAACGCCAGTACCGGCTTCGAAAACCCCTTGAGGCGCTTGCGCGTCGCATTGGCGAAGAGATCGGCCGCACCGTGCTCTCTAAAGATGCTCTCCGATACGAGGATCTGATCCCCGCCGGCTGCCGCACAGAGCCGCGCAGCCAGTTGCACGGTTGAGCCGAAGAGATCGTGGCTGTCCTCGATCGGCTCGCCACAATCAAGCCCGATCCTGACATGGATGGGTTCCGGCGTGCCGCCGTTGTAGGTCCTGAATTCGCGCTGGATGCTCATCGCACAGCCGACCGCGGCGTGCGTGGAGACGAAGGAGGCCATGATGCCGTCACCGGTGTGCTTGACCTCTCTGCCTTCGCACTGCGCCAGACAGCGTCGTACGATTGCGTCATGCGCCCGTACCAGCTCGGCAGCCATGCGGTCACCGAGCCGCGAAGTCATCTCCGTCGAACCGACAATGTCGGTAAACAGGATCGCCCTATGCCCTGCATCCCTTTCGACGCCGGTCTGGCCCGCTTTGTGTTCAGGTTCGTGAATGCGCCCGAGGAACGCCTCGACCGCCGACAGCGCCACCTCGACCACTTCGGCCGCGATAAAACCATGTGCCTCGCGATGAACGCATTGCGCGGTTTCGGCATTCGGTGCATCGATCAGACAGAACGCCGTCCCGCGCCGCTGATCGTACCAGTAGGTGAGGAACTTCACCCCATACCGATCCTCAACCGCCAGATCCCTGCGGTGCGCCTCGGCAATGTCTTCAGCGGATGTCCCCGCAAGATCATGCCGGTCCATGAAGATAGCCACGTGCGTGCGTCCTTCGGAGAGCCCCTCAACGTCGACGGTATCTTACGCCGTTGCCACCGCTAGGTCCACAGGACGGCATAGCAGGTCTCAGACCGCAGACGCCCCCGATGCCTCGCACAGCCATAGGCGGAAGGCCGACATCGCCGGCGTCTCCGGGCGAGACTGCAGACGGGTCAGCCAATAGCTGCCCATGGTAACCGTGATGTCGAAGGGCTGGCGGATGGCCTCGGCAAGCAGAAGCCGGGAAAACATCAGAGGTGGCGCCAGGGCAACGCCGGCGCCCTGCAGCGCGGCCTCCATCATCGCAAGCGATGAATCGAAGACGATGTTTTTCAGCGGCGGCAGGTTCGCCTCCATCCCGGCAGCAGCAAACCATCGCGACCACTCATCGGCGCGATACGACCGCAGCAAGGTCTGCTTCAAAAGGTCGGCCGGCGAGTTAAGCTGCGTCGCGATCTCGGGAACGCAGAGCGCCGACAGCGGCGCCTCCAGCAGGCGCAACGCCTCGATCCCATGCCAAGCGCCCGAACCGAAGCGGACGGCATAATCCAGACCCTCGGCGGCAATATCGACACGGTTGTTGTTGGTCGAGAGGCGCAGATCAATAAAGGGATGCTGAGCCTGAAACGCTCGCAGCCTCGCAAGCAGCCAGCCAACGGCAAAGGTGCCGACAGCACCGACCCGAAGCACTTCGCGATAGTGTCCGCCCTCGAACTGCTCGAGCGTTCCGGCAATCCGGTCGAAGGCGTCGCGGAGCGCCGGCAACAGCGTCTCGCCCTCAGTGGTCAGCATCAGCCCGCGCGGCAGCCGCTCGAACAGCGTGACGTTCAGCCTCGTTTCCAGACCCTTGACCTGATGGCTGACGGCGGCCTGCGTCACGCACAGCTCGATCGCTGCCTTGGTGAAGCTGAGGTGCCGAGCGGACGCTTCAAAGGCACGCAGCGCATTCAGCGGCAAATGCGGACGAACCATCGGATATCCAAATTTTTCTAATGCCTCACGCTAGATATCGTCGTTTGAGACGGCCGTACAGGCCTCGTATACAAATCCCGCCTGACCCAACCCGTTTCGGCGAGAACTGCCGAAAACGCCGGATTACCTCATATCTCAAGGTTTTTTGCCTTGAATGTCCTAACCGCTGCGGCGAGACCGCGGCGATTCCACGAACCCGAGGCACGGTATCTGTTATGAGAAATATTCCGCAATCCACACTTGGTATCCTCACCGCCGCTTCAGTCTTTCTCGGCGCCGGTGCGCATGCGGCCGAACGCCAGAATGAGCTTGCCCGCGTTGTCGATGCGGTAGCCGTCCCTCTGATGGCGAGAAACGATATTCCTGGCATGTCGATCGCCATCACAGTCGGGGGAAAGCGATACGTCTACAATTACGGCGTCGCGTCCAAGGCGAGTGGTCGGAAGGTCACCGACGCGACGTTGTTTGAAATTGGCTCGGTCAGCAAGACGTTCACCGCAACCCTGGCAGGCTACGCACAGGCCAGCAGCGACCTTTCGCTCACCGACAGCCCGAGCAAGTATTTTCCGGAATTCGCCGGCAGCCACCTTGCCGGAGCCACCTTGCTCGACCTTGGGACCTACACGGCGGGTGGCCTGCCGTTGCAGTTTCCAAACGACGTGACCGACCACAAGGCGATGGTTGGCTATTACAAGAACTGGAAGCCGGCCTATGCTGCGGGAACCCATCGCGTCTATTCCAATCCGAGCATCGGCTTGTTCGGCTATGCCGCGGCAAAGGCCATGGGTTGGCCCTTCGATGATCTGATGCAGCAGAAGCTGTTTCCGGCACTTGGCCTCAGCCACACCTTCATTGCGGTTCCAAAAGCTGACGACGAGAACTATGCCTATGGATATTCAAAAGCCGGCAAGGCCATTCGCGTTTCGCCGGGAGTCCTGGATTCGGAGGCCTACGGCGTGAAGATGTCGGCAAGCGACATGCTGCGCTTCATCGAAGCCAACATGGATGGCTCCGATCTCGACAAGACCGTGCAATCGGCGATCGCCACCACCCATACGGGCTACTACAAGGTTGGCGGCATGACCCAGGGCCTCGGCTGGGAAATGTACGCCTATCCAACAACCCTCGACCAGCTTTTGGCCGGTAACTCGGCCGACATGGCCCTGAAAGCCAACGAGATCGAGAAGCTGTCGCCGCCACGGCCGCCGGTAAAGAATGTGCTTTTCAACAAGACCGGGTCGACCAGCGGCTTCGGCGCCTATGTCGCCTTCGTCCCATCCAAGGGCATCGGTATCGCCCTCTTCGCAAACAAGAACTATCCAAACAGCGAGCGAGTAAAGGCAGCCTATAGCATATTGGCGGCGTTCGACGACGATCTTGCCGTCGCAAACGGCGACTGAACGCCCGCAGGTGGAGGATAAGCCCGTATGGTGCCTCCAACGTCATCAACCGGGGACCTGCTTTTGTCCACGCCGCGCAGATCGCTGCCATACTGAGATCGTCCCGTCGCGGATACACCGCAAGACGTTGCAGCGAGACGGGATCGGCGCCGAATGCGGAAGAAGGACGTAGGCTTCCGCATTCGGGGCTCGCAGAAAATGGTCTCCCTCCGGGGACGGCGGCGTTGCGCGAATGTTGCGTCGAGTGTCGCCCCGGACGTGCCTGTGCGGCACACAAGCTGCCGGAGACGCGAAAGCGTCGGCCGGCGGATAAAGAGAGGCCGGAGTTGGGGCACAAACCGCCGAACGGGGCGCTGGGAAGCGCCATACTGTTTTACTCCAGCGAGGCAATTTCCAGCGCCCCGTCCGAGCGAAATGCAGGATCAAGTGGCGAGCCGTGACAGCGGCGATTGCAGGCTAAACCGCCTTCAAATCTCCGAGCAGTGTCGGGATCAGCTCAGACACCGTGGGATGGATCGGCACGGCCCATTTCAGCACCGGGTAAGGGGCCTTGGCATTCATCGCATCAATGAAACCGTGGATCGCCTCGTCACCCTCGATCCCAAGGATCGCAGCGCCGAGGATCTGCTGTGTCTCAGCGTCGGCGATCACCTTCATGAAGCCCATGGTCTCGGCACGCTCATTGGCGCGGCCGACCCGGCTCATCGGCCGGGTCGAGATCATGATCTTGTGGCCGGAGGCGCGCGCTTCCTTCTCGGTCTTGCCGACACGGCCGAGCGGCGGGTCGATGTAGAGCGCATAGGCGAGGATGCGGTCACTGAGCTTGCGGTCCTCGCCGTCGAGCAGGTTGGCGGCGACGATTTCGAAATCGTTGTAGGATGTATGGGTAAAGGCCCCGCGGCCGTTGCAATCGCCGAGCGCCCAGATACCCTCGACATTGGTGGCAAGCTTGTCGTCAACGGTGATGTAGCCACGGCTGTCGGTAACGACACCAGCCTTGTCGAGACCAAGGTCATCGGTATTCGGCGTACGTCCGGTGGCAACAAGCACGTGGCTCGCCTCGATTGCCGGTTGACCATTGCCGATGCTGACCTCGATCCCATCGGCCGTCTTTGAGAATCCGATCCCGTCGGCATCCGTGTGCACGCCAATGCCTTCCGAGCGCAGGATATCGGCGATCGCGTCGGAGACATCGGCATCCTCGCGCGAGGCAAGTTTCGGGCCGCGTTCGATCACCGTCACCTCGGCCCCGAAACGGCGATACATCTGCGCGAACTCAAGCCCGATATAGCTGCCGCCGATAATCGTCAGATGCGTGGGAAGCGTATCGAGATGGATGATCGAAGTGCTCGTGAGATAATCGATATCGCCGATACCGGGCATATCGGGAATGGTCGGCCGCGCGCCGACATTCAGGAAGATCTTCGGGGCCGTCAGCGTCTCGCCGTTGACGGTCACGGTATGGGCGTCCTCGAAACGGGCATGCCCATAGATGACGGTCATGCCGTCCATGCCGGCAAACCAGTTGATCAGGCCGTTGCGGGCGTCCATCGTCACGGTTTCAGCACGCTTGCGCACCACCGACATGTCGATGCCCACGCCACCCGGGATCACCACGCCAAAGTCCGCACCGCGTCGCGCCACATGGGCGGCGCGGGCACTTGCCACCAGCGTCTTGGTCGGCATGCAGCCGGCATTGACACAGGTGCCGCCGAGGAACTTGCGCTCGATCAACGCCACCTTCATGCCCGTCGCGACCATGCGGGCGGCGAGGAAGGGACCGGACTGGCCGGCCCCGATGACGATGGAGTCAAAACCAGGCATCACACAGCTCCCACGATGATGAGTGCGCCGATGATCGCAACCGCATCCTCGATCAGCGCTGCCGGTGTATCTTTGCCGAAGGCGGCGGCGAGCTTACCACGAGCCGCCGCTCCGCCGAACGTGCCAACCGCGGCGCCGACGACACCTGCAATGAGCCCGCCGACCAACGAGCCGCCGGAGGTGCCGATCGTGGCACCCGTCAGCGCGCCCATTATCAAGCGGGCCGCAAACTGCATGGGAACCTTGCGGGACGGGGTCGATGGCAGCTGGTCGGTAATCAACTCGACAACAGCAAGCAGTGTGAACACCCACGGCGTCCAACGATATCCCATAAAGGCAAGGGGTGTCTGCGAAACGTCAAACCAGCCGAGAGCAGCCGCCCAGGCAATAGCAGCCGGCGCCGTCATCGCTCTGAGCCCCGCAATCATTCCAATCAGAAATGCAAGAAACAAAAGCATGTGCAATCCCCCATGCCGCGCTCGATTTAATCGCGGTCATGGGAGGCTGGCACATTGTCGCGCAGGTTTCAATTTGCACGATGGTCGATACGGCTCAATTCGCAAAGGCCGCAATGCCGGTGACGGCGCGGCCGAGGATAAGGGCGTGGACGTCGTGGGTGCCCTCATAAGTGTTGACGACCTCGAGATTGACGAGATGGCGGGCAATGCCAAACTCGTCGGATATGCCGTTGCCGCCCAGCATGTCGCGGGCAAGCCTCGCGATGTCGAGCGCCTTGCCGCACGAATTGCGCTTGACGATCGAGGTCAGCTCCACCGGCGGGTGCCCGTCTTCCTTCATACGGCCGAGCCTGATGCAACCCTGCAGACCGAGCGAGATTTCCGTTATCATGTCGGCAAGCTTCTTCTGGATCAGCTGGTTGGCGGCGAGCGGCCGGCCGAACTGCTTGCGGTCCAGAACATATTGGCGCGCCTTTGCATAGCAGTCCTCGGCAGCGCCAAGCGCCCCCCATGCAATACCGAAGCGGGCCGAGTTCAGGCAGGTGAAAGGACCCTTGAGGCCGGACACGTTCGGCAACAGGTTCTCTTCCGGCACGAAGACATCATCCATCACCACCTCGCCGGTAATGGAGGCGCGCAGACCGACCTTGCCGTGGATCGCCGGCGCCGACAGGCCCCTCCAGCCCTTCTCCAGGATGAAGCCGCGGATGACACCGTCCTCGGTCTTGGCCCAGACGACGAAAACGTCAGCGATCGGGGCATTGGAGATCCAGGTCTTGGCGCCCGACAGGCTATAGCCGCCATCGACCTTCCTTGCCCGCGTCACCATCGAGCCCGGATCCGAGCCGTGGTTGGGTTCGGTCAAGCCAAAGCAGCCGATCCATTCGCCGGTCGCAAGCTTTGGCAGATATTTCTGTTTCTGCGCCTCCGAACCGAAGGCATCGATCGGCACCATGACGAGAGACGACTGCACACTCATCATCGAGCGGTAGCCGCTGTCGACGCGCTCGACCTCGCGGGCGATCAGGCCATAGGCAACGTAGCCAAGGCCCGCCCCGCCATACTCCGGGGCGATCGTCGGTCCAAGCAGCCCAAGCTCACCCATCTCGCGGAAGATCTTCGGATCCGTCTTCTCGTGACGGAAGGCTTCGAGCACGCGCGGCACCAGCTTGTCCTGCGCATAAGCGTGCGCCGTCTCCTGCACCATGCGCTCCTCGTCCGTAAGCTGCTCCACCAGCCGGAACGGATCGGCCCAGTCGAAGATCTCGCGGGTGTGCTGCATGGTCATTCCTCCTCATTCCCCTGCGGGTGCGACATCCTTCGGGCATAGACCCGCAGGTTGGAAGGGTCAACTCGCCACGAGATTTCGACGTCAATCTACCGTTTCGCCCATGGCGGGATGAACCTGACATCCTCGCCGACGACCGCTTCGCGCAGGAAATCGATGACCGCCCGCACCCGTGGCGACTGGCGAAGGTCACGATGACAGGTGATCCAGTAGTGCCGCCTGAGATCGATGTCGTCGGGAAGGACCCGTTCGAGCTCGGGGTAGCGACTGGCGAAGAAATAGGGAAGCACACAAAGCCCGAGGCCGTTTCGGGTTGCCGTCAGCTGCGCAAAGATGCTCGAGCTTTGAAACTGCGGCTTGATGCGCGGATGCACGTCGCCGAGATAGTCGAGGCCGGGCGCGAAGATCATTTCTTCGATGTAGCTGATGAACGGATGATCCAACAGGTCGTCGCGGCAGGCAATGGGCGCGCTCCGGCGCAGGTACTCCTTCGAGCCATAGACCTGCAGATGATAGTCGGTGAGCTTGTCCGAGAAGTATGGTCCGCCCTTCGGCTCATCGAGAACGACAGTGATATCGGCCTCCTTGCGCGACAGCGACATGATCTGCTGGATCGTCACCAACTCAAGCGACAAATTGGGCTGGCTTGCCACAAACTGCGGCAGCACGCGGGCAAAAAAGAAGTTGGAGAAGCCCTCCGGCGCGCTGAGCCGCACCACCCCACGCTGCATCGTTGCGCCGTCGGTCAGATCGGCACGCAGCCGCTCTGTTTCCTGCTCCATCTTCTCGGCAGTCTCGACGAAGCGCGCGCCCATCGCCGTCATCACGTATCCGCGCGGGTTGCGCTCGAAGAGCTTGACCTTGAGAGCAAACTCCAGCCGGTCGATGCGACGCGAGACCGTCGCATGGCTGGTGCGCAATTGCCGCGCGGCGGTCGACAGCTGCCCGGTGCGAGCAACCGCCAGAAAGAACTGCAGGTCGTCCCACGTGAATTGCGGCGGATTGTTCATGCGAGCTCCCTGTCGGCCTGGCATCGCTCGGCCGCGCCATATTGGTCTTTCGTCTAATACGGCACAGGCTGCACCTCGCCGCGGTCTACCCTAGGTTCCAACGAAAGCACCCTAACGATTTGCATTCATTGGGCCGGACCTGCGACAGAACAGCGCTTCTGTTCAAAAACGAACAGATACTGTTTGGAATTAGTTGTAAAGCGGCCTTGCCTGATCAGTGCAATTCCATGATCGTAAGGGATGGGCTGGCGGCTTTGAGGAGGGTGGCTGGCCAAATTTGAACAGATCCGCATTCTGGCCAATCTCTGGGAGGAGAGGAATATGCGAAAGAATCTCATTGCGTCGCTGGCATTTCTGCTTGCAAGCAGTACCGCCGTACTCGCCGATGGTGCATCGGACGGCAAGGTGAAGATCGGCATCCTGAACGATCAGTCCGGTGTCTATGCCGATTTCGGCGGCAAATCCTCCGTCGAAGCAGCCAAGATGGCTGTCGAGGATTTCGGCGGAAAGGTGCTCGGCGTACCGGTGGAGATCGTCGATGCCGACCACCAGAACAAGGCCGACATCGCCTCCAACATCGCTCGTCAATGGTACGACACCGAGCAGGTCGACGCGATCATGGAATTGACCACCTCATCCGTAGCGCTCGCGGTTCAGGCCATTGCGAAGGAAAAGAAGAAGATCGACATCGTCACCGGCGCGGCGACCACGGATCTGACCGGCAAGGCTTGCTCGCCCTATGGCTTCCACTGGGCCTATGACACGCATGCGCTCGCCGTCGGCACGGGCGGCGCACTCGTCAAGCAGGGTGGTGACAGCTGGTTCTTCCTCACGGCCGACTACGCATTCGGTTATTCGCTGGAACAGCAGACGAGCGATTTCGTCAAGTCCGCCGGCGGCAAGGTCGTTGGTTCCGTCCGCCATCCCCTGTCGAACCAGGATTTCTCATCCTTCCTGCTGCAGGCCCAGTCCTCCGGTGCCAAGGTGATCGGCCTTGCCAATGCCGGCCTCGATACCTCCAACGCCATCAAGCAGGCAGCCGAATTCGGCATCACCCAGGGCGGCCAGCATCTGGCGGCGCTGCTCTTCACACTGGCCGAAGTCCATGGCCTCGGCCTCGATGCCGCACAGGGGCTGACACTGACCGAAGGCTACTACTGGAACCTCGATGACAAGAGCCGCGAGTTCGGCAAGAAGTTCTTTGCCCGAACAGGCAGGATGCCGAACATGGTCCATACGGGCACCTACTCGGCCGTGCTTCAATACCTGAAGGCGATCCAGAAGGCCGGTACCGACGACACCGATGCCGTTGCCAGGCAACTGCATGAAATGCCGGTGGATGACGTCTTCGGGCGCGGCGGAACGGTCGGCCCGAACGGCCGCATGATCCATGACATGTACCTGCTTCAAGTCAAGAAACCGGCCGACAGCAAGGAGCCGTGGGACTACTTTAACGTGCTGGCGACCATCCCCGGCAAGGAAGCCTATATCGATCCCGCCAAGAGCGGCTGCGCCCTGGTGAACTGAACCGATGGCGGTTTCCGCGACACAATCAAATGCGATGCCGCGGGTGGTGCTCTCCGCCCGTGGCCTGCGCCGCGATTTCGGCGGCTTCACCGCCGTCAAGAATGTCGATCTGGATGTTCACGATGCGAGTGTGCACGCCTTGATCGGCCCCAACGGCGCGGGCAAGACCACGGTCTTCAACCTGCTGACGAAGTTCCTGCAGCCCACTGCCGGTACGATCACGCTGATGGGCACGGACATCACCAAAACGGCGCCTGACAAGGTCGCGCGCATGGGGCTGGTGCGGTCGTTCCAGATTTCGGCCGTATTTCCGCACCTGAGCGTTCTCGACAATGTCCGCGTGGCACTGCAGCGGCCAAACAACCTGTCGACGCAGTTCTGGCGCCCGCTTTCGGCCCTTGACGCGTTAAACGATCGCGCCGAACAGCTGCTGGCGAAAGTCGGTCTTTCCAAGGAGCGTGACGCGATCGCGGCTGATCTTTCCTATGGCCGCAAGCGTGTGCTCGAGATCGCAACGACGCTTGCCCTTGATCCACGGGTGCTTCTGCTCGACGAACCGATGGCTGGCATGGGGCACGAGGATGTGGGCGTTGTCTCGGCGCTGATCCGTGAAGTGGCGCGCGACCGCGCCGTTCTGATGGTCGAGCACAATCTGTCTGTCGTCGCAAACATCTGCCAGCATGTGACCGTGCTGCAGCGTGGAGAAATCCTTGCCGAGGGCGATTACGCGACAGTCAGCGCCGATGCGCGGGTGCGCCAGGCCTATATGGGCTCGGAGGAGGGTTGATGACGACACTTCTGGAGGTCCAGGGGCTCAACGCCTGGTATGGCGAAAGCCACATCCTGCACGGCGTCAACATGCGTATCGCCGAAGGCGAGACGATTACCATCCTTGGCCGCAACGGCGTCGGAAAGACGACGACACTGCGCACCATCACCGGCATCGTGCGCGCCCGCAAGGGCAAGCTGACTTTTGCCGGCGAGGACATGATGCATGTGCCGTTGCACAAGACGGCACACCGGGGCATCGGCTTCGTACCGGAGGAGCGGGGCATATTCGCGACGCTGACGGTGTCCGAGAATCTGATGCTGCCGCCGGTCGTTGCCCCCGGCGGCATGACCGTCGACGAAATCTACGAGCTGTTTCCAAATCTCTACGAACGCCGCAACAGTCCGGGCACGAAGCTGTCGGGCGGTGAACAGCAGATGCTGGCGATTGCCCGCATTCTGCGCACCGGCGTTCGCATGCTCCTGCTTGACGAACCCACCGAGGGGCTTGCGCCCGTCATCGTCCAGCGCATCGGCGAAGTCCTGAAGGAACTGAAGGAACGCGGCATGACGATCCTGCTCGTCGAGCAGAATTTCCGCTTCGCTAGCCGGATCGCCGATCGCTTCTATCTTATGGACCACGGACAGATGGTGTCAGAGTTCCCGGTGGGCGAATTACCCGATCGGATGGATACGTTGCACAAGGTTCTGGGAGTGTGATCTGATGACGATGATCTTCGGCATTCCCCTGCAGGCGTTCATGGGCCAATTGTTGATCGGCCTGATCAACGGTTCGTTCTACGCTCTCCTCAGTCTTGGGCTCGCCATTATCTTCGGTCTGTTGCGGGTCATCAATTTCGCGCACGGCGCGCAGTATATGCTCGGTGCCTTCGCTGCCTACCTTCTGCTTGCTTACGCCGGCATCGGCTATTGGCCGTCGCTGATCCTGGCGCCCGTCATTGTCGGCTTTGCCGGCGCGGTGATCGAGCGACTGTTCCTTCGCCGGCTCTATGACCTCGATCCGCTGTACGGCCTGCTCTTCACCTTCGGGCTCGCACTCGCCGTGGAGGGCACGTTCCGCTACCTTTATGGCTCTTCCGGGCAGCCCTATGCGCAACCCGCCGCTCTTGCCGGTGCAGTCAATCTCGGCTTCATGTTCCTGCCGATCTATCGCGGCTGGGTCGTGGTCGTGTCGCTTGTCGTCTGCCTTGGCACCTGGCTCCTGATCGAGAAGACGAAGCTCGGTGCCTATCTGAGGGCCGCCACCGAGAATGCGACCCTTGTCCAGGCATTCGGCGTCAACGTGCCGGTCCTCTTGACATTGACCTATGCGCTTGGAGCCGGTCTCGCGGCCTTTGCAGGCGTGCTGGCCGCACCGATCTATCAGGTGTCGCCGCTGATGGGCTCCAGCATGATCATCGTCGTCTTCGCCGTCGTCGTGGTCGGCGGCATGGGCTCGATCATGGGGGCGATCATCACTGGCTACGTACTCGGTATTGCCGAAGGTCTCACCAAGGTCTTCTATCCCGAAGCTTCCAACATCGTGATCTTCGTCATCATGGCGATTGTTCTTCTCATCAGGCCTGCGGGCCTCTTCGGCCGGGATGCATGACGATGACAGAGATCACTGAAACGATGAGACCGGAAAAGAGCCGCACCGCCCTTTCGGTGCAGGCGGCCTTCCTCATCATCGGCCTGCTGCTCCTGCTGCTGGCGCCATTCTTCTTCTATCCGATCTTCCTGATGAAGCTTCTGTGCTTTGCGCTGTTTGCCTGCGCCTTCAATCTGTTGCTCGGCTATACTGGCCTTCTGTCGTTCGGCCATGCGACCTTCTTCGGCGGAGCGGCTTATTTCACGGCCCATGCCGTCAAGGAATGGGGATTTTCGCCGGAGCTCGGCATCGTGGTCGGTGTAGCCGGTGCCGCCGTCCTCGGTCTCGTTATGGGTTTTTTCGCGATCCGCCGCCAAGGCATCTACTTTGCCATGATCACGCTGGCCTTGTCGCAGATGTTCTTCTTCTTCTGCCTGCAATCGGAGTTCACGCATGGCGAGGACGGAATCCAATCCGTGCCGCGCGGCCATTTGTTCGGCCTCCTCGATCTCAATAATTCGACCAACATGTATTATTTCGTGCTGGCCGTCTTCGTCGCCGGCATTCTGATCATCTGGCGCTTCATCAATTCGCCATTCGGAATGATCCTCAAATCGATCCGCGAGAACGAGCAGCGGGCGATATCGCTCGGCTATTCCGTCGCCCGCTACAAGCTTGGCGCCTTCGTGATGTCGGCCGCTCTTGCAGGCCTGGCCGGGGCGGTCAAATCGCTGGTCTTCCAGTTCGCGACCTTGACCGATGTTGCCTGGCAGATGTCGGGCGAGGTGATCCTGATGACCCTGCTTGGCGGCATCGGCACGCTGATCGGCCCGCTGTTTGGCGCTGGCCTCGTCGTCACGCTCGAAAACTATCTGGCGACATCAGAATTTCCGGTGACGATCATCACCGGCATCGTGTTCATGATTTGCGTGCTGATATTCCGCCGCGGCATCATCGGTGAGTTCTACGCATCGCGCCTCGGTCGGAAACTCGGCTTCGTCTACCGCCGCTAAGCCGCGGGGTGGCATTCGCATGGATCGCTTCGACTACATCATCATCGGCGCCGGCAGCGCCGGCTGCGTCCTCGCCAACCGGCTGTCCGAAGACCGGAACACGCGTGTGCTTTTGCTGGAGGCTGGCGGCAGCGACAATTACCACTGGATCCATATCCCCGTCGGCTATCTCTATTGCATCAACAACCCGCGCACCGACTGGTGCTTCACGACCGCGCCACAGGATGGATTGAACGGACGCGCGCTCAACTATCCGCGCGGCAAGGTGCTCGGCGGCTGCTCCTCGATCAACGGCATGATCTACATGCGTGGCCAGGCGCGCGACTATGATCTCTGGCGACAGATGGGATGCACCGGCTGGAGCTGGGACGAGGTGATTCCGTTTTTCCGCAAATCGGAGGACTTCTATCGCGGCGAAAACGAGCTGCATGGCACAGGCGGCGAGTGGCGCGTGGAAAAAGCCCGCGTGCGCTGGGCGGTACTCGATGCATTCCAGGCCGCCGCCAAGGAGGCGGGCATTCCCGAAAGCCCGGATTTCAACACCGGCAACAACGAGGGATCAGGCTACTTCGACGTCAATCAACGGTCCGGCATTCGCTGGAACACCGCCAAGGCATTCCTGCGTCCTGCCATGCGACGAGGCAATCTGACAGTTTTGACAAAGGCTCAGGTCTCCCGGTTGGTGATCGAGGAGGGCGCCGTCACTGGTGTCGACTACAAGCATGGCGGCACCACGAAGCGTGCTGACGCGGCACGGGAAACGATCCTGGCAGCCGGCGCGATCGGTTCACCGCATATTCTGGAATTGTCGGGCCTTGGCCGCGGTGAGGTGCTCAAGAATGCGGGCCTCGAGGTCGCCATCGAGGTGAAGGCCATCGGCGAGAACCTGCAGGATCACCTGCAGCTTCGGATGGCCTACAAAGTCACCGGCGTTCCGACGTTGAACGAGAAGGCAACAAGGCTCATCGGTAAGGCGGCGATCGGCCTGGAATATCTCGTCAGGCGTTCAGGACCGATGGCAATGGCACCCAGCCAGCTCGGCGTCTTTACCCGCTCCGGTCCCGACAAGGAGACGCCCGATCTTCAATATCACGTGCAGCCAGTGTCGCTCGACAAGTTCGGCGATCCAGTCCACCCGTTCCCGGCCATCACAGCGAGCGTCTGCAATCTGAGGCCGGAGAGCCGTGGTTCGGTGCATCTGGCGAGCCCGGATTTTGCCGCCCAACCGACGATCAGCCCGAACTATCTCTCGACCGAACGCGATCGCGACATAGCTATCCGTTCGATACGCCTGACGCGGAAAATCGTAGCACAGCCGTCATTCGCGCGGTTCAATCCGGAGGAGTTCAAGCCCGGCCCGAGCTACCGCACGGATGCTGAACTGACGCAGGCGGCCGGCGACATTGGCACCACGATCTTCCATCCCGTCGGAACATGTCGGATGGGCTCGGATCGCGAAAGTGTCGTCGATCCCCGTCTGAAGTTCAGGGCTCTGTCGAAGCTTCGGATCGCTGACGCCTCCGTGATGCCGACGATCACGTCGGGCAACACCAATTCGCCGACGATCATGATCGCCGAAAAAGCGGCGGCCATGATCCTGGAAGACAACAGATAGGAGAATGTCATGGCAAGGATCGCCTTCATCGGGCTCGGCAACATGGGCGGGCCGATGGCCGCCAACCTCGTCAAGGCGGGTCATCAGGTCACGGGTTTCGATCTGGCAGCCCCTGTCCTGCAGGCCGCGCAAGCACATGGCGTGACGGCCGCGAGCCATATCAGCCAGGCTGTCTCGGACGCGGAGATCGTCGTGACGATGTTGCCGCAGGGCAAGCACGTGCTCAGCGCCTGGACTGATATCCTTCGCTCCATTCCCGCCGGTACGCTTGTGATCGACAGCTCCACGATCGACGTCGATAGCGCCCGCAAGGCGCACGAAATGGCAAGCAATGCCGGCTGCCTTTCCCTCGATGCCCCGGTTTCCGGCGGCACCGGCGGGGCCGCGGCTGGTACGCTGACCTTCATGGCTGGAGGTTCCGACGACGCCTTTGCGAAGGCCAAGCCGATCCTGGAAGCGATGGGCAAGAAAATCGTTCACTGTGGCGAGGCGGGTGCCGGACAGGCGGCCAAGATCTGCAACAACATGATCCTCGGCATATCGATGATCGGTGTCTGCGAGGCCTTCGCACTCGGCGAGAAGCTCGGCCTTTCGCATCAAGCACTGTTCGACGTCGCCTCGACCTCGTCGGGACAATGCTGGTCTATCAGCACCTATTGCCCAGTCCCGGGGCCGGTGCCGACGTCGCCCGCGAACAACGACTACAAGCCGGGCTTTGCGGCCGCACTGATGCTGAAGGATCTGAGGCTGTCGCAGGAGGCGGCACTTTCCACCGGTGCATCGACGCCGCTTGGGGCGGAAGCCTCCCAGCTTTACGCCCTTTTCGAGAAACAGGGGAACGGCGGCCGCGATTTCTCGGCGATCATAGAAATGCTCCGCGGCAAGTCGCAATAGCCTCCGCAACGACTTGACACCCCAGACCATATGCGCGACGCCACGCCTGCCGCAACGAGGCGGCGGCCGACGACGGGAATCCGACATGCAACCGCAGCCTACCGCGACTGCCTTCAAGAACTTCGTACTGATGGGCGTTGTTTTGATGCTGCTCGGGGACTTTCTCTTCGCCCTCAACGACGCGATGGGTAAGTGGCTGGTGACAAACTTCTCTGTCGGGCAAGTGCTGCTCATCCGCTCACTCGGAAGTTTCATCATTCTGGGGCCGCTTATCGCTCGGCAAGGTCCTGCCCAGCTTGTCAAGGTAGAGCTGAAGGGGCTGCAGGTCCTGCGCGTGCTCTTGGCGACACTCGATGTCGGCCTGTTTTACGCCGCCGTCGCCTACCTGCCGCTCGCTGACGTGATGACCTTCTACATGGCCGGACCGATCTATGTCGCCGCGCTCTCGCATTTCTTCCTCAACGAGCGGATCGGCTGGCGCCGTTGGCTCGCAGTCTTCGTCGGGTTCTGCGGCGTGGTGATCGCGCTGCGGCCATCCTCGGCGATGTTGTCGCTGCCCTCGCTTTTCGGCATTGTCGGCAGCCTGTCCTTTGCGGTGGCCCTGGTTCTGAACCGATATCTGCGCAACACCAGCGACACGACGCTCGTGACATGGCAAATGATCGCCGCCCTCCTCGTCGGTGCGGTGCTATCAATCGGCACCTGGCAGCCAACCACGCAGGTCGAACTCGGTGGGATGCTTGCGCTTGGCGTCGTTGCCTCCTGCGCCCACCTTTTGATCACACGTTCACTCAAGCTCGCCCCAGCGTCACTGCTGGCACCGCTGCAATACAGCCTGCTGATCTGGGCAATTGCGCTGGGATACCTGTTCTTCGGCGACGTTCCGGATCTCTACGTGATCACAGGCGCAACGATCATCGTCATCGCCGGCCTGTTTATCTTTCATCGGAAGAACCTGCTCGAAACGGTGCCGCCGGAGGCTGTTGCCCCCGACGGCCATTGATTTCGCAGTTACGTCAACCGCTAGGCGGCAGCCGGCTTGATCACGCCGCGGCGTATCTGGTCGGCTTCGATGGATTCAAAGAGCGCCCGGAAGTTGCCCTCGCCAAAGCCTTCGTCGCCCTTGCGTTGGATGAACTCGAAGAATATCGGGCCAATCACGGTCTTCGAGAAGATCTGCAGCAATATCTTTGTCGTGCCGCCATCGAGCACGCCTTCGCCGTCGATGAGAATGCCATGTCTGCGCATCCGGTCGATCGGTTCGTCATGTCCGTGCACGCGCTCGCATGACATGTCGTAGTAGGTTTCGGGCGGGCCGGGCATGAAGCGAAGGCCATTCTCGGCGAGGCTGTCCGTCGCCTCGTAGATGGCGTCGGTGCCGACAGCAATGTGCTGGATGCCTTCACCCTTGTACTTCTTCAGATATTCCTCGATCTGGCTGGTCTCGTCCTTCGATTCATTGAGCGGAATACGGATCTTGCCGCAGGGCGAGGTGATTGCTCGGCTCATCAGCCCAGTGATGCGGCCGTCGATGTTGAAGAAGTGTATCTGCTTGAAATTGAAGAGTTCCCGATAAAAATCCCACCACTTGTCCATGTTGCCGCGATAGACGTTGTGGGTCAGGTGGTCGAGGTAGAAGAAGCCAACGCCCTTTGGCCGCGGATCACGCTCGCCCAGCCAGTCGAACTCCAGGTCGTAAGCCGAGCCTTTCGCACCGTAGCGCTCCACGAAGTAGAGAAGCGATCCTCCGATACCGACGATCGCCGGCACATCAAGGGTCCTGTCATCCCCTTCATAAGGGGTCGCGCCCTTGGCAACGGCGTGCTCGAATGCATGCTTGGCATCGACAACACGCCATGCCATCGACGGAGCGCAAGGACCATGATTGTCGACGAAGCGCATGGCATGGCTGCCCGGTTCGGCATTGACGATGTAGTTGATGTCGCCTTGACGCCATACGGTAATGTTCTTGGTCTTGTGCTTTGCGACAGCCTGATATCCCATGCGCGTGAACAGTTCCGCGAGCTTCTCCGGCTCAGGATGCGCAAACTCGACGAATTCAAACCCATCCGTTCCTGCGGGGTTGTCCGGGGTAATCTGAGACGGCGGTGCGTCGTGTGGATACGGGCCCATTTGCTGCTCCTGCGGCTGTAGCAATTTGATGCAATTATGGCCCTGCTTCGATGCAATGTGCTTGCATTGTGAGCGCGTCAGGCAAATTATACGCACGGAACACGCACATAATGGACATTTCATACAATGCCTGAGCAACTGGATGGATTCGATCTCAAGATCCTCGCCGAGCTTCAAAGCGACGGACGTTTGACCAATATCGAACTGTCCGAACGCATCGCCCTTTCAGCCTCGCAATGTTCGCGACGACGAACGCGGCTGGAAGCCGAGGGCTTCATTCGCGGCTATCAGGCAAATCTCGATCCGGAGAGGTTGGGGCTCAACCTGCTGGTCGTCATCTCGGTTACATTGGCGACGCACAATCGCGACAACGCCCGCCGCTTTGCGCAATTGGTCAATGGTCTTCCGGAGGTCCTGGAGGCCTATGCGCTAACGGGCGAAATGGACTATCATCTCAAGGTCGCAACCCGTGGTCTTGCCGGCCTTTCACGCTTCGTCAACGACGTGCTTCTGCCGCACGAATCCGTCCAGCACGTGAAGACCTCGATTGTCCTCAATACCTTGAAGACCTTCGAGGGCTATCCGTTGACTGGCTCATAGTTCATTTCGATTTACGTCGCAGCCCTGCAGAGGCCTCGATCGCCGCGAGCGCAAGATCGAGATGCCGGATCGCCTCTTCGCCGAGCATGAGGCGCACCGTCTCTTGGTATTTGTCCGCTAGGCGTGTGATCTTCTGATAGTATTGGCGGCCAAGCGCCGTGAGTTCGATCTGCTCGAAGCGTCGGTCGATGTCGCTTGGAACTCTCTTCAACCAGTGGCGCTGTTCCAACGCGCGAACGGCCCGGCTCACCTTCGTCTTGTGCATGTGCGAATGAGCACCAACGTCCTTTGCCGTCATCACGCCGACGCTGCCAAGCGCTGCCAATGTCCGCCATTCCGGCCGGGTCAGATCGAACTCCTCCTTGTACCGCCGGGCGAATGACAGGCTGATCAGTTCCGATGCCCGGTTGAGCCGGTAGGGAATGAAGCCGTCCAGCTCGAATCCGCCCGCCATGTTCCGCTCCTTGATAGTTACAAAATCGACGGTTACGTTTGTAACTATATCAGTGGAGGAGATGCAAGCATGGACACGACCGAAGCACCACGTGCACGGGCCGCAGCCGCCGCGCTCGCCTACATGCCGGGGTTCGGTAACGACTTCGAGACGGAGGCGCTTCCCGGGGCACTGCCGCAGGGCCAGAATAGTCCGCAGAAATGCAATTATGGTCTCTACGCAGAACAGCTTTCGGGCTCACCGTTTACCGCTCCGCGCGGGACGAACGAGCGTTCTTGGCTCTACCGCATCAGGCCAAGCGTGCGTCACGCCCGCAGATTTGCCAATGCGCGCTGTCCATTCTGGAAATCGGCGCCATGTCTCGATGATCACTCCTTGCCACTTGGTCAGCTGCGGTGGGATCCGGTCCCGACACCGACAGTACGCACGGACTTTCTTGCCGGAATCCGAACGATGACGGCGGCCGGCGATGTCATGACCCAGGTCGGCATGGCTGCGCATGCCTATGCCTTCAACGATGACATGGTCGATGACTATTTCTTCAATGCCGATGGCGAACTGCTCATTGTTCCACAACTCGGCGCCATCAGCGTCTTCACCGAGATGGGCGTGATGGAAGTCGAGCCTGCGGAGATCTGCCTCGTACCCCGCGGCATGATGTTCAAGGTCGCGCGTCTCGGCGGGGGACCCGAATGGCGCGGTTACATCTGCGAAAACTACGGCGCGAAGTTCACCATGCCGGATCGTGGGCCGATCGGCGCCAACTGTTTGGCAAACGCGCGCGACTTCAAGACCCCGGTTGCAGCCTTCGAGGACAAAGAGACACCGTGCCGGGTGCATGTGAAGTGGTGCGGCAAGTTCTATGTGACGGAGATCGGGCATTCGCCGCTCGACGTCGTAGCGTGGCATGGAAACTATACGCCATTCAAATACGACTTGCGCACCTTCTCCCCGGTCGGCGCCATTCTCTTCGATCACCCGGATCCATCGATCTTCACGGTGCTGACGGCACCGAGCGGCGAAGAGGGCACGGCGAACGTCGACTTCGTGATCTTTCCGCCGCGCTGGCTGGTTGCCGAACACACCTTCCGACCGCCCTGGTACCATCGCAACATCATGAGCGAGTTCATGGGCCTGATCCATGGACAATATGACGCCAAGGAAAAAGGCTTTGTTCCGGGCGGCATGAGCCTGCACAATATGATGCTGCCGCATGGGCCGGATGCATCAGGCTTCGAAAAGGCGTCCAACACGGAACTGAAACCGGTCAAGCTGGATCACACGATGGCGTTCATGTTCGAGACCCGTTTCCCGCAGCAGCTGACGAAATATGCGGCTGAACTGGAGACGCTGCAGGACGATTACATCGATTGCTGGGATGGCCTGGAAAGGCGCTTCGATGGAACACCGGGCATTAAGTGAGCCGAACTCGGACAGATCCCATGAAACTCGCCACACTCAAAGACACTTCAAGGGACGGCCGGCTGATCGTCGTCTCCAGAGACCTGACACGCTTTGCCGATGCCGGCGAGGTCGCCCGCACGCTGCAGGCAGCGCTGGACGACTGGCCGGCCGCCGCGCCCAGGCTTGCCCGCATTGCCGAGCGACTGGAAGCCGGCTCAGAGCTATCTCGGCCCTTTGACCAACGGCATGTGCATTCGCCGCTGCCGCGCGCCTACCAATGGGCGGATGGATCGGCCTACGTCAACCATGTCGAACTGGTGCGTCGAGCCAGGAACGCGGATATGCCGCGCACGTTCTGGACCGATCCGCTGATGTACCAGGGGGGTTCCGATAGCTTCCTTTCACCTCGCGATCCGATCCTTGCCGCCGACGAGAGCTTTGGCATCGACATGGAAGGCGAGGTGGCCGTCATTGTCGACGACGTGCCGATGGGCGCGACGCCCGAACATGCGCGCAACGCAATCCGGCTAGTGATGCTGGTCAATGATGTCTCGTTGCGGGGCCTTATTCCCGATGAACTCGCCAAGGGATTTGGCTTCTTCCAATCGAAACCCTCATCGGCCTTTTCACCCGTGGCCGTGACGACAGACGAGCTCGGCGACGCCTGGCAGGACGGCAAGCTCCATCTTCCGCTGCTGGTCAGTCTGAACGGCGTTCCATTTGGCCGCGCCAATGCCGGCGTCGACATGACATTCGACTTCGGGCAGCTCGTTTCGCACGCGGCGAAGACACGCTCTTTGACCGCAGGCTCGATCATCGGTTCCGGGACTGTCTCCAACAAGCGTGATGGCGGCCCCGGTAAGCCCATCGCCGAAGGCGGCAATGGATATTCCTGCATCGCCGAGATCCGGATGATCGAAACGATCGAGCTCGGCGGGCCGAGGACGCCCTACCTGCACTTCGGCGATACCGTACGCATCGAGATGAACGACAAGCATGGTGCATCGATTTTCGGCGCGATCGAGCAGATGGTGCAGCGCTACAGTGGGGATGAGCGCCAATGACAGAGATCGTGCTCTACGACTACTGGCGTTCCTCGGCGAGTTATCGGGTCCGCATCGCCCTTCGAACGCTGGGGCTTGCCTATGATACCGTACCGATCGACCTGCTCGCCTCGGCTCACAGGGATCCTGATTATCTGAGCATCAATCCCCAGGGCTTGGTTCCGAGCCTGCGCATCGATGGGCATACGCTGACCCAATCGCTGGCCATCATCGAATACCTTGCCGAGACAAGACCAGAAGGCCGGTTCCTGCCCGATACCGTCATGGGGCGGCAACGGGTGAGGGCGCTGTCCTATGCCGTTGCGATGGATATCCATCCGATCTGCAACCTCAACGTCGTCTCCCACGTCGCCCGCCTTACCGGCGATGAGGGCGCGCGAACGGAATGGATGATCAAGTTCATGGGCAACGGACTACGCGCACTCGAGCAGATGCTTGACAATCCGACGACGGGCCGCTTCTGCTTTGGCAACACGCCGACAATGGCCGATTTCTGCATCGTGCCGCAGGTCTACAACGCCCGTCGCTGGGGGATCGAAATGTCGGCGTTTCCCCGCGTCGCGCGCATTGCCGATGCGTGCAATGCACTGCCGGCCTTCAAGGCAGCCCATCCGGACGCCGTCAGGCCGGCGTAAACTCCACCGGTCGTGAAGCATCGTTCACCTTGCCTGTGGCGCCCTCCACGCGGCTTCTTCCTCCATTCTTTAACGCATTCCACCGCCACTTGTGGTTCCCGCGAATAATTTTCCGCGCCTCGGATTGACCGATGCGAAAAATCGTAGTTTGATTAAATCAAATTGATTGACTAAATAAAATCAAGCTCAAAAGAGGGAACTTAAGACCATGAAAACAAGGCGTTATTGCGCGTTTTCGCGCCGCGCTATCCTTTTGTCTGCGACTGGCCTCGCAGTCTCTTTCATGACCTGCGGAGGCGTCCTCGCAACGCCGGCGAACGCTGAGACAACGCTGTCGATGCATATCGAGGAGCAGACGAGCTGGGTCAGGAATTTCAATCCCTTCGACCTCGCAGGCCGACGCCAGAGCACGATGGATTTCATCTACGAGCCGCTGGTGATCTTCAATGCCGATGACGGCGGCAAACCCATTTTCCGGCTGGCTAGAAGCTACAGGTTTTCCGACGACCTCAAGTCGATCACCTATGTCTTGCGCGATGGCGTCAAATGGTCGGACGGCCAGCCGTTAACGTCAGCGGACGTCAAGTACACGCTGGAACTGATGCTCAAGAACCCGGCGACCGATACCGTCGGCGTCGGTGAGACAGTCGCGTCGGTCGAGGCGCCGTCGCCAAGCGAAGTCAAGATCAACCTCAAGGACGTCAATACCGAGTTCCCCGAATCGCTTGCCGATTTCCCTGTCGTGCCGGAACACATCTGGAAGGACGTCGCCGATCCGGTCGCCTTCAAGAACGAGAACCCGGTCGGCTCCGGCCCGATGACGGAGATCCGCCGTTTCACGCCACAAGTCTACGAACAGTGCCGCAATCCGAACTATTGGGATGCAGCCTCGCTGCATGTCGATTGCCTGAAACTCCCGCAGATATCGGGCAATGATCAGATGCTGGCACTACTACCGGAAGGCACGATGGACTGGATCGGTTCGTTCCTGCCGCAGATCGACAAGACATTCGTGGCGCTGGATCCCAAGAACAACGGCTATTGGCAGCCGCCGGCCGAAACCGTTGCGTTCCAGATGAACCTGAAGACCGGCAATGGCGCAAACGCTCAGGCTTTCAACGATCTCAATTTCCGCCGCGCCTTCAGCCTCGCCATGGATCGCGCTTCGATGGTCGATGTCGCGGGCTTCGGCTATCCGGTCGCCAGCCAGCATGCAAGCGGCCTGCCGCCGCGCTTCGAAGCCTGGCGCAACAAGGCAGCCGAAGGTGCCGCCGACGAGTGGATGGCCTATGATGTCGACAAGGCAAACAAGGTGCTCGACGACGCCGGCTACAAGAAGGGCGCCGACAACTTCCGGACGACGCCGGGCGGGCAGCCGATCGCCTTCACGATCATCATCCCCAACGGCTGGACCGACTGGATCGACGATGCGCAGATTGCCGCGGAAGGGCTGCGTGCGGCCGGCCTCAACGTATCGGTGGCAACGCCGGAGTACGAGCAGTGGCAGAAGCAGTTGCTCGACGGCAGCTTCGATGTCGCCTTGAATTCCCGCGCCGACGGCTCGACACCCTTCCGCGGCTACTACCAGTCGATGTCGACGGCCTTTGCCGGTCGCATCACGAGCGCGGCGACGCGCTACTCCAATCCGAAGCTGGACGAGGCGTTCAACGCCTACCGCAAGGCAACGAGCGATGACGAACGCCGGAAGCTCTTTGATGAGATCCAGGTGATCGTCGCGGACGACATGCCGATGGTGCCGGTGTTCAACGGCCCCACATGGTATCAGTATTCGACCAAGCGCTTCACCGGCTGGGTGACGGACAAGGAACCCGTCATGAACCCGGAAAACCATGACAACAACCGTATGCGTCTCGTGCACCTGCTGCGTCTGAAGCCCGTGCAATAAGCTCGGCTAGGGAAGCGACAGGATGCATATTTCCTCTCGACGCCTTGGCGTCTACGCGATCGCGCTGGTGTTTGCGATTGTCATGAACTTCACGGTTCCCCGGTTGATGCCGGGGACGCCTGTCGACGCGATGATCGCCCAGCTCGGCTCTCGCGCCACACCCGCCGCGATCGAAGCGATAAAGGCGCGCTTCGGGGCGATCAACGCGCCGATCACCACCCAATTCGTTGACTATCTGAAAGGTTTGGCAACACTCGATCTCGGGGTTTCGGTGAAATATTATCCGCAGACCGTCGTCGAGGTGCTCGCTCGCTCGACCCTGTGGACCGCCTTCCTCGTCATCACGGCGATCCTGTTTTCCTTGCTAATCGGCGTGACGCTTGGCGCGGTGGCCGCGTGGCGGCGCGGCGGCCGTTTCGACACGATCGTTTCACCCCTGTCGGTCGTCATGATCGCCGTTCCGCCGGTGATCGTCGCACTGACGACGCTCTTCGTGTTCGGCGTGTCGCTCCGCTGGTTTCCCGTCGGCTATGCCTACGATCCGGGCCTGGACCCCGGATTGAATTTCGCTTTCGTCGGAAGCGTCTTCTTTCACGCGATCATGCCGGTGCTGACACTGTCGCCTTATCTCATCGGGGAATTCCAGACGACGATGCGATCGTCGATGATCTCCGTGCTTGGCGAAGACTACGTCACCATGGGTCGTGCCAAGGGATTGACCTCGATGACAGTGATGTTCAGTTACGGTGCAAGAAACGCCATGCTCCCGGTGCTGACGAACCTTGCGCTGATGCTCGGCGCCGTCTTCGGCGGATCGATCGTTACCGAGATCGTCTTCAACTATCCGGGTCTAGGCCTCACCTTGTTTACCGCAAGCGTCGCCCGCGACTATCCCGTCATCCAGGGGCAGCTACTATTAATGACGCTGGCAACGCTCGGAGCCAACCTCCTCGTCGACATCATTTATGGTCTCGTTGACCCCAGATTGCGGGAGGCCGCCGAATGAATGCTGCACTGAAACTGATCCGCCAGCAGCGCAAGGCGATCGTCGGTCTCGTCATCATCTTGGCACTTTGCCTGATGGCGATCCTGGCGCCGGTCATTGCACCGGCGAACCCGAGCGCACGTGTTGGCCGGTCGCATCAGCCGCCCACTATCGAGCATGTCATGGGCACGACGAAGATGGGCCGTGATGTCTACACGCAGTTCGTCTGGGGCGCGCGCACATCGATCGCAGTCGGTTTTGCGACAGGTATCGCCATCACGGTTCTTGGCACGGTGATCGGCCTGATTGCCGGCTATGTCGGCGGCCGCACGGACGCCGCACTCGACCTCGCGACGAATGCCGTCCTTGTCATACCGAACATACCGCTCCTCATTTTGCTTGCATCGTTTGCCGGCACAGTCGGGCCGCTCGCGATCATGGCAATCATCGCTCTGACGTCCTGGCCCTGGGGAGCGCGTATGACCCGATCGCAAACGCTTGCGCTGCGGACCCGCGATTTCGTCACGGCTGCGCGAATGATCGGCGAACCGGGCTGGCGTATCGTCTTCGTGGAGCTCCTGCCGAACCTGCTGCCGCTTATCGGCATCAACCTCGTCGGCAGCATCATCTACGCCATCGTCGCACAGACGACGCTGGAATATCTCGGCTTCGGCGACCCCTTGCAGGTGAGCTGGGGAACCATGCTCTACAACGCGCAGAACTCGTCGGCGATCATCCTTGGCGCGTGGTGGGATATCGGAGCGCCGGCCGCCGGCATCGCGCTGATTGGCCTCGGCCTGGCGCTTGTCAACTTCACCTTTGACGAGATCGCCAATCCGCAGCTTCGCTCCGGCCCGGCACTCAGCCGCTGGCTCAGGCTCAATCGTGCACGCAATCGCAATCTGGAGGCTGCCAGATGAGCAATGATCTCCTTGAGATCCGCGACCTCAACGTCGACTATCTGCTCGACAAGGGCGAGTTCCGAGCGGTGAAGGATGTGTCCTTCAGCATCGGCCGAGGCGAGCTGTTCGGCCTTGCCGGCGAGTCCGGCTGCGGAAAAAGCACAATCGCCTATGCCATCACGCGCCTGTCGAAACCGCCGGCCTGGGTCGCCAGCGGCGAAATCCTTCTGGATGGGCAGAACCTTTTGCAGTTGCCCCAGGTGGAGATGCAGAAGATCCGCTGGAAACGCGTCGGCATGGTGTTCCAGAGCGCCATGAACTCGCTGAACCCGCTGGTGCGCATCGATGCACAGTTTCATGACGTGCTGCATCGACACACCGGTTGCTCGAAAAACCAGTCGCGCCAACAGGCCGAAGCGATGTTCAGACTGGTTGGTATTCCCACCAGCCGCCTTTCCGACTATCCGCACCAGTTCAGCGGCGGCATGCGGCAGCGAATCGTCATTGCCATCTGCCTGGCGCTGAGGCCGGAACTGATCATCATGGACGAGCCGACGACCGCGCTCGACGTCGTGGTGCAGCGGGAAATCCTCGAGCAGGTCATCGACCTGCAGCGAACCTACGGCTTCTCGGTACTGTTCATCACCCACGACCTGCACCTGATGGCACAGCTTTGCCACCGGATCGGGGTCATGCTGAAAGGCGAACTCGTCGAGGTCGGTGACGTCAGGCAGGTCAGCCAGGCGCCGGTTCACGACTATACCCGCAAACTATGGAACGCCATACCGCAGCTCCCGGGCCGGCACCTGGCGGGAGCGATCGCATGAGCACGAGCCCTCAACTGTCTACGGCTTTGTCCGAGCCGGTGATCCGTCTGACCGATATCGAACGCCGCTTCGGCCCTGTTCACGCTTTGCGCGGGATCTCGCTATCGCTCAATCCCGGCAGGGCTCTTGCGCTGGTCGGGGAGTCTGGCTGCGGCAAGACCACGTGCGCCCGCATCATCGCGCGCATGGATCAGCCGACGACAGGCAAGCTTTGGTTCAGGGGACGCGATTTCACCGATGTCGGCCCCGTTGCGGATGAGCGCGCTTACCGCCGGGAGGTCCAGATGGTGTTTCAGGATCCATTCTCGTCGCTCAATCCCGTCTTTTCGATCGAGCACCACCTGTCGCGACCGCTCATCCTGCACAAGCACGCCGAGGGCAAGGCAGCCCTGTCGGATGCGGTCTCGACGCTCCTTGCCGATGTCGGACTTGATCCTGCACTCACAAAACGGAAATTTCCGCACGAGCTCTCGGGCGGCCAGCGGCAACGCGTCAATATTGCGCGTGCTCTCGCGGTACAGCCGGGCGTGCTTGTGGCGGACGAACCAACCTCCATGCTCGACGTGTCGATCCGCATGGGAATTCTCGAGCTTCTTGCGCGCATCAAGCGTGAAAAGAACCTCGCGCTTCTCTACATCACACACGACATAGCGACGGCCGCGCATGTCGCTGAGGAAATTGTCGTCATGTTTGCCGGTCAAATGGTCGAGTGGGGGAATACGAACGCGGTCATCAGCAATCCACGGCACCGATACACGCAACTGCTGCTGTCGGCCGTACCCGATGGCGGCAAGCCGTTCGTCACCGGAGGAAGTGCTCGCTTTCTCGAGCAGGCCGAAAAGGTCCGTGCCCTGAGCCGGCCGCCGTCGACGGCCGTCGAACAGGTCGGACCAAACCATTTCATCCGCCCACTGGCTGCATCGAACTAAGGGAGGCAACCTTGGACTATCTCGTCAATCTATCGGTCCTCGAGCCGAATACCGATCTCACCGCCAGGATGAAGGATCTTGGCGTGACGATCCGGCGCCCACTCGCACCGGAAGCCAAACTCGTGACCAAATGGGTCGCTGAGGAATTTGGCGACGGCTGGGCGAGCGAAACGGCAGTCGCACTGACCCGCCAGCCGCCAACCTGCTTTATCGCAATCCGTGACCAGCACCTGGTCGGCTTTGCCTGCCATGAATCCATTGCGCGCAGCTTTTTTGGACCGACCGGCGTCGAGCAAGGATCGCGCGGGCTGGGGATCGGACATGCCTTGCTGCTTGCCAGCCTCTTCGATCTCAGAACCATGGGCTACGGATACGCCATTATAGGCGATGTCGGGCCTGCCGCCTTCTACGAGAAGGCGGTGGGCGCCATGCCGATCCCCAATTCCGCTCCCGGCGTCTATGCCGGAATGCTCAGAACCTAATCCCCCGCAACGCTATCAAGAGATGATCATGTCGATACAGCGCCAACCCGCCCTGCGGCTCGAAAGCTCATGGCTGCCCGCTTCGGAAGAACGAGCCCAGGCCTACACGCTCACACTCAAGAACCTTTCGTCGAAGTCGATTGCCGATTTCACGCTCTGCATCAGCGGACCGGGACGGGTCGATCCAGCAGTTCAGATCGAGGGTGGCACGATCGGTCGCCGGCTATCGAACTTCACTGAATTTCTGCCGCCCGAAAATTTCGAGCTTGAGTCCGGCAAGACATGGACGTTGACCATCTCCTCCCTCAGCTGGCCATTTCAACATTGGACGGATGGGGCAACCGGCGCCTATGTGGCGTTTGCCAACGGCAGCACGCTTGCGCTATCGGTGGAGCCGACCCGATCGCTCGCCAACAATGCGCCATTGAAGCGTGGCGCAGAAATCTATCCCGTGCCGGCCAATCCACCGGTACCTGTTGCGATCGTGCCGTGGCCGCACGAGGTGTCGGTGTCGGGCAAGCGTTCGGTCCCTTCGGGGTTCGCGCTCAACGCCAGCAATCCCCAGGCCATTGCCGCAGCGGCTGCCTTTACCGACCTTGTCGAACAGCTCTTTGCCGTCGAGGGGATTGTTCGTCCTGCCTCCGAAGGCGGAATGCCTGTCATGCTTGATGTGATCGACGGCTTCGCTGCGGAGGCCTATGGCGTTTCCTTCGCCGGCGATATCGTTCGCATTTCCGCCAGCACGCAAACGGGCTTGCTCTACGGCCTGATCACTCTGGGGCAGATTTGGCGCGGCGCGCACCTTTATCCGCAGGCATTCCGCTTCCCGCTTGAAGGCGAGATCCGCGACGAGCCATCCATGGGATGGCGGGGCTTGCATCTCGACGTCGCCCGACAGTTCTATGGCACGGCCGAAATCAAGAAGTTGCTCAGTATCCTCGCCTGGAACAAGGTCAACCGCTTTCATTGGCACCTTTCGGACGACGAGGCCTGGCGCGTCGAAATCGACGCCTATCCAGCCCTGACCGAGGTCGGCGCCTGGCGCGGACATGGCCTTGCCATTCCGCCGCTGCTCGGTTCCAGCGCAGCCCGCACCGGCGGTTATTACACCAAGGCTGCGGTTCGCGAGATCGTGGCACACGCCAAGGCGCTCGGCATCGAGGTCGTGCCGGAGATCGACGTGCCTGGACATTGCTACGCCATGCAGCAGGCGATCCCGGAACTTCGCGACCCGCAGGAAGCCGGAAGCTACTATTCGGTCCAGGGCTTCCCTGATAACTGCGTGAACCCGGCCCGCGAGAAGACCTATGAGGTTCTGGAAACCATCTTCCGCGAGCTGATCGAACTCTTCCCCTTCAAGACGATCCATATCGGCGCCGACGAGGTGCCCCTTGGCGCCTGGTCGGGCTCGCCGGAAGCCTTGGCGCGACTGCGCCAGATCGGCGGAGACGCCATTGCCGACGCGCATGCCAAGCGCCTCAACGTCATCACCAATACGCACGGCGCCGATGATATCGACGGCTCTGGGGCCGCCGCTTTGCAATCTTTGTTCCTCGCGCGGATCCAGACCTTTCTTGCCGAGCAAGGCTGCATTACCGGCGGATGGGAGGAGGCCGCGCATGGCAACGTCATCGACAAGGCAAAAAGCTATCTCTGCGGCTGGCGAAGCGTCGAAGTCTCGGCAGCGCTCGCCGGTCAAGGCTACGAAATGGTCGTCTGCCCTGGGCAGGTCTACTACCTCGACATGGCCAACAGTCCCGATTGGGATGAGCCGGGCGCCAGCTGGGCCGGGTGGTCGGAGCCGGAGAAGCTTTACAATTTCGATCCGGTGGAAGGCTGGAGCGACGAGCAGAAGAAGAAGCTGCGCGGCATCCAGGCCTGCATCTGGTCGGAACCGATGACCGATCGTGCCGTCTTCGACCGCCTGGTGTTTCCGCGGATCTCGGCTCTTGCCGAGAGCGCCTGGACGAAACCGGTCGACAAATCCTGGGAGCGCTTCAAGGCGGTCTCGGGACTGATGCCGGTCCTCTACGCCTATCCGTGAGGCTATCAGCCTAGAGGCTTTTGAAGGACATCGAACTGGGGGTTCGTTTCCGAAAAAATCGGCAGTGCCGCAGCGCCCAAGATCGCCGTGTCTCTGCCAGTCGCACCGATCATAATGCGGGGCAGGTTCCGCTCCGCCCCGGGATTAACTGGCGTATGCAAGGGTTCGAGTTGACGAACGAGGCGCTGCAGCAGCGAGGGAGGCATCGAACCGCCAAGCACGATCGTCTGCGGGTCGAAGGCCAGTTCGAGAAAATCGATTGTCTGACGCATGGGTTCGGCGGCAGCCTCTGCCCAGGCATCAATCCGAGTGTTCCCTTTCTCGATAAGGGCGGCAAGAGTTTCGGGATCGTGCTGTTCGAAATCACGAATGTCGAGATATTCGTAGGCCGAGCCGAGCGAGACGTAGCGGTCCAGACAACCACGCTTGCCGCACACGCAGGCCAGACCATTGGGGACCACGATCATATGGCCGATCTCGCCGGCATTGCTGCCGCTTCCTTTGTAGAGATGGCCGTCGAGAAACATGCCAGCACCAATGCCCCCGCCGAGAAACAGGTAGACAAAGCTGCTTAGCCCGCGCGCAACACCGTAGAGCCGCTCGCCAATCGCGGCGGCCGTCGCGTCGTTTTCGATGAGGACAGGCGCGCCGACAAGACCGGCAAGTTCCCGGGCCACGGGAAAATCCTGCCAGCCAGGCAGCGTCACGGGGCTGAGCGATGTCACGCCTTCGGCAGCGTAACGCCCCGGCATCGCAATGCCGGCACCAAGCAAGCGGGCGCGATCGAAGCGGAAGCTCCGTTGCAGCTCGTCGGCGATACCGGCAAGGATCGGCATCGCCTCGCCGGGCGTCGGTCTGTCGACGGCCTTTTCGATCCGGGCCCGGACACGTCCCGAAAGATCGGTCAGCACGCCAACTGCATGATCCCGTTCCAGCTCCAGACCAATGGAATAGGCACCGTTCGGATTGATCGAGTAGGGCGTGATCGGCTGCCCACGGGCTGCCTTTAACGGGGCTTCCGCCTTCAGTAACTCAGACCCTTCCAGCTCCTCGACGATGTTCGATACCGTCTGCGTGCTGAGTGCCGTCAACCGAGCCAGTGCCGCCCGCGACAACGGCCCGTTCGTTCGGATCGCTTCGATCACGACACGCCGGTTGTGCGATTTCGCCTGCTCTAGGTTGGTGCCAGAAATTGCCTTCATATACTCGACTTGCCGGAATTCAAACCAATCACCTAGCCTACCGCATAAGGGGTTCCGCCACGGATATCCAGCGGTTTGCGTTCGGCGTTCAGGGCGAAACGGAGGGATTGCGCTACAGGATTGCTGCAACGACATGCAAGCGACTTTCGGGGAGTTCAGTCCCACGACAAGTCCGTGTTTCTTGGGCCGGGTTGACAGCATGGGGAGCGCATGTCACTTATGTAACTAAATAGTTATTTACTTGGGAGGAAGACGCAGATGGCGACGATTTCGCTTGGCATTATCATGCATGGGATCACCGGCCGCATGGGCTATAACCAGCATTTGGTGCGGTCCATTCTGGCAATCCGCGAGCAGGGGGGCCTCCAGCTTTCCAACGGCGACTACCTGATGCCCGATCCGATCCTCGTCGGACGCAACGCCGACAAGATCGAATGGATTGCCCGCAAGCACGGCCTGACGCGCACCACCACTGATCTCGATCGCGCCCTTGCGGATCCGAACAACAAGATCTTCTTCGATGCGGGCTCGACGCAAATGCGCGTCGCGCTGCTGAAAAAGGCAGTCGAGGCGGGCAAGCATGTCTATTGCGAAAAGCCAATCTCCGAGACGCTCGAGGAGGCGCTTTCCGTTGCGACGCTCGCCGAGCAGCGCGGCGTCAAGAATGGCGTCGTGCAGGATAAGCTCTACCTGCCGGGTCTGCGCAAGATCGCATTGCTGAGGGACAGCGGCTTCTTCGGCAAGATACTCTCTGTGCGCGGCGAATTTGGCTATTGGGTCTTCGAGGGTGATTGGGGCGTGAAGGCGCAACGCCCCTCCTGGAACTATCGCGCGGCCGATGGTGGCGGCATGATCCTCGATATGCTCCCGCACTGGCGCTACGTGCTCGACAACCTGTTCGGCGAGGTCAAGGCCGTCAGCTGCTATGCATCCACCCATATCCCAAGTCGCGTCGACGAGAATGGAAAGACCTACCGGGCCGATGCCGACGATGCGGCCTATTCGACCTTCGAGCTCGAAGGGGGGATCGTCGCCCACATCAACTCCTCCTGGGCAGTTCGCGTGCGTCGTGACGACCTCGTGACCTTCCAGGTCGACGGCACCCATGGCTCGGCCGTGTGCGGCCTGACGAAGTGCTGGACCCAGCATCGCGTCAATACGCCGAAGCCGGTCTGGAACCCTGACCAGCCGCAGACGATCGACTTCTACAAGACTTGGGACGAGGTGCCGGAAACCCAGCTGTTCGACAACGGCTTCAAGGCGCAGTGGGAAGACTACCTGCGCCACGTCGTCGAGGATGCACCGTGGAAGTTCACCTTGCGCGAAGGCGCCAAGGGCGTTCAACTTGCCGAACTGGCACACCAAAGCTGGAAGGAACGCCGCTGGGTGGATGTCCCCTCGCTCGCCGACTCCTCCGTCCGCAAGGTTGCCTGACGACCATGGCAGCGACACTTCGTCTTCCCGTTTCCGGCGGTACCCTGCAGGATTACACGGTCGCCAACACACCGCTTGCCGCACCGGAACGCCCGGCCGGCGGGCACGCCTTCAACCGCGTCGCCTTTGCGGCCGCGCACGTGGTGGTCGATCCGTTGGCCGACAACGATCCCTGGCTCGATCGCAACATCGACTGGGAGCGCACGGTTGCGTTCCGCGAATACCTGTGGGATCTCGGCCTCGGTGTGGCCGAGGCGATGGACACGGCCCAACGCGGCATGGGGCTAGACTGGACGGGCGCCAAGGAACTGATCGCCAATGTCCAATCGGCAGCGCGCAAACGCCCTGATGCGCTGATCGCCTACGGGGTCGGCACCGACCATCTGCCCCCCGGTCCGGAGGTGAGCATTGACGATGTGACCCACGCTTATGAAGAGCAGGTCGCCTATGTCGAAGAGCAGGGCGGCAGGATCATCCTCATGGCAAGCCGCGCTCTCGCCGCGGCCGCCAAGAGCCCCGAGGATTACGTGCGTGTCTATGACCGCATCCTGCAGCAGGTTCGCCAGCCAGTGATCATCCATTGGCTCGGCCACATGTTCGATCCTGCGCTCGCCGGCTATTGGGGCTCGCGCAATGATATGCAGGCCATGGAAACGGCGGTCGCCATCATCAATGATCATGCAAGCAAGGTCGACGGCGTAAAGATTTCTCTGCTTTCAGCGGAAAAGGAGATCGTCATGCGCCGGAGGCTTGATCCGGCGGTCAAGATGTACACCGGAGACGACTTCAACTACGCCGAGCTTATCGCCGGGGACGAGCAGGGGTACTCACACGCGCTGCTCGGCATTTTCGATGCCGTCGCACCTGCGGCGAGCGCAGCCCTACAAAAGCTTACCGAAGACGATCTCGTCGGCTTCCATGATATCCTGGCTCCGACCGTGCCACTATCGCGCCATATCTTCAAGGCGCCGACGCGGTTCTATAAGACGGGCGTCGTTTTCCTTGCATATCTCAATGGCTTCCAGAACCACTTCCAGATGCTCGGCGGCCAACAGAGCGCGCGCTCGGTGGTGCATCTTGCGGAACTCTTCCGCCTTGCCGACCAGGCTCGCGTCCTGCGCGACCCGGACCTCGCCACCGACAGAATGAAAACAATCCTCGCCACAGCAGGGATTTGAGACACCTCGGCATCCACTTCGCACCGGCGAGGTGAGGGAGAAACACGCATGGCAGTCGACGGCCTTTCGATCAATCTCGCGACCGTTCGCGAGCAGTATAACATGAGACAGGCTGTCGAAGCCTGCCTCAAGCAGGATATCCTTGCAATCGCCCCGTGGCGCGATCAGGTTCACGCCATCGGCCTCTCGGAAGCCGCCCGCATCGTGGCCGACAACAAGTTGCAGGTGACAGGCCTTTGCCGCGGCGGCATGTTCCCCGCGGCCGACGCTGCGGCACGCGCCGCAGCAATCGACGACAACAGGAAGGCCATCGATGAGGCTGCCGCTCTCAACGCGGACTGCCTCGTCCTGGTCGTTGGCGGCCTGCCTGCAGGATCCCGAGATCTCGCGCACGCACGCGAAATGGTGGCCGATGGTATCGCCGCAATCCTGCCGCATGCGCGCGCCGCCGGCATACCGCTTGCGATCGAACCGCTGCATCCGATGTATGCCGCCGATCGCGCCTGCGTGAATACGCTCGAGCAGGCGCTCGATATCTGCGACCTACTTGGCCACGGCGTCGGTGTTGCCATCGACGTCTACCATGTTTGGTGGGATCCGAAACTTGAGCAGCAGATCGCGCGCGCCGGCGCGTCTGGCCGGATCCTGGCACACCACATCTGCGACTGGCTGGTTCCGACAACGGATCTTTTACTCGACCGCGGGATGATGGGAGACGGTGTCATAGACCTCAAGGCAATCCGCCGCGCCCTCGAAACGGCCGGCTATCGCGGTCCGCAGGAAGTGGAGATCTTTTCGGCGGGGAACTGGTGGAAACGGCCGGGAGAAAAAGTGCTTTCGACGTGCGTCGATCGCTTCCGAAGCGCCTGCTGACGAGGTCAGCGTTACGTTGACTAAACCATTGGTTAAGCGTGCGTATTTTCGCTTACGGCAATTAAAGCCGCATTCGCTTCCGCTAGACCTTATTGCTTTGACCGGCGGCAGAGGCTGGAAAAATGCCGCCAAAGGTGCCTTGCGGGGGCATCGGGTCCAGAAATGAACCGCTTTCGCCTCCTGCGAACGATCCTGCATCGTGAACTATTGATAGAATCGGGGACGAGACAGTGATTTGTCAACCGCATTCCGCCGGCTATCTGCGAAATCGGCAGCCAGCAAAACCTAGCGTGGCGGGCTGTCGGGCGAACCTGCGCCCCGTTCAACGGCAGCACAGGACCGATGGCTCCCCAAATGTTCCCCGCGGGGAACTCTGCCTAACTGCACAATGACAGCCGCCCGTCTCGCCACCAATGAGCCTACCAAGCCCATCCGACACCAGCCGCAAACCAACGACGATGCCACGGCCTCACCCTACCTTGAGGCCTCGCCAATGCACGCCTACGAACCGGTGTTTCCCACTGTCGACCTCATCACTGGCGGCAGGCGAACGAAATGCCCCAGGCATTCCCGGTGATCGTATGCCGTTGCCTATGCGCCGAACATCTTGCGCTAGTCTGCCTGAGCGCCAGAGGCCCCTGCCAGGAAAAGCGTCCCATCAAAGGATCACGATGACCGCCAGTATTCGCCAAAAGCAGCTTGCACATGCGCCTCAAATTCGGCACCCGGCCTACGTGAAATTGCGGATCCCTTTCAAACCTCCCAGGGCCAGGGAGGCCCACGGCCGCACCGCGTTCGCGCGACGCCGGCTCAACGCAACGACATCGATGTAAGCTGAGATGATCAGCAAACAGCTTCTGCCGAGCCCGCTATCCAGCTTCAAGCAGATGGCGCGATCACAAACTGCGCAGCCAACCCAAGGCGCCGGGATGCGCACACTGCCTCGCGCAGGCCGACCACGATTGCATGGTATATCGCCAAGGCGGACGCTATGGCGACTACCCCTGAACGTGCCTCATCAATCCGCAAGTGTCTTCGCTCGTGCCGACCAGAGTTCACCGTCAGCAACGGCTTGAAGCCCGGTTGCGGCCGGCAATCCGTCTTCTGTTTGCCTCGGCACCTCGCCCCGGCATACCACCGTGGCGGTTCCCAACAACACGACCCCTCCATCGGGTCACATCCGTGGATCCGCAAGGCGGGCGCATTTGGTCAACGCGGCAGAATATCTCTTGCGAACGGCCTTCAACGCCCGCTTGGATCAGGCCAATCGTGGCGGCCGGCGAGCGGCGACCCCACCTCGTCGATCGCGTGGCGGCAGCGAGCCACTCCCTCTCGTTCGGACGCCTCTCGCAGCCGCGTAGCGACCGGAAACGAAATGACGCTTGAGCTCCCGTTCAATGTCTGGAAAGCTGCTTCTAAGACCATCGCCGCCGCGATGCTGAGCAGTCAATCGGCCACGCAGGATACGTGCAATCCCCCTCCGCGAGACGCCTGAAACCGCTTGGCGACGCCGCCAACAGCAGCCAAGGATGCTGCCGGCCAGATTGTCATGATCCATCGTCTTCCAAACCGTCGGATAGATGCCGCAGACAAATCCACAGCCACGCGTGGCACGCACCTCGACAGCGTCGAGCGCAGGAACTATCTCTAAAATATGACTATTCATAACGACGACACGATAGCTGGCCGTATAAGTCGCGCGCTCGCAGAGCGCATCGTGACAGGCGCCCTGCCGCCCGGCTCCAAGCTCAAGCAGGACCATATCGCCGAGGAATTCGGATCGTCGCACGTCCCCGTACGCGAGGCTTTGCGCCGCCTGGAAGCCCAAGGCCTCGCCGTCAGCGAACCGCGCCGCGGCGTTCGTGTTGCCTCCTTCGATCTCAAGGAGGTGCAGGAGGTTGCGAAGATGCGCGCCGCCCTCGAAGGTCTGGCACTGCGCCACTCGGCCGAACACCTCACGCCGTCACGTCTCGATCAAGCCGAACAGGCGACGATCGACGGCGACAATGCGCGCGATGTCCGCACCTGGGAAGAGGCCAATCGCAGATTCCACCGGCTCATCCTCGAGCCTTGCGGTATGCCGCGCTTGCTCTCCGCCATTGACGACCTCCATGCCGCGAGCGCTCGATTTCTGTTCGCCACCTGGCTGACGGACTGGGAGCCGCGGGTCGACAACGATCATCGCACGATTCTCACATTTCTTCGTGCCGGCAAGGTCGAAAATGCCGTGACTGCGTTGGAGCGGCACGTGCAATGGATCGGGGGACCGCCGCGGCGACTGCAGCATGCCTCCCGCGAGCGGTTTGCGATCGTCGGCTAGTGTCGACGACCGGAAAGCCCGACGTGGTTTACACCCGGTCCAATGGTGCCACACTGCAGCGCCTGCAACGCCCGAAATGGATGAGCTCAGTCGACCGTCCTGCGGCACCCTTACCGCCAGTCACGGCAGGCTCGCTCCTGGCAGGCGCGCCTGATCCCGGCTGTTGCGGTAGCCAGGGCCAGACGTCCTGATGCTGCAGGCCCGAACGAGCGCCTGCTTCGCGGCCAACTCCGGTCATTACGGATGAGCAGAAAAACACGCTTGCCTAATACCGTTTCAGACAATTATAGATAAAACTGTCTTCTATCTACGAATCGAAGCTTCATGACGAGAGGATTTTGAACCAATGCAGCCCCCCTCAGCGAATTTGACGCAAGAGATTAAAGGCAACAGCGCTCCCTTAGACTTCGCAACCGACTCAGAAGCTCAGATTATCTATAATTTGCCCTTCAACGACCTTCTCCATCGTGCTCACGGCGTCCACCGTGCCAATTTCGACCCGAACGCGGTGCAGATGAGCCGCCTCCTCTCGGTCAAGACCGGCGGATGCGCCGAAGACTGTGGCTATTGCAGCCAGTCCGCCCACTATCCGACCGGGCTCAAGGCTTCAAAACTGATGGAAGTCGAGCGCGTTCTCACCGAAGCACGAAAAGCCAGGGACGCGGGCGCCACGCGATACTGCATGGGTGCCGCCTGGCGCAGCCCCAAGGACCGCGACATGGATGCGATTGTCGCGATGGTCGCGGGCGTCCGCGCGCTGGGGATGGAGACCTGTATGACGCTTGGGATGCTGACGCCGCAGCAATCCGCCAGGCTCGCCGACGCCGGCCTCGACTACTATAATCACAACATCGATACCTCCGAGCGCTTCTATAGCGAAATCATCACGACCCGCAGCTTTGCCGATCGGCTGGAGACCCTCGCCAATGTCCGTGAAGCGGGCATCAAGGTTTGCGCCGGCGGTATTCTCGGCATGGGCGAGACGGCCGAAGATCGCATCTCGATGCTTGTCACGCTTGCAAACCTGCCGACGCCCCCCGAGAGCGTGCCGATCAACATGCTGATTCCGATCGCCGGCTCGAGGCTCGCCAATGCTCAGCCGATCGACCCGATCGATTTCGTTCGCACCGTCGCACTGGCACGCATTCTGATGCCCACGTCCTATGTGCGCCTGTCCGCAGGTCGGACGGACATGTCGGACGAGACCCAGGCGCTCTGTTTCTTTGCGGGCGCCAACTCGATCTTCGTGGGCGAGACCCTGCTGACCGCGGACAATCCCGGCGAGGATCAGGATGCGGCACTCTTTCGTCGCCTGGGGCTGAAGGCCGAGCAACTGGAGCGAGCGGAATGACCACCGCCAGCCTTGCGGTCTATGAGCGCAAGCTCGCCGGCCTCGATCGCAAGGGGAGGAGCCGGAGCCTCGTCGCGCTATCCGGCACCGATTTCACCTCGAACGACTATCTCGGCTTGGCCGATTCAATGCGGCTCAAGGACGCGCTTCGCGACGCAATGGATCGCGGCGTGCCGGTCGGGGCAGGGGGCTCGCGGCTGCTTCGCGGCAATCATCCCGAGCATGAGGCGCTGGAGCAGGAGGCAGCCGCTTATTTCCGAGCGGCGCGGGCTCTCTACTTCGGCAGCGGCTATGCCGCCAATGTGGCGCTGTTTTCGACCTTGCCGCAGCGCGACGACATCATCGTGTACGACGCGCTGATCCATGCCAGCGCCCATGAGGGGGTCTCGAAAAGTCGCGCACCGTCGGTCGCAACCACACACAACGACGTGGACGCAGTCGCCGATGCGATCCGCACATGGCGTCGTGCCGGCGGCACTGGGCGCCCGTGGATCGCCGTCGAAAGCCTCTATTCCATGGACGGCGACCGCGCCCCGCTTCGCGAGCTGATGGATCTTGCAACGCAGCATGATGGTTTTCTTATCATCGACGAGGCGCACGCGACGGGCATCTACGGCCAGGGCGGGCGCGGTCTGTCGGAAGGTCTCGTTCATCCCGAAAACTGCATTACCCTGCATACCTGCGGCAAGGCGCTTGGCGCATCAGGCGCACTCATCCTTGGACCGGCAATCATCTGCGATTTCCTTATCAACCGCGCCCGGAATTTCATCTATTCGACAGCACCATCTCCGCTCATGGCTGCGACGGTGCGAGAGGCGTTGAGGATCCTCGCCGATGAGCCCGAGCGGCGCGACAAGCTTGCCGGACTCGTATCTTTCGCCAGTCGCGAGATGGAAGCGGCAACCGGGATGCACGCGAGCAAATCGCAGATTCTGCCCGTTGTGATCGGCGACAATCGTCGCGCGGTGCTCATCGCCGAGCGCTTGCGCAGCGCGGGCTTCGACGTCAGGCCCATCCGTCCACCAACCGTGCCCGAAGGCACGGCGCGGTTGCGCATCTCCATCACCTTGAACGTCGATGAAACGACCGTCTCCCGATTGTTCGAACACCTCGCCGTCACCCTGCGGGAGGAGCCGCAATGACGCAGCGCTTCGTCGTTACCGGCACCGATACGGGTATCGGCAAGACGGTCTTCTCGGCCGCTTTGACAGCTGCGCTCGGGGCACACTACTGGAAACCTGTTCAGGCGGGGCTCAACGAGGAGACTGATGCTGAAATCGTCGCCCGATTGGGCAGGGTATCACCCGACCGGATTGTCCCTGAGGCCTATCGGCTGAAGACGCCTGCATCCCCGCACCACGCGGCAGCGCTCGACGACGTGAGGATAGATCCGGACGCACTTGTGCCGCCGACGCCCTCCGGCCCGCTTGTCATTGAAGGCGCCGGCGGCGTTCTCGTCCCGCTGACATCAGACATCCTTTTTGCCGACGTTTTCGCCCGATGGCAGGCATCGGTCATCCTGTGCGCCAGAACCTCGCTCGGCACCATCAATCATACGCTGATGTCGGTGGAAGCACTGCAGCGACGTTCGGTTCCCATCTTCGGTATTGCCTTTGTGGGCGAAGAGAACATCGAGACGCAGAAGATCATTGTCCACATGAGCGGAGCGCGCGCGCTGGGTCGCCTGGAGCCAACAAGCCCGCTTACCCACGACCGACTGATGGCGGCCTTTCATCGCGGTTTCGACGTCGCGATGTTTCGGAGCCCGAAGTCATGACACGCTCCCCCGTATGGCATCCATTCACGCAGCATGCCCTTGAGCCAACGATGAAGAAGGTCGTGGGGACCGAAGGTGCCTATCTCATCGACGAGGCCGGCAACCGCATTCTTGATGCCATCTCTTCGTGGTGGGTGGTCACCCACGGCCATCGGCACCCGACAATCATGGAGGCTATCCGCACGGCAACGGAGTGCTATGACCAAATCATCCTTGCCGAATACACTCACGCCCCGGCGGAGGATCTTGCTCGTGGACTGATCGCCGTAAGCCCGGCAGGGCTTGAGCACGTCTTTTATTCCGACAGTGGCTCGACGGCCGTCGAAGTCGCGCTGAAAATGGCACTCGGTTTCTTCCACAACACCGGGCAACGTCGCGACCGGATCGTCGTCATGGAGCATGGCTATCATGGCGACACGATCGGCACCATGTCCGTCGGCGAAAGGGGCGTCTTCAATGCGGCCTATGAACCCTTGCTGTTTGGCGTCGACCGGCTTGCCTTTCCAGAGCCAGGTACGCAGCAAAGCACGCTTGACGCCTTCGAGCTCACCTGCCGCTCCGGCCGTGTTGCCGCACTATTGATCGAGCCGCTGGTGCTTGGCGCCGGTGGCATGAAGATGTACGAGCCCTCGCTGCTTGGCGAACTCAGCAAGATCGCCCAATCCCACGGCGTGCTCCTGATCGCCGACGAGGTGATGACCGGCTGGGGCAGGACGGGCACACTTTTTGCCTCCGAACAGGCGGGCATTTGTCCCGACATCCTCTGCACATCGAAGGGATTGACCGGGGGCACTTTGCCGCTTGCCGCAACACTTTGCACAGGCGAGATCTTTGATGCGCATCTTTCGACCGACCGCCGCAAGACCTTCTTCCACTCGAGCTCCTACACCGCCAATCCGATCGCCTGTGCGGCTGCGGTCGCGAATTTGAAGATCTGGTCGCAGGAGCCGGTTCAGGCACGCATCGATCGCCTCGTTGCCCTGCAAGGGACGCGGCTAGCACGCTTTGCCGAAGATCGGCGCTTCAGGAATGTGCGTCAGTCCGGAACCATTGCCGCTCTGGACATGGCTGTTCCCTCAGACGGATATTTAGCCGACATAGGACCGCGGTTGCGCGCCTTCTTCCGAGAGCGTCAGCTTCTCATCCGCCCGCTTGGAAATGTCATCTATCTCATGCCGCCCTACTGCGTATCGGAAACCGAGAGCGACCGCCTCTATGATGCGATCGACGAGGCGGCAAGCGTCTTGATCGGAACTCCGGCATGAGGAACGTCCGCTCCGCGCGCATGGCAGGCTTCGGGCACAGGGTCCCCGGCCGTTGCGTCGAAAACGCCGAAATCGAACAATCCCTCGGACTGGAAACCGGCTGGATCGAGCGCCGCACGGGCATTCGCACTCGCTACTGGGTCGAAGAGGGCGACACCCTGAGCGGCCTTGCCGCAGAAGCAGGAGCCATGGCGCTCGACAATGCCGGGATCAGCCGTTCTGAGATCGGCTTGACGCTGCTGGCAACCTCCACACCGGATCACCTGCTGCCACCAACAGCGCCGCTCGTGGCGCACAGGCTCGCACTAGAGCACTCCGGCGCAATCGACCTTGCCGGCGCCTGTTCCGGCTTCCTGTACGCACTGACGCTCGCAGACGCCTTCGTGCGCGCGCAGGGCAGGGCCGTTCTTGTCATCGCCGCCAATATCCTCAGCCGGCGCATCAACCCCGCAGAACGCGCCAGCTGCGTTCTGTTTGCGGATGCGGCGGGGGCAGTCGTGTTGACACCATCAAGTGATCCCGCCGCCGGGGTTCTTGGCGCTGACCTATGTTCGGATGGGAGCGGCTACGACCTGATTTCGATCCCAGCCGGCGGCAGCAACAGGCCTTTCGCCCCCAGCATGGCCGCCGACGCGTTTCTCATGACAATGCGGGATGGACGCGAGGTGTTTTCGCGGGCGGTCGAAATGATGAGTTCTGCGTCACAAAGGGCGCTCGAAAGAGCCGCCGTAGACGCTGGCGAAATCACTCGCTTCGTGCCGCACCAGGCTAATGTCCGGATATTTCAGGCGGTCGCAGCCAACCTCGGGATAGAAGCCGAACGGACCGTCTGTTCGCTTGACCGATTTGGGAACTCTTCGGCCGCAACGATCCCGCTCTCCTTATCGCTGGATGCCGCCAACCGACCTCTTCAGAATGGTGAAACCCTCCTTCTTGCGGCGGCTGGCGCCGGACTTACCGGTGCAGCTGTCCTCTATCGCGCCTAGCGGTGGGTCCGACATGCGGACGTCAAGGGACCTGACTGTCGAGGCGCCACAGCGGCTTTACCAGCAAGATCGTCGTCAGGCCGCGATTCCACTCCTCGTCCGGATAGCGCCCGGCCTCACGATAGCCTCCACTCATGTTCACAGGATGGACCTATCAGTAGGATCCAATCCAGCGTCTTGAGCCCGCGTATGGCGGCGGGCGCGACGGCGATCGAGTTTCCATTACGCAAGATAGGCGCGCCAAACTTAAAGACGCTAGCGATTGATACGCGTCGACAAGATGATCGACGAGAGCGTTTTCTCGACGCCATCGATATCGCCAATTTTGTCGATGACCATGTCGAGTTCGCTGATCGATGCCGCCGCAACGATCGCGATCATATCAAAGCTGCCGCTCACCGAATGGACGGAACGGACATGCGCAATCGACTGCAGTTCTTGCGTAACGCGCCCGAGTGCCTTGGCCGCCAAGGTGATGAGCACATGCGCCTTTATCTGGCCGCCCTCGAAATCATCCGATAGCCGCACGCCATAGCCTGCAATAACGCCGTCCCGTTCCAGGCGCTCGATTTTCGCCTGCACCGTGGTGCGCGACAAGCCAAGCCTGCGCGCCAGCACGGCGGTTGGCATACGGGCATTCTCGCTGAGAATCGACAGAAGTTGCCGATCCTTATCACTCATCGTCATATTGACTAATCCCACCGGCGATACGCCAACAAAATCCAGTCGATTTTATCATTCTCGCGCTGTGAATCAACCAAACAGACAGGAATAAAGAAGGCATAAAGATTTCTTGATCCAGTAGAGGGAACGCATATGAAAAACATCGTCGTCATTGGCGCCGGCAAGATCGGCTCGACGATCGCCCGTCTTCTCATCCATTCCGGCGACTACCACGTCACGCTGGCCGACCGCAGCAAACAGCAGCTGGATCACATGGAGGCGAATTCCGCCCTCAGCCTTGCGGAAGTCGACATTGCCGACCACGCTTCGCTGGTCAAACTTCTCTCCGGCAAGTTTGCCGTCCTGAGTGCCGCCCCGTTCCATCTGACGATCGCAATTGCCGAGGCCGCCGCCGAGGCGGGCGTGCACTACCTCGATCTGACGGAGGACGTCGAATCCACGCGCCGGGTCAAGGCGATTGCGGCCAGCGCGTCAACCGCCTTCATTCCGCAGTGCGGCCTGGCTCCGGGCTTCATCTCGATCGTTGCAAACGATCTCGCCAGCCGCTTCGACACGCTCGACAGCGTCCGCATGCGCGTTGGTGCCCTCCCGCAGTATCCCTCGAATGCCTTGAACTACAATCTGACCTGGAGCACCGATGGCGTTATCAACGAGTACATCGAGCCCTGCGAGGCCATTGTCGACGGACAACTGATCGAAGTTCCGGCTCTGGAAGAGCGGGAAGAGTTCTCCCTTGATGGCGTGACCTACGAGGCCTTCAACACATCCGGCGGCCTCGGCACCCTGTGCGAAACGCTGAAGGGCAAGGTGCGGACCCTGAACTACCGCACCATCCGCTATCCCGGTCATGCGGCCATCATGAAGGCGCTGCTTAGCGATCTTGGCCTGCGCCACCGCCGCGAAGTACTGAAGGATATTCTGGAGCACGCGCTACCCTCGACGATGCAGGATGTCGTGATCATCTTCGTGACGGTTTCCGGCTGGAAGAATGGTCGACTTGTGCAGGAGACCTACGCCAACAAGGTCTACAGCGCTGTCGTTGCAGGTCGCATGATGAGCGCCATCCAGATCACCACCGCATCGAGCATCTGCGCCGTACTTGACATGCTGGCCAAGGAAGAGCTGCCGACGAAGGGCTTCGTACGGCAGGAAGACATCGGTCTCGATGCGTTCCTGGACAGCCGCTTCGGCCACTACTATGCGCAAAAGGCTTATGGCGAAAAGATCGCCGGCTAAGCGTGTCGGTATAGCGTAGCCAATAAGAAACGCCCGGATAATCTCCGGGCGTTTTTGTGTCGAAGCTGTAAATCACTTGAAACGAAAGATGGAGGCAACGGAACTCCCTGCCTCCTTGCCAGTTTAACCAAGCTGACGGCACGCCGTCGCGATCCGCTCCAGTGCTTCCTTGAGATCCGATTCCGCCGAGGCGTAGGAGATCCTGAAAAAGGGCGAAAGGCCGAAAGCCGAGCCTGGTACCACCGCGACATTGGCCTCTTCAAGAAGGTAGGCGCAAAACTCGCTGTCCGTCGTGATCTTGCGGCCGCCCGGCGTCGTCCGGCCGAGAATTCCGCCACATCCGGAGAAGGTGTAGAAGGCGCCTTCGGGAGTGCGGCAATCAAGACCATCGATCGCGTTGAGGCCCGAAACGACCAGATCGCGCCGCCGCCTGAAGCTCTCCGTCCGCTCCGCGAGAAAATCCTGCGGCCCGTTCAGCGCCGCAACAGCCGCGGCCTGGCTGATCGAGGACGGGCAGGACGTTGCCTGGCTCTGTACCACGGCCATCGCCTTGATGAGCACTTTCGGGCCACCGGCATAGCCGATACGCCAGCCGGTCATGGCGTAGGCCTTGGACACGCCGTTGATCGTCAGCGTACGCTGACGCAGGCGCGGTTCCAACTGCAACGGCGTGACGAAGCGGAAATCGTCATAGACGATGTGCTCGTACATATCGTCCACCATGAGCCAGACATGTGGGTGTCTGAGTAACACGTCCAGCAATGGTCGATAGTCATCGGCGCTATAGGCCGCACCCGAAGGATTGGACGGCGAATTCAGCAACAACCAGCGCGTCCGCGGCGTGATCGCCGCTTCGAGTTTCTCCGCGGTTAGCCGAAAGCCGCTGTCTGCATCGCAGGCAACGAGAACGGGCTTGCCTTCGCAGATCTGAACAATGTCGGAGTATGACGTCCAGTACGGCGTCGGGATAATGACCTCATCACCGGGATCGACGGTCGCCATCATCGCATTGAACAGGATCTGCTTTGCGCCGGTGGCGACAGTTATCTCACTGACTTCGAAAGAGAGATTGTTCTCGCGCTGAAACTTGGTGCGGATGGCTTCCTTGAGCGTCGGTGTTCCGTCGAGCGCCGTATACTTCGTATCGCCACGCTGCATGGCATCCCAGGCAGCTTGCTTGACATGGTCCGGTGTTTCGAAATCGGGTTCGCCGGCGCCCAGGATGATGACTGGCTTGCCTTCCCGCTTCATGGCTGCCGCGCGCGCGCCAATCTGCAGGATTTCGGAGACACCGATAGCGGATATCCTTGAGGCGGGCTTTAGGCCCGCCTCCTCAATTTTCACGTCGATCGTCATGGTTGCACCTACTCGATCTCGAAGGAGACGCCCTGCGCGAGCGGCAGCGCCTTGGAGTAGTTGATCGTGTTGGTGGCGCGGCGCATGTAAGCCTTCCACGCGTCGGAACCGGATTCGCGGCCGCCGCCCGTTTCCTTCTCGCCACCGAACGCACCACCGATCTCGGCGCCAGACGTTCCGATATTGACGTTGGCGATGCCGCAATCGGATCCGTCGGCCGACAGGAAGCGTTCGGCTTCCCGCAGGTCCAGCGTAAAGATCGACGACGACAGACCCGCACCGACGGCATTGTGCGCTTCGATGACCTTGTCGAAATCGGTGTATTTCATCACGTAGAGGATCGGCGCGAAGGTTTCCTCGAGCACCGGTCCGAGCTGCGAGGGCATTTCCACGAGGGCCGGCTTCACATAGTAGGCCTTGTCGTGGGGCAGCGCGACGCGCTCGCCGCCGTTGATTTGACCGCCATGGGCCTTCGCCTCACCAAGCGCCTTGTGCATGTTATCGAAGGCGAGCTTGTCGATCAGCGGGCCGACCAACGCCGTGCTTTCGAGCGGATTGCCGACAGAGACATTGGCATAGGCCTTCTTCAGGCGCGGCACGAGCTCGTCGTAGACGCTCTCATGCACGAAGAGACGGCGCAGCGTCGTGCAACGCTGGCCGGCCGTACCCATGGCGCCGAAGGCGATGGCGCGCAGCGCCATGTCGAGATCGGCAGACGGGCAGACGATACCAGCGTTGTTGCCGCCAAGCTCCAGGATCGAACGAGCAAAGCGGCGGGCGAGACGCGGACCGACTTCCCGGCCCATGCGCGTCGATCCCGTTGCCGAAACAACTGGCACCTTCGGATGGTCGACAAGCACCTCGCCGATGGCGCGATCGCCAATCAGCACTTCGCTCAAGCCTTCCGGCGCATCGCCGAAACGCGCAATGGCTCGCTGCAGGATGGCCTGCGAGGCAAGTGCGGTCAGCGGCGTCTTCTCGGAAGGCTTCCACACCACCGCGTTGCCACAGACCAGCGCAAGGGCAGCATTCCAGGCCCAGACAGCGACCGGGAAATTGAAGGCAGAGATGATACCGACGACACCGAGCGGATGCCAGGTTTCCATCATCCGATGTCCCGGGCGTTCGGTTGCGATGGTCAGGCCGTAGAGCTGTCGGGACAGACCCACCGCGAAATCGCAGATGTCGATCATTTCCTGGACCTCTCCGAGACCTTCGGACGGGATCTTGCCGGCTTCGATCGAGACCAGGCGGCCAAGCTCCATCTTGACGCTACGCAGCTCCTCGCCCAGCAGGCGGACGAGCTCGCCGCGCTTGGGCGCAGGAACAAGGCGCCAGGACTGGAACGCTGAAGCGGCCTTCTCGATCTTCGCCGTGGCTGCGTCGCGGCTGTCGGTTTTCAGGGCTGCCAGTTGCTCACCGGTGACCGGGCTGTAAGAGGCCATGTCTCCGCCGGTGTAAAGCGCCTTGTCGACACCGATCTTATCGAGAAGGGCAACGGCTTCCTGTGTCACGTTCACTGTTCTTGCTGCTACGGTCATGTAACGACCCTCTGTTTAAGTGTTTGAATCTTGTCGGTGGCGCCGTTTCACTCGGCCGCTTGGGCAGCGGTCAGGCGTGCTTGGCATTCGGCGATCGATTGAGCCTCGATACCGGCGTAATGATCGAATTCGTTGAGAACCGGGATGCCGAGGTCGCGCTCGAAGCGCTGCTGATTGGGGCTTGCGGTAAACGCCTGCGCCGCCTCGTCGCCGAGGTTGGACTGGAAGATGCCGGCTGCGCTGACCGGCAGGAAATCCTCGTAGACGATCGGATCGAAGCAGACGAGACCGTCCGCCACCAGCTGATCGATGCCGGCATCGGCTGAGGCAATTGCGCTCTCGCCCTTCTCCGTCAGCGAGTAGCGGAAATAGCCAAGGCCCTGTTGGCGGATCTCGGCCCAGCTATCGGGGAAGGGAACGAAGGCATCGGCAAGCGCCTTCTCATAGGCGGCTGCATTCGAGCCGTCCGCGGCCGGGCGCACGACCTTGCGCGAACCCGTCAGGAGTTTGTCGTAAAGGGCGCGGCCCTTCGGCGTCAGCGCAATGCCGCGGCTTTCGATCTCGCCGAACCGGGCCGTATGCGTGCCCTCCTGCCAGCTGCCACTTGCATCCTTGAAAGAGACGGCTTCCTCAAGCGCCTTGAACGACGTCTGCCGCAGCAGGATCGCACAGCGACGGCTGGGCGGACCTTCGACGACCGCCTTCGGCGCAATGCCATACTCCGGCATTAATCGCTGCACCTCGTCGATGTCGAGCGTACGTGGCGTCAGGTGGTTGATATGCGGCCCCTTGAAGGAAACGACGTCGGCAACCAACCGGTGCGCATCATGCAAACGCTTATACATGGCGAGGTCGACATTGGCGTGATGATGCCAGCGGAAGGTCTCCAGCACGTCCGCGACAAAGCGCTTGGCATCGTCATCATCGAGACCGCCCTGGCGCTCGGCCTTTTCCGTCAGTTCGATGGCACCAGCGGTAAAGATCTGACGCTTGCGCAGGATCGCCTCGGCCTCGGCGCGCAGTTTCTCCTCGGCAATCAGGTCGAGGCGCAGCAGGGACGTGAAGACACGGAACGGATTTCGCTTGAGCGCCTCGTCGCCGACCGGACGGAACGCAGTGGAGTGAACAGGGACCCCAGCTTCGCTGAGATCATAGTAGCCCACGGGGTACATCCCCATCACCGCAAAGACGCGTCCCATCATCGCGAGTTCGGCAGCGGTCCCGAGGCGGATGGCGCCGTGGCGCTCTTCGGAGACGCGCTCGAGCGAGTCGGTTTCCTCCAGCCTCTGCTTGAGAGCCGGATCAGCGGCAAGCGTCGCCGCGTTCACCCTGGCAACAATGTTCATCAGCGTACCGTAGGCGGGAACTTCGGTACGGTACATGGCCGACATCGCCGCGGAGAATGCAGAGCGGATGTCACAGGAAGAGACGAAACTTCTGGTCGACATATTTTATCTCACAGTACCAATGGAGAGTTCATTCTGGATTGCGATCATATCGTGCGTGGAGTAGATGAATAACGATAAATGAAGCTGAGATGATGCGGTTTTGGAATGACGTTGCCTCGAAAGCTGATGCCCGACCTGACCACGCTGCAGTCATTCGAGTCTGCCGCTCGCCACGGCAACTTCACGCGGGCAGCTCTCGAACTTAATCTGACCCAAAGCGCGATCAGCCGACAGATCAAGGATTTGGAGACCCAGCTCGGCGTCCTGCTCTTCGAGCGCGTTCGGCAGCGGGCGATCCTGTCGGAAGCCGGCAAGCGGCTGCTGCCGGAGGCACGGCGACTGCTGCATCAGACGGAAGAGATGATGATCCGCGCGGCATCCGGCGCGGACGCGACAGCAACGCTTTCGGTCGCCACCCTGCCGACTTTCGGCAGTCGTTGGCTGACGCCCAGGCTGCCGGATTTCCTGGCCGCCCATCCCGGCTCGCTCGTTGACATAGCATCGCGCTCGGAGCTGTTCGATTTCGATCAGGAGAGCTTCGACCTCGCCATTCACTACGGCCAACCGATCTGGGCACGGGCAACCTGCACGTTTCTCTGCGACGAGAAAATCGTTCCCGTCGCCAGCCCGACCTTGCTGCAATCGGATCCGGTTGCCCGTCCGGTGGAACTCGCACACAAGCCCTTGCTGCATCTGGCCACTCGCCCGCGACTTTGGCGACAGTGGTTCGAACACTGCGACATCGACGTTGATCCCTCATATCGTGGCAATCGGTTCGACCAGTTCTCGATGATCATCGAAGCCGCTGCAATGTCCATGGGGTTTGCGCTTCTGCCACTCTATCTGATCGAGCAAGAATTGAGCTCCGGAAAGCTGCAGATCGTCTTCGATCAGCCGATGTCGACAGAAAACAGCTATTACGTCGTGACACCCGACGGTAAGCGTGAACATGCGCTTGGCCTGGCATTTACCGCCTGGCTGCTCTCGCAGGTAAGCATCAAGGACCCGACCGAACCGTGAGTGACGATCAAACGCCGTCCGACCTCCCGACGGCACGGATGCTGAGCTGGGCCAGAAACTCGACCATCTATCGGCTTGAGCGGCGGATGCTGACCGAAAGGCAACTGTTCGATGCCATTGTCAGGAAAGCGAAACAGAAATTCGAGGATATCAGCGAGATGCAACTCAAGGCGGTTGCGAACTCGGCCGTGACCTTCGCCCGTGACCACGGTGGTCTGAACGACGCTACCTATGCCGAAGTCAGCGCGCGCTCTGGCGTTCGCAACGGCAGATCAAAACGGCGCATCGCTCAAAAGCTGTCACAGAAGGGCGTCGATCGAGAGGTCATTGCGACTGCGCTTGATGAAGCGGATGACTTGCTGGCTGCCGTCGTCTTTGCACGCAAGCGCGCCTTCGGGCCGTTCCGCCGTCCCGACACCGATCGGGAGCGCGCAACCAAAGAAATGGCCGCATTCGCGCGCAACGGCTTCAGCTTCGACATAGGAAGGATCGTGCTTGGCATGAGCCGCGAAGAGGCCGAAAACGTTGTGAGCGCGCGATCTCGGTAGGTCCAGAGGCCGTTGGACGCTTCACGCCGTCGATCCCCATCGCGCCGTGCAGGTTAGCGTAATGCTATGGGGGCCTTCCAGTTCGGCATCGTGGCGCTCGATGAGTTCCACGACCGCATCGATGAAGGCGACATGGTCGAGACTGAGCGTCGTCAAGTCGTTGCAGTCCCACGCCGCCATCGCAATCCCATCCTGACCGACAATGGCAATATCATCAGGCGTGCTCTTGCCGAGCACGCGCCGGGCCGCATCACGAGCGCCAATCGCCATCACGTCATTGCCGCAGATGATGGCATCCACCTTGGTGCGGTGGAGAAGCAAAACGGCCTCCTTAAAGCCGGAATCGTAGCTGTAGTCACCAAAGGCCTCCGCCTGCAGGGTCAGGCCACGTTTGGCCAGCGCATCGACAAACCACTTGCGCCGCAGCTTGTCGATCCAGCTCGACTTCGTTCCCGAGAGGTAGGCGAACCGCTTCTTTCCGTCGCCGACAATCTTGTCGATAATCTCGTCAGCGGCCGCCGACCCGTCTATCCGGATGCTTGAGACCTTCTCATTGTCGAGCGGTTCGAAGGAAACGATGATCGGCTTCGTCGTGTGGAAAATATCGACTGCATCCTGCATCGATACCATGTCGGAAAAGACGACGACGTGATCCACTTGATAGGTGGAGGCAAGCCGCATGAGCTGCAGCCGGTCATCATGGTCGGCGCAGCACAGAATGATTGGAAGAAGCTGCCGGGCTTGCAGCCGATGCACGAGAAGCTGCTGCTCTTCTGCCTCGCACGGATTTCCGATTGCATTGACGACCAGCGCCACCAGCCGCGATCGCTGATTGTTGAGGGAGCGGGCGATCGCGTTCGGCTGATACCCATACTCGCGAGCGACCGCCAGGATGCGGTCGCGGGTCGCGCTGCCGATTCTGGAATCGGGGGCGAACGCCCGTGATATCGTGGCGGATGACACCCCGGCGAGCTTTGCCAGTTCCTTCGAGGTGATCCGTCTCTTGTTCATCCAAGCATTCCAGCCATCGCTATGGTGCGGCAATCCTGACGGGCATCCCGTCCGCCGCAGCCGATTCCTTGATTGCATCCCAGAGCCTAGCGAATCGCAGGCCCATTTCAACGGAGCCGGTGTTTTCCATCGTCCCAGCGCGAATGGCGAGGAAGTTTTTCATCGGATTGTCGAGAATTTCCGCCTCTTCGCGCGGCTTCGACGTACGGCCGACGCTGATCTCCCGCCAGCCGCCCCAGGCGTCGATGCGAACGATCGCTCTTGAATAGAAGAAGGTGATGTAGGAGGCGCAGCCGGGAGGACCTTCGCCGGCCGCCGTCAGCGTCGCCAGCGCGCCGTTCTTGAGGCGGGCGGAAACGGCCGTGGCGATGTCAACCTTCTTGCCATGATTATTCATATAGGCCGACACACTCTCGAAATCCGAATTGGCAAGCAGGCACACGGTGTTCATCATATGCGCGCCGGTGTCGAACATGAAGCCGCCACCCGATATCTCCGGCTGCTGCTTCCAGTGACCGTCATAGTTGCTGGACCAGCTTTCCCAGATCATTCCCGATATGGCGATCAGATCGCCGAACTCGTTGGCAAGCGCCCGCTTACGCGTATCGATCACCAGGGGAGAGAGACCGCCCTGGAAAGCGGTCACAATGGTCACACCGCTCTTCTTCTGTGCCGCGATCAGCCGTTCGGCTTCCGCTACCGTCGTCACCATCGGCTTTTCGAGGAAGAGATCGAGCCCGGCTTCTGCGACAGCCGTTGCCTGCTCGCCGTGAAACGCATGTGGCGTGGAGACATAGACGATATCAAGCTCGCCCCGGCAAGACGCCAGCATTTCTCGGCAATCATCGAAGCTTCGGGGCGCTGGCGCACCAGCGGCAATGCATACGTCGATCAGACGCTGGCGAGATGAAGGGGTCGTATCGGCAAGCGCGACAAATTCGATCTCGGGCATGCGGGCCCAGCTTGCCGCATACTCAGCCGCTTTCAGGCCTGCGCCAATGACACCAAGCCGCAATTTTCGTGACATGAAAAATCCTCCCGTATGCAGTTTGTATACGGTTACACAAATGGCACCATGAAGACAAGGTCTATTAAATGACGTAAATTCAATTAGTTATCAATGCATACAAAGTCCGATCAAAAACCAACTTGCCAGCAATTGGAATGCGTGTACATTTTCAGCTGTGGTGCTGGAGGGCGCCGCGAACCAAAAAGGGAGGACTTCCGTTGAAGAAGACGGTCATTGGTAGCCTGTGCGCCATTTTGCTCAGCGCCGTTTCGACGCTGGCGCATGCTGAGACAATCCGAATTGCCAATCATGGTCAGGCCGGCATCGACGCCATGAAGTCGACGGTCGAGAAGATCGAGAAGAAATACGGCGTGACCGTCGAGGTCGTCGAATACCCCGCGCCTGACAAGGACTATCTGACGAAGCTGTTGACCGAGCTCGGCGCCGGCAACGCGCCTGACCTCTTTTCCATCCCGACAACGGCCGCCGTCGCCGACATGGTCGAGGCTGGCTACCTCGCGCCGGTGACCAAGGAAATCAAGGCATGGGACGGCTATGCCAATTTCTATGATGTCGCCAAGCAGCTGGCGGTCAGCCCGGACGGCGAAACCTATGTCATGCCGTTCATGCTCGGCATCCAAGAAATCTACTATCGCAAGGACGTTCTCGACAAAGCTGGTATCTCGACCGAGCAGCCGAAGAGCTGGAAGGACCTTCTCGATCGAGCCGCTGAAATCAAGAAGAAGACCGGCGCCTATGGTCTGCTCTTCCCGGCCGGTGTTTCCTGGGGAAGCGGGGCCTTCGACGAGGGCTTCCAGCATTTGGTCGTTGGCTCCAAGACGCCGCAGCTCGTCGATGCCGACGGCAAGCTCGATCTTCGCGGCGAGGGCATCAAGGATGTCTTTGATGTCTACAAGCAGCTCATCGACAATGACCTGATGCCAACGCAGCCGTTGCTCGGACCGGAGCCTTGGGTCGTGCCGAAGTATCAGATGTTCCCAGCCGGCAAGCTGGCCGCAACCACCTGCGGTTCCTGGTGCTACATCTTCGACTGGGGCCGTGAAAGCAAGAACCCGATTCCTGAGGTGACCAAGGTCGTCGGCACTTGGACCGTTCCGGGCCAAACCGGTGGTCAGTATGTCCTTGCCAACCTGGCAGCGCCATGGGCCGTCAACTCGAAGTCTGCCAACGTGGAACTCGCCAAAAAGGCGCTGATAGAGATTGGCTCTGTGGAGACACAAGTCTCATATGCAGCCCGTATCGGCAACATTCCATCCAGCAAGGATGCGGCTAAAAACGCCGACTTCCAGAAGCTGACGGAACTCGTTCCGATCCATGCCGCAGCAGGAAACGGCACCTTCCTCAAGCAGGCCTCCGGCTTCGGTACCGTTTCGGAAGGTGTTGCGCGCGCTACAGAAGCGCTGCTGCGCAAGGAAACCGATGCCGCCGGCGCACAGAAGATTCTTGTCGACTACGTCAAGGAAACACTGGGCGACGACGTCGTAAAGTAAGCTGTGGCTTACCCCTAACGCGAGGGAGACGTGGGTAAGCCCACGTCTCCAGATTTCCGTTCGAACGAGTTATAGAGCTTTCCATGGCCCGAAACGTCCACGAAAGGCGCGCAGAACGGCAGCTTCTTCTGATCCTGTTGCCATCACTTGCCCTGCTTCTGGCCTTCGTGATCTATCCCGCGCTTTACTCCGTCTATCTGAGCTTCACCAATGAAGCGCTGACCGGCGCTGCCGCGCTTCGTCCCCGCTTTGTCGGCATTCGCAACTACGCACGGTTGCTGAACGACGCGAAATTCTGGAATGCCTTGCTCGTCACCTTCCTGTTTGTCGTTGGCTCGGCGGTGATCGGCCAGTTCGTGCTCGGCCTGGTCTGTGCGATGGCGCTTCGTCGTCGCATCCACTTCCGGCGGCTCTTCTCCTCGATCATTCTTCTGCCGAACGCCGCGCCGGAGGTTGTTGCCGGCTTCATGTGGATCTCCATGCTGGCGGGAGGCGAGCAAGCGACGCTCAGCCGCATCGTCAGCTTCTTTGGCGTAACGCCGGCCGACTGGCTACAGGTCTTTCCGCTTTCGATGATCATCATCGTCAACACCTGGCGTGGGATCGCCACGGCGATGATCCTCTTGACCGCCGGCCTCAGCACGATCCCCAACGAGATTTATGAGGCTGCCCGCATGGATGGTGCAACACCCTCGCAGATGTTTCGCCGTATCACCCTGCCGTTGATGATGCCGACGATCCTGCTCTACATGCTGATCTCCGCCGTCTCGACCATCGCCGTCTTTGGTCTCGTCTACGCGCTGACCCGCGGCGGCCCGGGCGGGGCGACGGAATTGGTCAGCATCTATATCTACAACCAGTCCTTTACGGCATTCCAACTTGGCTACGGCGCCGCTGTGGCGGTAGTGGCCCTGTTGATCTCGCTTGTCCTCGGTATTGGCTATGTCAGAGCCATGAAGGTGGAAGTCTGAGATGGCTGTGATTTCCCCGAGCGACAATGCCAACAAGACCCGGTCTGACCTGCTTGCTTATGCAACGCTGTCACTGATCTCGATCTTTTGCGCGGTTCCCTTCTTCTGGGTGCTTCTTGCGTCCTTCGATGGCAACGCCCAACTGTTCCTTCGTTGGCCCGAGCAATGGAGCTTCGCCAACTACCTGCGTGTCTTCACCAAGGAAGACGGCGCCAAGTGGCTGTTCAACTCGCTCTTCGTGGTCGGCAGCGCAACCGTGCTGGTCATGGTGCTGGCCGGCCTCGGCGGCTACGCACTGTCGCGCACCAGGGCCTGGTGGAAGCTGCCGTTCCTTTACGCCATCCTCTTGATCCGCGTCCTGCCGCCGACGGCGCTCGTCGTTCCGCTTTATAAGTTCCTTCTAACGCTAAACAATGCCGAAGGCGCCGTCCTGCGACCAATCTTTGGCGAATACACCAGGCCGATCATGCGCTGGACCGGTTTCATCGATGGCTATCTCGGACTGATCCTCGTGCTTGCGACAATGCAGTTGCCATTGGCGCTGTGGATCATGAAGACCTTCTTCGACGGCCTGCCGCGCGACTATGAAGAGGCGGCGCTGATGGACGGCGCGACACTCCTGCAACGCATTCGCCGTGTGCTCATCCCTCTGGCGCTGCCGGGACTGGCGGCCGCCGGACTATTTGCCTTCATGTCGGCTTGGGGTGATTTCCTGCTACCGCTGATCTTCCTCTCCTCGCCGGAACTGCAGACGCTGCCGCTCGGCCTGTTCCGCGCATTCCTGCGCATCAACGAGATCGACTACGGTCTACTTGCCGCGCTCGCCTTCATCTACCTCCTGCCGGCCGTCGTCGCCTTCGGCTTTGCACGTCGCTTCCTCGTGCAGACATTTGCCGGCGGCGTCAAAGGCTGACACCAGAAAGAGTTTTACGATGATCAATCTCAGGAACGTTCGCAAGTTCTACGGCGCATTGGAGGTCATCAAGGGCGTCGATATCACTGTGGAAGACGGCGAGTTCGCGGTGTTCGTCGGCCCCTCGGGCTGCGGCAAGTCCACCTTGCTGCGCATGATCGCGGGTCTTGAGGGCATCGATGCTGGCGACCTCATCCTCAATGACAAGCGCATCAACGATGTTCCCCCTGACAAGCGCGGCATTGCCATGGTGTTCCAATCCTACGCGCTTTATCCGCATATGACGGTTGCGGAGAATATCGGCTTCTCCCTCAGCCTGAAGAAGGTTCCGGAGGCGGAAATCCGCCGCCAGGTCGAAGCCGTCGCCGAAATTCTGCAGCTCACCGACTATCTCGATCGCCGCCCCGCTGCCTTGTCGGGCGGCCAGAGACAGCGCGTCGCCATTGGTCGCGCCATCATCAAGAAGCCATCGCTGATCCTTTTCGATGAGCCTTTGTCCAATCTCGATTCGGCATTGCGGGTGCAGATGCGTGCCGAGCTGCAGCGCCTGCATCGCGAGCTGAAGGCGACTGTCGTCTACGTGACGCATGATCAGGTCGAGGCCATGACGATGGCCGACCGCATCGTGGTTCTCAACAAAGGCGTCGTTGCCCAGCAGGGCGCGCCAATGACCCTCTACCACCAGCCCGACAACGACTTCGTCGCGACCTTCATCGGCTCTCCGAAGATGAACACCATTCCGGTGACGGTCACGAAACCGATCGCCGGCAAGGTTCATGCCCGAAGCGCGCTCGGTCTGTCGCTCGACCTGCCCGATCCCGGCGGAATTGTGCCGCAGGGCCAGGCGACACTTGGCATCCGTCCGGAGCATCTGAAGATTGCAGCGGACGGGCAGGGCGACTTTTCGGCAGAGGTTATCATTGTCGAACGTCTCGGCGTTGAAACCTACATGACCGTCGGCTCGCAAGAGCAGCCGATCGTCGTCCGCGCCGAAGGCGACATCGCGCTGCGGCCGGGCGACCGCGTGTCGCTCACAGCCGATACATCCGCCTGCCATCTGTTTGATTCCGCCGGCCGCGTCATCCGTCCGGCCCAAGCTTCATAACATCGAGGATCCCATGTCAATCAAGGTCACCATCTGGAACGAAGGCCGCCACGAACAGCTGCACAAAGAGGTTCAGGAAATCTACCCTGATCGGATCGACGGTGCGATCGCAGCCGGCATTGCTCACCCGGAATTCGAGATCCGCCGCGGCACGCTCGACGATCCGCACCAAGGGCTGCCGGATTCCCTGCTCAACGACACAGATGTGCTGCTGTGGTGGGGGCACATGGCGCATGAGGAAGTGAGCGATGGCCTGATCGACCGCATCCAGCAGCGTGTTCTCAGGGGGATGGGCCTTCTTGTCCTGCATTCCGGCCATCACTCGAAACTGTTTCGCCGGCTGATGGGCACCAACGCCAATCTCTCCTGGCGCGAAACACCGCAAGGCGATCTCGAGCGGGTCTGGGTGATCAATCCGGCGCACCCGATTTCACAGGGGCTGCCGCCCTATTTCGAGGTCAACGCCTCGGAAATGTATGGCGAACCTTTCGACATCCCGCAGCCCGACGAGCTCGTCTTCATCTCCTGGTACTCCGGCGGCGAGGTCTTCCGCAGCGGCTGCACGTTCCAGCGCGGTCGTGGCCGCATCTTCTTCTTCAGCCCTGGACATGAGACCTATCCGATCTACCACGACAAGACCGTGCACAAGGTTATCGCGAACGGCATCCGCTGGGCCAAGCAAAGCCACACCGATGGTCGGATCCTGGAAAACTGGCACCGCGCGGAACCCATTCACGCCCGCCCGGCGTAACGATCGCCTACCACCTTCGGTTATGCCGGCCGTCCCGCGCGGGCGTCCGGCTCCGGCAGTGCAAGCAGACGACGCAACGCCATCGACGGTCGGGTAAGGTCTGCCAGCGTATAGCCATCGAGCACATCGAGAAATGCAGCCGCGGCGGCGGCCAACGCTCGTTTCAACACGCAGGCAGGCTGCACGACACAGACAATCTCGCTGGTGTTTTCCATACAAGGCACGATCGCAAAATCAGGCTCGCAGGCCCGAACGATCTCGCCGACACCGATCTGCTCGACACCACGCGCTAGCCGCATGCCGCCCTGACGACCGCGCACCGTATCGATCAGACCTTTCTGCCCGAGCTCATGGGTGATCTTCATCAGATGCGCTTTGGAGATATCATAGGCTTCGGCGACTTCTGCGATCGTCGACAGCCGCTCCCCTTTAAGCGCCAGATAAATCATGAGCCGCAACGCGTAGTCGGAATAGACGGTCAGACGCATTCGCAGATCCTTCACGAAAATCGTAGGCACTGGCATAAAGATATTCAAACGATGCATCAATTAGCGAAGCGGCCATTCCTGACCGCTTCGCCGTTTCGAATGCCTATGCGGCTTCGAGTTCGTCGGCCGGGCCGAAGAATTCGTAGTGGATCCTGTCCTGCGGGACCCCAGCCTTTGCGAGACCGCTCACAAAAGCGGCCAGGAAAGGTCTTGGGCCGCAAAGGTAAAAGTCTGCTTCCGCGATCGGTGTATTCTCGGCCAGTCAATCGACAGTGGTGTAGCCATCGTGGTCGAAGTAAATGCCTCTCTCGTCTCGAACATGCGGATTGCCATAAAAGATTGCCGTTCTAAAAGACTTCCAATCTTTGGCGATGTCGCGTACGTGCGATATCGTCGCATGGACCCGCCCGTTCTCGGCACCATGGACGTAATGAACCGGAAAGTCATGGCCGCTGTTTGCGATCGTCTCCAGCATGCTGACCATCAGTGAAGCGCGATCAGAAAAGCATTTTCGCGCACTGGTGCGGTGATGCCAGCATTGCGACGTTCGCAATTAAGTTCGAGGAACGCCTTGCCGGTCTCCCGGCGCACTGTCATTTCGCCCCTGCCGGAATCGACCCCTCCAGATTCAGATTCGCGCCATTTTGGGAAACCATGAGAGTCCGGAAACGGCGCTCGTCGGTATAATAACACTTCGAATAACCGCCCTATCAAGGGTTCACAACGCTTCCGACCTGGACGGCCGCCTGCAACTGCGTGTTGATCCAGCCTTTCGGCACGCCTTCGGGCAGAATTTCCGGTGTGGTGAAAAACACACCGTCCTGGGTTGGATTGGGAGTTGGGGTCACCGCAGCTTGAGGCGTGCCAGCGACACCGGTCAGCAGCTGAATCCGCGCCAGCATCGAGAAATCCTCATGCACCGTGTTGTGGCAATGGTTGACGTAGGCGCCGCCGAATTCGCCAAACTGAACCTGGAAGGTGACGCTGCCGCCTTCGCCCAACCTCCAGACGTCCTTCCTCTGCAGGTTCTCGGTCGCATCGAGTTTCATTCCGTTGCGCGAAATGGTTATCCCCTCCTCGAAATGAAGGTGAATGGGATGATCCCACCCGCCGCCGCCGTTCTTGTAGGTCCAATGTTCAACCTCGCCAGGCTTCGGGATGAGCAGGGAAATCCTGTTGGCGTTCATCGAGTGGGAAGCCTCGCCGTTGACGCGAATGGTCCACGGAAAGCTGACGAATTCGCCGCAATCGGGCACGCATCCGTTGACCCCGCGGGCATCTCCCTTCCCCGACCTGCCGAATTCGACGAGTCTTGTGCGCACCGGAGCGACGATCGGAATCTGCTCAGTCAACTTGGGCGGAACCTGACTGCTGTCCGGGTCCGTGGCGCGGTGGATGACACCGGGGACATCCACGCTTTCGACTGCGCCAACCACGCGAAACTCAAGCATTGGTCCGACGACCGGATCGGAGGAAACGCCCCGCAGCGCGTTGGCCAGGCTGAGCTCCTCCTTGGGACCACGACCGTCTTCGTGACGAATCAGATTGACCACCTGTATTCTGTCACCAATGCGGAAACCGGAAAAATCAGCGACGAAGTCGTAGCGTTCGGCGATCCCCTGCAAAGGAAGCGACTTTAATGTCAGGGTGTTGACAACAAGATTTCCATCATTGGCAATAAATTTGATGGGGACGGCATTTCCCCTGGCATCCGCGAGTGCGAGTTTCAGGAATCGCGACACGCACGCGTTCAGGGTGCGGAAACGGTACTTTCGCGGCAGCACTTCGAAGAATGGCGCATAGCCGAAATTGACCAATGGCACGTCCCCGAGCATTCCGTCAGTGTCGAAAATGTCGAAGAAAAGCTGGCCCGCAGCGTCGCATACGGCATCGGAAAATATCAGATTGACGTCAAAATCGACGTTTCCCCAACCCAGCAATTTGCCGCTCGGCAGCCGTAGATTGACGCCGTCCGACAACGCCTCGTTGCCACGGTCGGGGCCGCTATAGTAGTTGATAGCGCCAAGGTTACCTTTATAGACGTTCTCCGCCGTGAAGAAGAAACGGTGATCATGCGCGAACATGCTGCCCTGCAGTTCGCGGAAATCTCCAGAGACGTTGACAAGGCTGGTGTTGTCGTCCGGTCCTGATGCCCGTCGATCGGTTGCCTGCGTGTTGATTTTGTCGCGCCGGGCAAGCGTCGTGCTCCAGCGGTAATCGTAGAACGTGCCGGGGAAATGATGCACATTCGCGGCACCATCACTCTCAGCGCCATTGTGCGCGTTGTGGAAATGAAGCTGGGTTTCGTTGCGCCCGAAGCCGTTGTTTTGGGCCCGGTCGACGGGCAGGTCGTTGTAGACGCGGGTGATGATGGGTTCGCCGTACCGGCCCTTGATCAGGAACGGGGGCAGCGTGCACTCGGCAGCCCTGCCATCGCCATAGGTCCAGACGCTGTTTGGCTGCTGGTGCGGAAAATCGTCGTGGAGGAATCCGCCGGTTCCGCTTTGGGTAATCTGGCCGAGCCTGAGTATGTAGCCGACCTTTGGAAAAAACTCGTCCCAGCGCTGATGTGCGAAGATCTCGCCGGGCGGGCGGCCTTCAATCGGCCCACGGTGTGTCAGCGGATTAACAAATGCCGGGTTCGTCGGATCGGCCGAAAAGTCGGTGTGGTAGGACAGGCGCTTTGCCGGCCGCTCGCCCAGGCGGGCGGGAAAGGCGGCATGGCCGTCGGGCGTCCGGACCATTGGCAGCGGCTTGGGCAGATGTAGCCGGCTCAGCCGCTGGGAGAATTTCCTGATGCCGAACAGCGGTGTCCGCGGCGCGCCGGTCGGAACGGCGGCGTAAGCGCTCTTGGCAAAAGGACTGAGGCCGTTTTTGCAGGCGAGATATCCGCTCGCTGTGAAAATACCCCAGCGCAGCAATTCGCGACGGGTAACTTGTTGCTGATTTAGCGCTCTGACGATCTCGGCTCGGTTTTCCCGGGCGAGGCTCGCCTCTCGCTGGCGCACATGCGACGCGTCGTGGGAAATATACATCGATCTACCCCCCCAAAAGTGGGCTTTGGCGCTCCATTCTGCCCTAACGCGAATTCTACTCTCAAAACGTAGAAGAGCAAATGCGGGCCCACATCTTTGGGGCCGTCTGCCCGCGGAAGGGTGTGGCCGATAACTTCCAAATCGACGCCCGCTGGCAGACCGAGGCAGCCCAGGACGAACACACGGAAATGCGGTATTCAACCCGCGCATCAGAGTCTGCTCAACCGTCGTTTTAAAGCTCTGTCTCCAGCCCTGCGCAGCCGCTCCAAACAACAGGCCCCATAACAAGGGAATGCCGAAGGTTTGCAGAATTTACTTTACAATGAACATCAGAGTTCATGCGCGAAAACTCGCTCTTCTGGCCCCGATAAGCTTGATCGCCGCTTCGATCCTTTTCACGTCGAGCGGTTCGCGGCCGGGCTATTTGCTTTCGCCGGCGCAGCGGCAATACGATCCTTTGTTGAGATGAGACGTCTTTCGAAATGCGCGATGGCGCCGAACACATGAAAGATTAGCTCGCCGGCGGCTGAAGACGTGTCGATCTTCTCTTCGAGGCTCAGCAGGTCGACCTGGCGATCGCGGAGCATCTTCACGATTTCGAGCAATTCCGAAGACGTCAGCTTCGACGGAAGCCGTCTGAGCATTACACCCGTGAAGGCCGTCATCTCCGGCGAAGGTGAAGTCCTGGCCAATCAAGCAGACGCAATGATACCGAGAATTCGCATTACCGAATTGCTCAACGAGGTTGTCGAGCACACTGGTTTCCTCGGCACATTCACCAATCTGCGGACCGGCGGCACGTGCCGGAACGAAAGTCCTCTTTTGGCAGCGATCCTGGCGGACGCAACGAATCTCGGGCTGTCACCCATAGCCAATGCCGACCAGGGTGTGGCGCGAGCCCAGGTCATCTGGGCCAACGACGCCTAGCAGGCATGATGTTCCCAATTGAAACCTCGCTGGATGTGCCAGCTCCGCTGCCGCTACCGTTTCGCGTTACCTGATTAGGCGACCGATCACCAAACCACGAACCTTCTGCGATATCTGCAATGCCGCGGTTCCGGCCCGGATCGATGACACACGACCCTCGGCCCGTTTCCGTTGTTGCCCATCCGCATGTGCCGCTACCCAGCCCTTCTCGTTCCGCCACCTCGCGCGCGCACAAGCGACATCAACATCGGCCCGACCGAGAATTCGCCTTTTTCCGCGCGACGTGTCAGATCTCTGAGATAACCGCCCGCCGAGTTGATGTGGCCGCCGCGCTCAAGGATGCATGCCATCACTGTTGCTGCATTCTCCGGTCCCATCGTCGTGGCTGCCTCCTCATAGGCCGACGCGCTGACAGCCAGCATCCCGCGGACAACGACCGCCGCGGCCATCATGTCCCGCCAATTGGCAATCTTGCCACCAGGCCCGTAGCTCACCATGTCGGGGCAAGCCTGCAGCACGAGACCGAGCGGGAAGGACTTCAGGCCCGAGCCGTCGTCTCTTGCACTGTTTTGCGGCCGGGCCGCACCTCGATCATCACGCTCTTGCTTTTGCCCCAGCGCAACGGTGTGAGGCTCAATCTTGAATGCCGAGTTTTCCCCCTGCTTTGTTTCTAAAGCTGGTTCAAGGTCAAAAATAGAGTCGGGGTTTGAATTATGTATGTGACGCTCATTTTGAGCGGGATTGCCGCTCGTATTTCTTGTTTTTAGCAGTGTTTCCAATCTGTTAGTGATGTCGTCGCGCAGCGTCGTCATTTCTTCAAGCGCCGTTGCAATCTGATCGGCCGTCGGCGTGCGCGGTATGGTATCGACCAGTTCCCTGAAGTAGCTGAACGCAGTTTCCCAATCGCCCGCCAGGTCTTCTTCCATCGCGGTCTCAATCAGCTTCGCAACATCCCGGCGACAAAGGCTGAACTGCTCGCGCAAACGCTGCAGGTGAAGCCGTTCCGCCGCCACCTCCGCTGCCAAGCGTTCGATTTCCTCGCAGCGTACGATCAACGGCGCCAATGAAAAGCCAAACGCCTCTCCGATCTCGCCTTGCCTGGCCCTACGGGCATAGCGTTTGCCGTTTGGACTGTCTTTGCGGATGATCAGTCCGGCGTCTACCAGCACCGCCAGGTGGCGACGGATCGTCTGTTCGGCCATGCCGTGCGAACGCAGCGAAAGCTGCTCGTTCGATGGAAAGACAACAAGACCATTTTCTTCCGATAGGACATTCTTCGGATAGAAACTGAGCAGCGCATTCAGGACTGCAAGAGCGCGATCCGTCACGCCAAGCATAGGCTTGGCTGCACACAATGACCTGTAGACTTTCCACTTGTCGACCGATTGATCGGCCTGAAGCTCGCTCGCCGCCTTCTGGCTGGCGAGCATGCCAAGCGTCATTGAACGCCGCCCAAAGGGCGTCGTCACATTTCCTGATTCCATCACCTTCACCTTGTCGAAGGCAAAAGAAATAGGCCCACCAGACTGGTGCCAACTCTTGACAGCGATTCCCGGAAATGCGATTCTCTAGCTGCTAACCTATGAGAAGGGCTTCCGTGACGGCAACGTTCGGGAGCTTTTTTCTTTTGCGGTGTTATCCTTTGCTGCTGCGTTGTGTCGACTGCACGAATTCGCTGTGAAGCGCTTCCATACGATCATTCAAGAAATCGACGAAACTCGCCGGAACAGCCTTGGTAAAGCTGATCTTGGCGCCCGTCTTCGCGTAGCTGACAGTCGCCAGAAGAAAGCCATTTGCTCGTATTTCCGTCACGGCAGACTGCGCAACCGTCGGCGCCGCTTCAGCCTTGAGCGCGCCAAGAGCGATCGCAAAGCGATCCTTTCCGGTTCCGGCCTTGTCCTCACCCAGTGATTGCCTGATGCGTGTCGCACCGTCTTGGCGCGTGGCAAAGGCATCGGCGAAGTCGATCCAGCGGCGGCGGCCGATCTCCGGCGAGGAGCCAATCGCAAGCAGTACATCTCGTGGGATCGCGGTTGCGATCCTCAGCATCTCCGACACGTGCGACTTTCCTGTTGCCAGCGATGCGCAGATCACGTCACGCCGATATCCGGCCTGTTCTTGCGACAATGCGAATGCACACTTCTCGATGAACGACAGATCATTGCGATTTGCGTTCTCTTCGCCCTGGAAGACGATTGCCTCTTCGTCACTAAGTTCCCGCACAATGGCACGGAACTTCAGTCCAAGCGCCTTGACTGCCGCCAATCGCCGCCGACCGAACACGATCTGGTAGGGCAGCCCATCGCCTTTGTGCGGCCTGATCAAGCCGGGGACAATCTGCCCGCGCTCCCTGATGGATGTCGCAATCTCTTCGATCGCCGCCTCGTCATAGGCGCCGTCGAAGCGGTCCGGGATGGTGGACGGCGCAACGTCATCGGGGTCTACCTCAACGATGTGGTCGCCGTCCTTGAGAAGCCTGTCGAGCACCTCGCCCTTTTCTTGTATCTGCCTGACGCCTGCAGCGACCTTGAGAAGGTGCGGAGACGTCGTCGGCTTGGCGACCGGCGCAGCGGTCGGTTGTTCAAGCTGGCCAAGAACATTGGCAAACATGCCACGGGAATCTTTGCGGCTCATTCGCGCCCCCATGCTGCCCAGAGCAACTTCTCGATCTCAGCATTGGCCGCGTTGATCGACTCCATCGCACGGTCGTAGGTTTTCGGTGCCGAGAACCGGGAGCGCTGCACCTCGTAGAGACTCTGCTTCCATGTCAGGGCGTCGGCAACCGCAGTTGATTTCGCCACCATGTTCAGCAACAGGTCTTCACCGAAAACCTGTCGCATCAAGGCGGTCATATTGGCCTGCGGGTGATCGTTGGCCTCGAACTTCGTCACCAGGAACTTCGCGAAATCCCACTGCGCCGAGGTTCCCATCTCGCTCAATATCTGCATGTATGACGAGGCAAGTTCGAGGAATTTCCCAGTTGAATCGACATCGAGCATGTGGGCGGGAACCGGTATGACGACGCCGGTGGCGGCGGTCAGCGACGAAAGCGTCAGGAAGTTCAGCGAAGGCGCCGAATCCATAAGAATGACATCGTAGTCGTCGGCGACCTGTTCGAGCGCCTGCGAGACCCGCAGGAGGAAGCTCGTGCCGCCGTTCTTACGCATCTCGAGAGCGACCGCTGTTTCAAACTCCGTCAGATCGAGACCCGCGCAGATCACGTCAAAGCCGGCAATATGCGTGTTGTGGACGAGCGACTTCGTCGGCTTGGGATCTAAGAAGCGGATGGCAGCATAGAGCGTTTCGTCTTCCCGAGGATCGAAATCAGGAAGGGTACCGTGCAAACTGGTAAGTGATGCCTGCGGATCAAGATCGACCGCCAACACCCGGTAGCCCTTGAGTGCCAGGTAGTGACCGAGATGGATGGTCGTGGATGTCTTGCTGGAGCCGCCCTTGAAGTTGGTGACCGCAATGATCTGGCATTCCTCGTCCTCGACACGGCGCGGGTTCATCCATTTCTTGCGCCCCTTTTCAGCCAGCATCAGGCGAAGCTCGAGGATCTGCTCGAGCGTATACATGCGACGGCCATTTGACGTCGTCTCGGGCGACAGACCCTTGTCCTTCAGAACGATCTGCCTGATATAGGCTTCCGAGACATCCAGGAGCGCTGCGACTTCCGATGAGGAGAATTTCCGCATCTCGCGGCGCGCATCGGGTGGATATTGCGCCATCGAGAGATTTTGCAGCGCGAGTTCCAATTTGGTGGAAAAGCTCTGCATGAAGTCGAGGCTGCTTAAGTGCCGGTTCACGATTCTTTCCTCAGTTCGTTTCAATAGCCTAAGCGCCGATATCGTTCGTGAAAGGTTGATGCGGTTGTTGTTTCGCCCTGGGACGATAATTCGCCCTTTTTGCGTAGTTACAGAACTAACTCGATTCGGGAGATTCGGCAAACCCTTCGCGGATGCCTGGTGTCGCCTGCATGGTGGCAGGCGCGCAGCAGAGCGCTCCTCAGCGCCTTGACGAGGAGCCTAGTGCAATTGTGGGAGTTTGGAAGAGCCTAGCAGGTGGCAGCTACCGTGACCTAGTTGTCCTCGGACTGCGACGACACGGGGTGGTAACGACGTAAAACGACGTCAGTTGGCTTATGAACCGGAGGCGCAATCGGCCCACAAATGTCTTAGGCAGCAAGATGGTTCATAGCAGGCGTAGGTAGCAGGCCACCGCGGGGCTCCTCATGTGAGTGCATCCCGCGATGACCTTGCATTTCGTAAGCCTCAGGGCTGCACGACGATCACGGCCGCTGGCGCCTCGTTTTCAACCGGCTCGCTGGCATCGGGATCGGACACAGGTTCTTTGACGGGAAGAGTATCTCTAATTTGATCAATCTTGCCGACGGCTGGTCCGACACCCAAGATGTCCTTCGCGCGTGCAAGAGCTGCGTCCGTCACAACGCCATCCTTGGTGAAGCCCGAAAGCGCGTCGCGCAGCGCTTCGTCGCCAAGAGCCGGGTCTGTAGGAATGGCGTCGGGCCCGTTCTCGGCCTCGAACTCGGCATAGGCCATCACGTAGGCCGAAACCGCCGCCATTCGCGGATCGTTGGAATGCATGTAGGCGTGGTAGTTTCTGTTGAGCGAACTCATTCCGGCAAAATCGGACTTCGGAGCTTTCGCACTGGTCGACGTGACCTTGGTCTTTGTTGCTGCTCCAGACTTCTTCTCATGCGTGAACAACGACCTCAACGTGGGGCGCTGGCTGCTGTCGCGATCCTTGCTCTTTCCATGGGTACCAGCAGCGCTCGATTTTCCGTGGTTGGAGTTGCCGCCGGCATGGCTTCCGCCACTGCCGTTGCCGCCTCCATTCCCGTTTCCACTGCCACCCCCGGAATTGCCGTTGCCGTTACCGCCCTTCGCATAGGCGATATTGGGCAAGCCCATTGCGGCGCCTGCCAACGGCGCAACTGCAATTGTTAGCGCAATAAGGCTGCGTCCAAGAATAGTGGAAATGCTCATATTAACCTCCTGGCTCAATGCCACTTCGCAATGCGTTGTTCCTTCGGCCGGAAAGCATGACGGAGAGCGGGGCGGGCTCGAAGCCAGCTTTCCGGCCTGGCGCGGTCACCCCGCGTTCCAAATCAACAACGACGTTAGCTTGCGTTCGGCATCAGTTCCACGGCGCTCAGACCATTGCTCAGCCATCTAGGACCTAGGTCTGATCCGTCACAGACCAAAGGTCTGAAAACCACTCGCTGTGACGCGATATTGTTTGACCCCTCCGAGGAAGGCGGTAATTCTGCAATTTCAATGAACTGAAGAGCCGCCGCTGGGCGGTCGATCCGAGATATCTCGTGCGGCCCCGTGAACTCATAAGACGATGGAATTCGCAATCGCTTACCAAGCAGTTTCTGCTCACCGGAGGTGTCGTATCGCTGGTGGCGATGGCTTTCGTCGGCGCGTTCGTGAGCAGTCTAATCGAGGACGCGGTCACCCGTAATTCCGCGGCGTCGACGGCCCTCTATGTCGACAGCGTGATCGCGCCCCTCCTGCCTGACATGCTCGCGGGCCAGGAGCTCGACGATACTGTCTCCCGCGCACTCGACGAGACCCTCGGGCAGGGCGCACTTGGAAACCGCCTGATGTCGTTTAGGCTTTGGCGCGCGGACGGCACCGTTCTTTACTCGAACGACAAAAGCATGCAAGGAAAGCGCTTCGAACTAAGCGACGATCTCAGGACGGCTTTTTCCGGCAAGATGGTCGCCCAATTCGATCGCCTGGAAGACCCGGAGGATCAGGCCGAGCGGGCCAGCGACAAGCCTCTGCTTGAAATCTACAATCCTGTTCTGCAGCCATGGTCGGGGCAGGTCGTCGCCGTCTCCGAATTCTATGAAGTAGCCAACGATTTCCAGCGCAGCCTCAATCGGGCGCGCTTGCATAGCTGGATGGCCGTTGCGGCGTTCACGCTCGCCTTTTTCATCGTTCTGTCGGCCATCGTCTTGAGAGGCAGCAGGACCATCGAAGAGCAGCGGCGCGCTCTGAGACGCCGCATTGATGATCTTTCCGCACTATTGTCGCAAAATCAGGCGCTGCGGGCGCGCGTCCAACGCGCGTCTCAGCGCGCCGCGGCGCTCAACGAGAGCCACCTGCGGCGCATTGGCGCCGACCTTCATGATGGACCGGCGCAACTCGTCGCGTTTGCTTCGCTACGCCTGGACAGCAATATGCTGGTCGATCCTGCGACGCCCGCGACATTACGCGAACGCGAAATTGCAGCCATCAAGGCAAGCCTCGACGAGGCCATGCATGAGATCAGGACGATCTGCAACGGCCTCGTGTTGCCGCAGATCGAGGCAGCGAGCCTGCCAGAGATATTGGAGCGCGGCGTCCGTGCGCATGAACAGCGAACCGGATCACGCGTTGATTTATCGATAGCAGAAGCGCCCGAGCATCTCTCGCCCTCCGCAAAGATCTGTATCTACCGCTTCGTGCAGGAAGGGTTGAACAACGGCTACCGCCACGGCGGCGGCATAGAACAACGCGTGGTGCATCGCATGGAAGGTGACCGCATCAGCATTGAGGTTTCTGACGGCGGTTCCGGTTTTAATCCCGATGACGTCGGGCCCACCAGCCTCGGCCTTGCGGGTCTCAGAGAGCGGATCGAGAGCCTTGGGGGGACCTTCCATCTCCAATCGTCCGCACAAGGCACCATTGTCAGCATGTCGCTCAGCAACGAGGAGATTACCCAGGCATGACAACAGCAATTCGCGTCGCGGTGATCGATGACCACCCGTTATTCAGGGAGGGGGTAACTCGCAGCCTTTCGGAGATCGACGGATTTCAAATCGTCGCGGAAGGAAGCACGAAGGACGATGCGATCAACGTGGCTGAGAATCTGCAGCCGGATGTCCTGCTTATGGACATTTCCATGCCTGGCGGCGGTTTGAACGCGATCGCTCCAATTCTGGAAACAGTACCCTTACAGAAGATTGTCATGCTCACGGTTTCCGAGTCCAGCGACGACGTTACGGCTGCATTAAACAGCGGTGCAAAAGGGTATGTGTTAAAGGGCGTCGGCTCCAGGGCACTTGCCGAAATCATCCGTAGCGTGGCGGCCGGCGAAAGCTATGTCGCCCCGGCACTATCAGCACGGCTGCTTTCCAGTCGCTCTTCGCCCGCTCCCAAGCGATCCTCGGCTATTGTGGCACTGACCCCGCGTGAACAACAGGTCCTGCAACTCGTCGCGTCCGGTTTGAGCAACAAGCATGTCGCACGCAAGCTCGATCTTCACGAAAAGACCATAAAACATCACATGACCCAGATCATGGCCAAGCTTGGTGTCGCCAACCGAACGGAAGCGGCGATGGCACTGCGAGATGCCATCGACGGGCGCGAGGATCAATGAGAAAAGGATTCGAGGCGCGTTTCATCCGCTGAGGTCGCGCGCCGGTTGACAATCGTGCGCCCCCTGGCGTCTTTCATGATGTAACGGCCATTCCTTATAACTTCGCTCATGCCATCCCGGTGACGAACTTCCATCGCTGAGCTGTCTTCATCGTCGGGATCAGTCGTCGAGCCACTGCCGGTTTTGGTGCCGCTGCTCGATCTGCCGCCGCTATTCCCGTTGCCGTGGGCATTTCCTCCACTGTTGCTGCTTCCTCCACCGTTGCCATTGCCATTGCCATTGCCGCCGCCACTATTGCCTCCGCCGTTTCCATTGCCGTTGCCGCCACCATTGCCGTTGCCACCTTTGGCGGCCTCGGCAGTCTGGAGATCAAGCCTAAGCGAGGCGCCTGAGACCACGATCTTGTACGGCATCGCCACCAGCGATAGCGCGATTGATGTGCAGCACAGGGCCGCAACAAATTTTCGACGTGCGAGTATCGTCATTCCTATGCATTCCAAGATTCCTGCCTGGAATTTGCCCATGGCTCGACCGGATCGTCAATTCGCAATCGCCATTTTCAGACCTTTCCTCGATGGCGGCAGGACGTTTGTCCGGCTAGCCTAGGACCAAGGTCCGGGGATTTCAGTTGAGGAAACACGACTGAGGTAACGCAAGACATCGACACCTTGTAAGATACGCCGCTCACACCGGCACCGACGTCGAGTACTTGACCCGCTTCAAGGCGAAATGCGACGAGGATGTCGATACTGCGTGGTGTGTCAGAATCCCTTGCATAAGCAGCCGTTCATAGTCCTGAACATCGGCGACGGCGACCCGCAGCAGATAGTCCCAATCGCCCGACATCGAATAGCATTCGAGCACCTCCTCGTGACTTTCCACGAAGCGCTCAAACTCACTTCTCGCGACCGGATCATGTGCCTTCATCCGCACTTGGCAAAACACGGTCAGACCACGACCAACGGCCTCGGGGCTGACTAGCCGCACAGTCGGCCCAAGCATGCCAGCTGCCTCCAGCGCCTTGATGCGCCGCCAGCATGAGGCGCTCGATGCCCCGACCCGCTCGGCCAACGCGGCGTGGCTGAGACTGCCCTCACTTTGAAGCAGTCTGAGAATCTTTCGGTCGACATTGTCGATTTCGGGCATTTTCATCGGAATCTCTCATTTCGCGACACGTACGTTTCTCATGCTACGACACTTCCGGCGAAACTCTGCATTCAGAACGGGTTTTGCATGCCGTTCCGTTCACAGAGTAGCGCGGTTCGTCGGAGATGAAAGTCTGAATGGGAGAGCTTTATCAGAACGCGCTGGACCTGCCGCGGTCAGCCGCACGCCTTTGCGCCGGAGGAACAGACGTCAGACCGGGGCGCTGAAAAAAGTAAAATAAGCCCATGCCGCTAGGAACAACGCAAGAATAGCCACTGCAATCGCGAGCTTGCGAAGGCCTGGCCGCGGCGGCCGCGGCGGCTTGCGACGTTGGAATTGAATGACGTTATCGTTCATCTACAGTTTCTCCTCGTGCCGCATCATACGCTGTTTCGGGCGAGCAACAGCAGATGTCAAAGAGAAAAAGGCGCTCAACCCTTTCGGGGAGCGCCTTTTCTGTCCCGGACAGCGAACGCGACACATCCAGAGGACATGTCTGCAGGCTATCGATACGGGTGGTGAGCGCTAAATGGCATCGTTGCCGCCAAATATCAAGTCGGAACCCAAACTTTTTACAACATCCGTCGCTCGGCCCGCGTTGCACAGGCAGGCTTGCGTTGTCTGCTGCCTTTTTGCCTCGCCCTACTTGTCGCGCCAACCCTCTTGGTCACGGCCCGGCGCAAGCATGCGGGAACGGGTAAGGAAGCGCTTTTCTCGGCCGTTTTCGAGCGAGAACATGCCGCCGCGCCCCGGCACCACGTCGATGATCAGTTGTGTGTGCTTCCAGGCCTCGAATTGACTGGCGCTGATATAGACAGGGACGCCTGCGATCTCGCCGAGCTTGACGTCGTGGTCGCCGACAATGAAATCATCAGCCGGATAGCACATCGGCGATGAGCCGTCGCAACAGCCGCCAGATTGATGAAAGAGTATGTCCGGATGATCTTTCCTGATCTCCTCGATGAGTGCGATCGCACTGTCTGTTGCGGTCACGCGTGGCTGGGCATTATTCGTTGTTTCCATCACCATCTCTCCTGAAGCGGCCCGCTCCCGTTATGGGAGCGAACCGTTGATCGCGCGCAAACGACTGCTCTCAGAAGAAGCCGAGGGCCTTTGGGCTGTAGCTCACGAGCATGTTTTTCGTCTGCTGATAATGGTCGAGCATCATCTTGTGGGTTTCACGACCGATGCCCGACTGCTTGTAGCCGCCAAAGGCTGCATGCGCCGGATAGGCATGGTAGCAATTCGTCCATACACGACCGGCCTGGATGTCGCGACCGAAGTGGTAGCAGCGGTTGGCGTCGCGGCTCCAGACGCCGGCGCCGAGACCGTAGAGCGTGTCGTTGGCGATCTCGAGTGCTTCCTTTTCATCCTTGAAGGTGACTACGGACACGACCGGCCCGAAGATCTCTTCCTGGAAGATCCGCATCTTGTTGTGGCCCTTGAAGATCGTTGGCTTGACGTAGTAGCCGTTGGCGAGCTCGCCGCCGAGATCATTGCGCGTGCCGCCCGCCAGCACTTCAGCGCCCTCCTGCTTGCCGATGTCGAGATAGGCGAGGATCTTCTCCAGCTGCTCGTTCGATGCCTGAGCGCCAATCATCGTTGCCGCGTCGAGAGGATTGCCTTGCTTGATGGCTTCGACACGCTTGACCGCTCTTTCCATGAACCGGTCGTAGATCGATTCCTGGATAAGTGCACGGCTGGGGCATGTGCAGACCTCGCCCTGGTTCAGCGCAAACATGGCGAAGCCCTCCAGCGCCTTGTCCAGGAAGTCGTCATCCTCGGTCATGACGTCAGCAAAGAAGATGTTCGGTGACTTGCCGCCGAGTTCAAGCGTCACCGGGATGAGGTTCTGGCTGGCATACTGCATGATCAAACGACCGGTCGTCGTTTCGCCAGTAAAGGCAATCTTGGCGATCCGCGGGCTGGACGCCAGGGGTTTGCCGGCTTCAAGACCGAAACCGTTGACGATATTGAGGACACCCGGCGGCAACAGATCACCGACGAGTTCGGCCCAGACCAGCAATGACGCCGGGGTCTGCTCCGCCGGCTTGATCACGACGCAATTGCCGGCGGCCAGTGCGGGAGCAAGCTTCCATGCCGCCATCAAGATCGGGAAGTTCCAGGGGATGATCTGGCCGACAACACCGAGCGGCTCGTGGAAGTGATAAGCTACGGTATCGTGGTCAATCTCGCCGATAGAACCTTCCTGCGCGCGAATGCAGGAGGCGAAGTAGCGGAAATGGTCGATCGCCAGAGGGATGTCAGCAGCCATCGTCTCGCGGATCGGCTTGCCGTTGTCCCATGTTTCGGCTTGCGCGAGGAGCTCTAGCTTATCCTCCATGCGCTGGGCGATCTTCATCAGAATATTGGACCGCTCGGCGACCGACGTCCTGCCCCATTTCTCCCTGGCGGCGTGTGCAGCATCAAGTGCGGCATTGACATCCAGTTCACTGGAGCGGGCCACCTCGCAAAGCTTTCCTCCGGTAACGGGCGTGATGTTGTCGAAGTAGCGCTCCTCGATCGGCTCGCGCCATTCTCCGCCAATGAAGTTGCCATATCTCGTCTTGAACGGCGACTCGACGATCTTCTGATGCAGCATTTGATCCTCCTCCTTGAAAGGGCCAGGTTCGGAGCGAACCGGTGAGAGGAAACTGCGCGCGTTTTACAACGGGAGAAAGTTACCCTGGAGAATACCGCAGTGCACAGTGTCGCACCCGTGCGACAAGCCAGCGCCAAGGCTGTCAATGCAGATTGAGCCGCTTCATCTTCCTGTGCAGCGTTGCCCGGCTCATGCCGAGTGCAACGGCAGCCTGAGACACATTTCCGCTTGAGCGCGAAAGGGCGCGCACCAAGGCTGCCCGTTCTGCCTCAACAAGATCCTCGTCTGCGGCAATGCTCTGCTCCTGAAGGGCATCGGCGGCGGGCAGCCCCACCGAAATACGCCGATCATCAAGCTGCAGGGCCAGCCGTGCGGCGCGGGTAGCGCCGAGGACGAGATCATGTCGGTTGACAGCGAGCAGCGCTGCCGTTGGGTTGCTGGCGGCAGGTACCATGACGAAGCGGGCTCCGGCAAAGGCGCTTCTGAAGAGATTGATTTCAATGCGCAGGGCCGCGTCACGAACCATCTGACCGAGGATTCCCAACGTGACCTCGTTCACCTCGTCGCGACACGTCGATATGTCGAGCGCGGCGGCCAGTTGGCCACGATGATCCCTGATCGGCGCCGTCGTGCAACTCAGATTGATATTCGAACTAAAGAAGTGCTGATCTCGCAAGATCGTCACTGAACGCTCGTCGGCAATCGCGGTCCCGATGCCATTGGTGCCAATGCTCGCTTCGGTCCAAACGGAGCCGGTCCACAGGCCCAATTCATGAAAATGCTTATCATCGCCAGCCACACCGCGGCGTTCGAGCGCCACGCCGTTGTGATCGGTCAATATGAGGCAACAACCGCTCTTGCCCACCGTCGCAAACAAACGATCGAGTTCGGCAGACGCGTCGGCAATGAGTTTCCCGGAGGCTTCCCGAGCCTTTTTCAGCTCCTGTTCGGAAAGTCGAAGCGGCGCGCGCATTTGCTCCGGGGCGAGCCTGTGCATGGCAATGCACCGCCGCCAGGACGCGACGATGGATGAGTTGGCTGCCGCCGAATCCCCCTGGGTACACGTGTAGACGTGCTTCGCATGCGCAGCGAGTTCACCCATTGGCTCCTCCGACCAATTGTGAGACCAACTTGGCGCAAAGGCGTCGCTTTGGCAATTCCAGGCCCGGGGACGCAGGAGGTGATAGAAAAGATTGCAGGGCGCCAACTGTCGCAGTATTGCGACAGACAGCCCATCGCGCCCCTGGTGCGACCGCCTGAGTGCCGCTGGCGCCAAATTCCGGTCTACCAGGCGCCAGGTTCTTGATGCAGTTGGAAAATTGCGCGATAGGTTTGTCGGTTGCGCGTGATCTATCGCCAGCGTAGCTGCAGCTTATGGGATATCGCTTGCTTGAAAACACTTCGACGCCATTCGATCTCCGGCGTAGCCAGGCAGCGGTCCCGACACGATGATCGTCCCGGCATCAGTCCAGTCGATATTGCCGAGCACAATTCACGAACGACCCTGAGGTTGCTACGGCGCCGTGGTGCGCTGACACGTCAGGAGCTTTCCAGGGAGCTTGGCCTAACAGAACCGGCCATCACTGGAATTGTCCGCCGCCTTGGGCTGGCGGGACTCGTCACCGAACGCAAGCGCTCCACGACCGCACACTACACTGCCGCCGAATTCGGATTGCGTGCCGAAGCTCGCTACTCACTCGGCGTCCGTATCGGCAAGCTCAATGGTGATGTCGCCTTGGTGGATTTCGCGGGCGAGGTCGTTGGCCAGGAAGCTTTCGCGACGCGCGACGATCTTGTCGCCGCGGTCGCCGATCTTCGCCGAACCGCGGGTCCTTCCAAGCTTGTCGGATGCGGTATCGCAACGTCGCCCGACACTTTCTTGGCTCGCCAAGAGATAGAAACCGTTCTGGCCGGAGAGAGCGAGGCGCTTTTCTTCCTCGATGACACCGAGGCAGCAATCGAAGCCGAACGCGCGCTGGGTATCGGAGACCCCGAGGGCGGGATGGTCATGATCCTTACCGATTACACGGTTCGTGCAGGTCTCCTGATAGGGGGCAGGGTGTTCCGGGGCATCCATGGACGCGCCGGACAAATCGGCGAAATGCGCTCCGGGATCGACGGAGCCAGTCTGAACGATGTTGCAACGTTGCCGTCGCTGGAAGCTGGCTCAGCCGACGAGGACAGCTGGCTCGCGACCGCCGCCCGCCATCTGCACGAGGCAGTGCTCGCTGTTTCAGGCTTTATAGCGCCGGGTGCCATCCTCCTTGGCGGCGCCTTGCCCAATAACGTCTTGGATGCGGTGGTCGAGCGCATGTCGCAGGAACGCGACGACAAGATCCGCGACCTGGTCATTGCGCCATGGATCCAACAGATCAGACGCGCGACGTTTCCCTGGGCGGGTGTTGCGCTCGGTGCAGCCTTGCGCCCCCTGGACGCAATGGCGCTACCGGACACACGAGCTTAAGCCTCAACGACAGTCATGCCGTCTTACGCCGGTGCCAAGTTCGACGTCTGGGCCGGATGTCCGCCGAGCGGGTTGCGAACCCGTTGTGCCGGTTCGGCCGAGGGAAGTCCGAGCCGGTGCGCGAGCGGAATTGCGGCGGCGCCAAGTGCGGCCGCATCTTCTGATCCTGCCGCCCGGTGTAGCGACGGCGCCTGCGCACCGATGCGGGCAATTTCTTCGTGCACATAAAGGAGGAGTTCGTCGATCAGGCGAACCGGAAAACGGCCTCCTATAAGGACCCCCTCAGGGTCGACGATCATTCCTATGTTGACCACCGCTTGCGCAATCTTGACGCTCACCTTGCGCAACCATGCGCTTATGAGATTGCGGCCGGCCTCATCAAGCTCCAGGAGATCGGAGGGCGTCCTCGCCTTGATCCCATTTCGCTGTAAATAGTCAAGCAGGATGAAGAGCGAAAACATCTCGCCGAGCGGTTGGGTGCTGCCGGCATAGGGTCCCTCATCAAAGACAACAGGCAGCCAGCCGATTTCTCCCCCGATACCACTGGCCCCCTTGTGGCGAACACCGTCGATCACCAGGCTGCCGCCAAGGCAGGCATTCGCCAAAATGTAGAAGAAACTGTCGATTTCAGTGCCAAGGCCATATTCGATCTCGCCGAGCGCAGCAGCATTGGCATCATTGTCGATGAAGACGGGATGGTCGGAGAGTGCCTCCAAAGCGCCGCGTACGTCATAGCCATTCCAACGCCGATATTGCGCGGGAAATCCGATCACCGGCACCTCGCCAAGCCAGTCGGGGATGGCAAGACCAATGCCTGCGAGCCGGCTTTCCTGAATGATCTTGCGACGACGAAAGGACGAGAGCGCGTCGCCCACGAGCGCGACGAAGTCGTCTGGCAACAGAAAGCGACGCTCGTGGTGGATGCGCCCACGTACAGTGCCGACGGCGTCCACAGCAACGATCGTCAGATGGTCGCGATCGATGTTCGCGCCGATCGAGAAGACGCCGTCCGGATCGATCTCCAACTCAATGGCCGGCTGCCCCCTTAAACCGTGTCGCCGCCGCGCCTCCATAATCAGGCCTTCATCAAGCAGCCGCTCGACAATTCGCGTCACGGCCTGTTTGGTCAACCTGGACTGCTCGGCCAGTTCCGTGCGTGAGATCGGACCACCACGATGGATCGCGGAAAGGATCATGGCCCGGTTCGCGGCTGCAGCCTGCTCCGTGTTCGAGCCCGACACCAACACCTTCAATCTCCCTTCTGCATGGCCCAAGCCAGTCTCAAGCGACACTATGTGATCGGCTCCAACAGGAAAAGGGGCCATTGCCGGCCCCTTTCTCATCATCCCTTGATTCAAGCCTTTGAAATTCGCCAGCTTTTGACCTCAAAGGGTTTCAACCCGGTGGCGGGCGTTTCAGACATCGGCTCTTCCAGGATGCTGACCGCTCCCTGGTTGCGCCAGTTGGACGGGAGCTTCAGCTCAAATGCGCCGCGGCGCCCCGCCGGTTCGTAGACGCGCACGATCAGCCCGTCGCCTTCTTCCGCAGCCTTCACGGCCGAGAGTGCCGCATCGATCCCGGTTGCCCCGAGCGGCTGCCAGTTGCCGATCGCACGTCCTGCCACAGGCGCCGCCAAGAGCGGTTGGTTCAGGTCTTCGGCTTCCTCCCGGATCCCGCCGTCATACCACGTCCCTTCGTGCGGCATCAGCGCATAGGTGAAGGTCTGCACTCCTTCGTCGGCAAGCGGATCAGGATAGATCGGTGAGCGAAGAAGCGACAGACCAAGGACATTTCCCCGAACGCTATGCCCATATTTCGCGTCGTTCAGAATGGCGACGCCAAATCCCGGTTCCGACAGGTCTGCAAATCGGTGGGCGGGCGCCTCGAACATGGCGGCATCCCAAGACGTATTGGAGTGCGTCGGCCGTTCGACCACGCCATAGGCGCATTCGCATGTTGCCCGACCATTGCGAACGGCCACGCTCGTTTCGGTGCGCAAAAACGCGCGGCGATCGTGCCAATCGAGTTCGGTCTCGATATCGAGACGCCGCGCATTGGCGCCAAGCGACAACACTTGCGTGATGCGTGAATGCCGCCACGTTCTGACGATCCTGATCGCCACCCGGTGTGGCCCGTTCTCGATCACCTCGAGGCTATCGAGTGCGGTGATCTCTTCTGCGCGCTGGGCGTAGTCTTCCTCGACGTCCCAGGCATCCCAGTTGCGCGGTTTGTCTACCGGGTAGACGAAGAGGCGATTGCCACCACCCTCCAGCGCTTCGCGACCAGTCGCCTTGTGAACAAGGCTGGCGATCGAACCATTTTTGGCCAAGGTGACCTTCAGAACGGCATTTTCCAAATGCTCACGGCTGACGGAAAGGCCGGGCGCGGGCTGCAGCGCCTGGGGGGCGACGACAGCAATGCCGAGCGGCGCGATCATCGCCTCGCAGGAGACCGTTTTTCCGTCGGGAAGCGTCAGCCGCAGCGGGCGTGCGGACAGGGACGGATTGACAACGAGTACGTTGTCGCCGGTGCCGGCCGGCAATTGCCCGGCGATTGCTTCCATCGCCTTGGTCTGTGCCGTGTTCCCCGCGGCGATGACGGACTCGAGTTCGTTGGCGGCATCGACGTAGACTTCCGCGATGGACGAGCCAGGCAGGATATCATGGAATTCATTCTTCAAGACGACCCGCCACTCCGGCTCCATCGATCTGGGTTGGTCGGCTCCCATCAGATGCGCAAGTCCAAACAGCGTCTCGGCCGTAATGAGGCTGCGTTCAGCTTTGCGATGCAGTCGCTTTACGACGCTCTGGCTGGTCAGGGTCGCGCGGTGCAGTTCGAGGTAGATTTCGCCGCGCCAGGTTGCCAGATCCTTCTCCGTTGCGCGCTCATGCGCGCCTTTGAAGAAGTCGTGCACCTTCGTCCAGCGCGCCTTCGGTAAGGTGGGAAATGCCCGCAGTTGTTCTTCGCGCACGATCATCTCAGGCGTGACGCCGCCGCCGCCATCCCCATACCCCACCGCAAGCAGGGTCGTGTCGTGCTTGTCCTTGTCCTTGAAGTTCCGCCAGGTTGGCACAAAGCAATCCGGCCGCACGAAGCCATTATAGCCATGCATTGGGTTATCGAACGTATGGGTAAGAACCCGGCTGCCATCCAGGCCCTCCCACCAGAAGAGATCGGATGGGAATTTATTGGTCTCCGACCAATTGACCTTGATGGTGAAAAAGCTGTTCATTCCGCCCTGGCGTAACAGCTGGGGCAGGGCGCCGGAGAAGCCGAAGCAATCCGGTAGCCAGCAAACACTGTGGCGAACGCCGAATGTCTTTTCGAAATAGCGCTGCCCATAGAGAATCTGCCGGCTAAGGCTTTCACCGGTCGGCATGTTCGTATCAGGCTCGACCCACATGCCCCCCACTGTCTCCCACTGTCCCTCTCGGGCACGCTCGATAATCCGCGCCAAAAGTGTTGGATCGTCCTGCGCGATTTGCGCGTAGTAGTGAGCAGTCGACTGATTGAAGCGAAAATCGGAAGACTGTTCCATCAGAGAAAGCGCGGTATGGAAGGTACGGCGCATCTTCCGCCTCGTTTCGCCATAGGGCCACAGCCAGGCCAGATCGATATGCGCGTGTCCCGTCAGCGCGATCTCGCCCTGTGGCGGGAACCGTTCACGCAGTCTCTTCAGCCGCGCAAGCAGCGTCTCGTAGGCAAAAACCACGCTGGCGCGCTCGGCCTGATTGAGGCCCTCAGGTGACACTTCCAGCGGCGGCAATTGCCAGATCTTTTGCTGCATCGGGGAAGGGGCGGTGCGCGCCACGTAGGCTGTGGTTGCCGACGGCCATTCCAATCCACGCATCGTATCCTCGGCGATATCGAGCAAGTGCGGAACCACTTCATGCTGATCGAGAATATCCACTGCCTCGCAGATCTGGCGCAGAAGCAGCCAAAGCTTGTCGACTGCCGTATCCAGCCAGATCAGCGCTGCGCGCTCCAGCTTCGGACCGCGCACGGGCTCCCCGAACGGCAAGCGTGCCACCGTCTCCGATGCGATCTGGACATTCCGCGAAGGGAGGAGGAATTCCCGGTGATATGGATCGAGGCCAAGCCTCTTTTCGTTCCCTGCCTCATCGGTGATCGTGATCAGGCTTTCCCCGCCGAGATCGAGGAAAAGACGAGCATCTTCCAGCGGCCAATGGCCGGGCAGTTTGGCAGTCGCCGCAAAATGAACGGTACCGTCGCTGCGCGGCCATGGTGCGCCGATGGCAATCGGCTCTCCACCGAATGTCCAGCCGTCGATCTGGACGGTTTCACGCGAGCGCCAGTATTCGAGTTCCGCGGAACGGGCACGGATGCGTTCAAGGCGTTGGAGGAGCGTAAGCGTCATAATGATATCCTGCGATTTGAAACAAAGATCAGCCCTTGACGGCCCCTGCCGTCATCGCGCCGAGGATGAGCCGTTGAAGGGAAAGGAAGGCGACGATCGCCGGTACGACCGATACCAGGCAGGCCGCGGCCAGGAGTTGAATGGAAGAATCATTCTGCGTTCCGGCATATTGGAAAATCCCAACGCCGATCGGCATCAGAGATTCCTTGCTGATAAGCAGAAAGGGTACGAGGAACTGCGACCAGCCGGCAATCACGGTAATGATGAAGGCAGATGCAATGCCGGGAGTCGATAGCGGCAATATGATCCGCCAGAAAACCGCGAAATGGCTGCACCCATCGATGAACGCGGCCTCGTCGAGGCTGCGAGGAATGCCGTCGACGAAGCCCTTCAGGATCCAGGTTACCATCGGCACCGCAAGCGCAATATAGACCATTGCCGCGCCGAAATGGCTGTCTGTCAGACCGATGGCTGCCATGTAGCGATAAAGCGGCACCATGATGACGAGCGGCGAGATCATCTGGAAGGCGAGCAGGACCATCATCCATGGGCCCTTCCCGCGGAACGGAAAGCGCGAGAAGGCGTAAGCGGCCGGCAGTGCCACCACCAGGCAGCCGATGGCGCTTGATGTCGACAGGATCAAGGCATTCCAGAGGTATCCGGCAAACTTGTCGGAGGACAGAATGGTCGCGAAGTTATCGAGGGTAGGGGCTTTCGGAATGAACCGACTGACGCCGAGAAACACTTCCTTGCGCGTCCTGAGCGCCAATGAAAGAAGCCACAGCAATGGCCAGGCAAAGAACAGGAACGTAGCAGCCAGAAAAATGTAGCTGAATAGATCGCCGAGCCTATCTTCTCTCGAAGTTTTCATACCGGCTCTCCTCGTGGAAGGAAGCGCGCGTAAACAAGCGCCAGGCTGAGACTGATGACGAGCATCAGGATCGATAACACAGCGCCGGCCGCAAGGTCGTAGTTTCGAAACACGACATTGAACGTGTAGAGCGAAAGCACTTCGGTTGCTCGTCCCGGCCCGCCGCCCGTCAGCGAGATGATGGCGTCGAAGGTGTTCAGCGTCTGGATCGTGATGAGGATCATGTTGACCAGGATCGCGGTGCGCAGTTGCGGCAGGGTGATGTAGAACATGCGTTGCCGTGCATTGGCACCGTCCATCTCGGCAGCCTCGTAGAGCTCGGGATCGATCGCTTTGATGGCCGCATACATGACGACCATCGAGAAGGCCGTCCCGCGCCAGACATTGGAGATCACGACGGACCACATGACCATGGCGGGATCGGAGAGCCACTGTACCGGCGCAGCCCCCACCATCCGTAGCAGGCTGTTCAGGCCGCCGAAGGGCGCCTCGTTGAACAGCATCTTCCAGATAATGCCACCGGCAATGCCGGGCACGACCCATGCGACGAGCGCCGTGGTTCGCACGATGGTCGATCCAAACAGGCCCCGCTTCTCGCTGCGCACGACGACCTGAGCGATGAAGAACCCGAGCACCTGTTGCGCAACGACACTGGACGCGGTGAACACGAAGGTGACCCACAGTATCTGGACAAGTTCGGGTTTCGATAGGGTATGGATGATCGTCTGCAGCGTATATTGCTCATCGGTACCGACGAGCGAAATGTTCGTGAACGCAAAGCGGAACACGTCGAGCAGCGGATAGAGGTAGAAGACGCCCAGCACGAAAATGAGCGGAACAAGCCAGGGCAGGGGCGAAGGATTGCGCCGGCGCAAGGTACCTGCGCCAAGCCTTTGGGGGCGTTCGGCCGCGATGCTAGCATTCATCATCGATCAATCCGGTCCATTGTCCTTAAAGGATGCCGCCAGTTGGAGCCGGCGGCGCAAAGGAGGGACTCTGCGCCGCCGATCGATCCCTCAGCTCCGTTTGAAGGCGCTGAGAGAAGCACTGAAGGCCTCGTCAACAGCAGCCTCGGTCGCCTGGGTACCGGTCAGGACTTTGCCCATCATGATCTGGATCTGGTTCGAGATCTCCGGATAGACAGGCGCTCCAGGCCTTGCTTGGCCGACCTTCAAGGCTGCAGCGAATGTCTTGTTCGCGTCGCTCGAAAACACCTCGTACTTGTCGTAGAGGTCAGCACGTGTGGGAAGCTGCTCCTGCAGTGCGTTGGCCGGCCCCATGTAGACCTCGCGCGCGAGATCGGCGCAGACCTTGACCTTGGCGGGATCCTTGCTGAACGCGGCGACGGTCCAGCCACCAGTACCGGTCGAGCGCTGATCTGCCGTTGGTCCTGGAAGCGGCGAGAAGCTCCACTTCGCAAATTCGTCCGGATCAAGTGCCGTCTTCAATTGGGCATACTGCCAGTTGCCGCCGACGAAAAGCGCGGTCGTGCCAGCTGCCGCGGCCGCATTGAAGTCGTCGTAATTGCCGATTGTTGCTACGCGCTTCGGCGCTGCCCCGGACTCGACGAGGTCGCGGTAATAATTGACGGCCTTGATGAATTTCTCGCGATTTTCGCCCTCACCGAATATCGGCTTGCCCTCGTCGTCAACCAGTTTGCCGCCCTGCGCCCAAAAATTCGCAAGCCAGTCGAAGGTCGTTCCTTCATAGCGGCTGCCATTGAACAGAACACCTTCCATGCCTTGTTCGACAGACGACAATGCTGCCTTCTTCAGGTCATCCCAAGTCTGGGGAGCATCCGGAACGATTTCCTTGTTGCGATAAAGGACGCGCAGATCCGTCGACCACCACCATGCATAGATGTTGCCATCGGTGCCGGTTATGCCATCGCGGATAAATGGAAAGAGTTGCGCAATCTCATCCTTGCTGAAGTAGGGCGAGAAGGACTGCAGTACACCGGCCTTCTTGAAGAGTGGCAACACGAAGGAATCGACTGCGGCGCAATCGGGAGCCGAACCGGACTTCGCCTGCTCGAGCATGCGCGCCTGCTCCTGCCCGATGTCACCCGACATCATCTGCAGTTCGATTTGCCAATCGGGGCGCTTGGCAATGAAGTCGTTGAACAGTTTGCTATAGCCCTGAGCATAAGCCGGCTCGTTGTTGCGCGGGCCGTCCGTTGTCATGCGGAAAACCATCTTGTTTGGCGCATCGGGCTTGCCGACGATATCACCGGTGATGGTGTCTTGAGCGATGCTGAGCTGCGGCAGTGTGAAAATCGTGCTGGCAGCAAGCGCAAGCGTAATTGCCTTCTTCCTCACCCTATTTCCTCCCTGAACAGGATCCAGGCCGAGCTCGTTGCCTCCACACATCGAGCATCTCGGATCCGAAGATTAGATTAAGTCACTTTCTTTTGGTGTCAAGGTCGTGGGCGTCGTCCAGCGCGCTATAGCGCAAGGGTTTAAACTCTGGCGTGCATATGTCACTATACCAATCGAAAAGTGCTCGTAATTTCAATCTTTGCCTGCGCGCAGTGGGCGTGTCACGATGAAGTCACAACACGGCCCGCCGCGCCTGTGCTTTAACGTCACGGGGTGGAATGAACAGGAAGGCACCATGACGCGTGTTCACGCGCAGTTATGGTGACAGTGATGTGAATGCCGATCATTTATAGACGCATGACACGGGATGAGGCGCTGCAAAGCGCTGACATCATCGTTCAAGCCTACGCCAAGCCGCCTTGGCACGAAGAATGGTCCATTCAGAACGCCATTTCCCGCATCGACGAACTGACAACGACGCCCATGTGCCTAGCCGTGGCAGCGTTTGACGCACAAAGGCCCGTCGGCTTTGCCTTTGGCTTGCCGCACACGTCTGTGATGGGTCGCGGGATTCACGTCGCGGAAATCGCAATACGGCCACAGCACCAGCGCTCAGGAATCGGTTCGTGCCTATTGAAACGATTGGAGGAGGAGGCGCGCATCATGGGCTACGTGCACGTGTGGCTTGTCTCTCGCAGTACCGGCGGCGTTGCGGACTACTATAAGAGCAATGATTATCAGCAGTCTGAAAAGCTCTGTGTCTACTCCAAGAAACTGACATAGGCCGGCGCATGGCGCCGGCCTATCCCGCAGTCCCCTCAATAATGTCAGTTCAGGCAGATCGCCCCTTTAGACGCCAGCACGTCCGCCAAACCCTCATGCGGACCGTCGCCAATTTCACGCAGAACTTCATTCAGCGCCATCCCAAGACAGTGCATCGCCCCCACCAGGTCGACGTCTTCGGCCGCGTATTTTGCGTAAGCGATCATGCGCGCCAGTGCGACGAGTTCTTCCAAATCGTCGGAAGATCGCTCACTGCTACCCAGGTCGATCGGTCTGTTCGCCGATGCTGCACTCATTTTTGTTCTCCCTCGAACGGGGGAGAGAATATTCAGGATACGCGCAAAAGGCCCGTGAAAAACACGTGACACACTTTATTGTTGCATTTCATGTGCTGGCCGACAAATTACAGCTTTTCCGACAAAATAAAGGTCTCGTTGAACTGCCATGTAACTTCAGCAGGCACAGGGTGATCATCCGCAGCCCGAACGGCCTCGATCAGGGCGAGAGCGTCTGCTCGCTTCTGATCGACCTCGCTCGATCGAAGCAGCGACAGCAATTGCTGCCTGTCTGCCGCGGGAACATCGACATTTGCTACAATTGCTCGCCATGTCCGCATCTTGAAGAACAGATTTGCCGCAGCGGCTTCAAGCGCCATGCGAAGCCCTCGCGTCAAGACCTGATGACGCTCGAGCTCATCGAGAGTCGCCCTGACGTTGACCAGCGGTACTGTCAGCGCCTTGTATCCAAGTTCTTCCGGTCCATGCAGCAATGCAACATCCGAGTCGTCTACTGTCGCAGCTGTCGCATACTCGCTGTAGATGCGACCAATGCCGACCATACCGAAAACCCCGCATTCAACCGCCCGCAATGCGCCCATGCTTGCGGCGCCGAACACTCGAACGTGGCGCGAAAGCGCATAAAGGATTTCCTTGTGCCATACCGGCGCGATGTATTCGAAACCGCCATCGACGACGCCAATTACGCGGGCGCCCCTGCCTACAGCGGCCAAGACGTCGCCTTGAACGGCAGGCGGGCATATGGTGACCTCGTTCCCGACAAAGAGGGCGGCATCCGGCAGGCTTGGCCCGACAAAGACGACCTTCATGAGAACACCGCCTTGGCAACCGCGCGAGTGCCAAAACGACGCGCCCGCGCGCCTTCGGGATTTTCAAGATTCGGAGCAAATATTTTGACAACGTGAAAGGGAAGGCGCGGATCGCTGAGTGGCAGCGCGATGACGGATGTGATCTGTCGGTCACGTAACGCATCGAGGACCTCCGCGAGGTGCGATCTGACGCCATGCTGCTGCGAGGGTACGTTCCTGGTACGAGCGACCGGCATGGCATCGAGGGCGCGCAAGGTCTCTGCGGGCACAGGCCACTCAAACGCCTTTGGCGATAAGTCGTCGCGTGCGCCGCTGATATAGGTGACCCTGGATTGAACGGCCTCGGTCATTGCCCGTATGGCCGCCCGCAAAGGTGAAAGATGCGCGCCGCTGCCACCAGTCACTTCGACAAAGCGGATGTTTTCCTTGCCTCGCTTTGCAGGCCCGAGGATGGCGGTAAAGCAGGCAACAGCGATATCACTTGTCATGTCGAACAGGCGCACAGCGAGCCCTGCCGCCTCGATCTTTCGAACAAGTTCGTCCACCACCGGATCGCTGAAGCCCAGCGGATCGATACAGCGCTCAAGCCGATCCTCTTCGCTGCCGATCTGCCAAAGACAATAGGCATCGCGTTCAATACGCTCAAGCACCCCATGCAGGATTGCCTCCTCTTGCGTGTTGCCGGAGGCAAGACCATCAGAAGACATCCAGAAGCGGTTGCGTCGCGTCCTGTCCAAAAGCGCCGCCTCGAATGGGACATAAATCTCCCGATCCGTCAGCAGCTCCCTGCCGCGCGCCCAGTCGATTTGCTCGTCCGGCCGGATGTCCTCCTCCTGGTGGCCGATCAGGCAGGAGAGCGTATCGAAAGACAAGCCCGCCGCGTGAAGATCCTGAGCCGACGTACGCAACGTTGGAACGGCCGGCCTGTTGGCAACGACGCGCTCCAACGCTTCCATGACGGCCGAAGCCTTGGCATCGTCATCGGTCAAACCCTTGCCCTGAGCGATCGCGATCGACCGCCCATTTGGCACGTAAGCACACCACACCGGTATGCCGATGTTGTCCAGGCCCGTATGCCGGGCCACCCGCGTTATACCGAAATCCGCCAGCAAGGGCCCGGTGCGGGCAAGGGTTTCAGAGGGTGGGATCGTTCGATCGCAATAGGCAGCCAGCTCAATGACGGTCAGGGTGCGGGCTCGAAGTGACCGGAGAACGCCGCCTTCGCTGTAGAGACCGCAACCGCGAAGTCCACCTTTTTGACGACGGCGGCACCCGCCTTGCGCAGGTCCACGATCTTCGCCAGTTCACCGGTTGGCGCGAGTTCCTTGACGGTCCCCGCATCGAGGTCGGCAATCCAAAGTTTCGCATCCCCTGCAATGCCAAATACAACTGCCCTTGACATGATGCTTCCTTTCGTTGGTGTCAAAATCCAGCTTTTAAAAGCCCCTCTCTGTAGAGATCCTTCTGCCACTGCTCCTTCATGGGAACGAGGGAGAGCCATTTTTCCACATCGAAGACCGGGTTCAGCGTTTCCGCACGTTGCCGATAGAACTGTGCCCGCCTGCGGTCACCGATCATTGCACAACTCGCAGCCGCAATGCGGTAAGCCGGCGCCTTGTCCTTCATGGCTTCAACATAGGCAATGGCGTCGTTGTACTGCTCGAGGAAGTAGCTTGCGCCTGCGGCACACCAAAGATAGCTGTCCGGCGAGATAGGATTGAGTGACATCGCCTTCTGGATCTTTGCCAGCGCGTCCCTGGGACGTGAGGCATGCACCAGTGTGTCGGCGTGGCTGTAGATCACGTCGGCGAAATGCGGGCTCAATTCCTCCGCGTGACTGAGCGCCGCCACGCTCTGATCGACGTCGCCGAGATAGAGTTTTGTCACGCCGAGTTCGCGGTGGCCGCCGGCGAAAACCTCGTCCCGCTCGATTGCCTTCAATGCGTTCTGCTCAGCAAGACCCAACAATTCCGCATTGCCTTGAGCGGTCACCAGCCATTCGCTGGTATAGGTCCGTGCCAGGCCGGTAAACGCGGGCGAAAAATCGTGATTGTATTTCAACGCCTCCTTGAAGGCGGCTCTCGCCCTGCGAATGTGCGGCAGGGTCAGCTTGCCCATCAGGCTCGCACCCACAAGATAGGAATGATAAGCTTGCGGGTTGGCCTCCAGGCTGAGCCGGGCTTTCTCCCTCCTGGCAAGCTCATCCACGACAGAGGATGAGAGGTTTAGAGCAATGAGCCGCCGCTGGGTCGGCAGTGTTGCCGCGGTCATGGGAAAGCGCGTCGCCCAGATGATTTCGTCGGTCGGGAAGTAGACGAGCTGTGCGTATAGGCCTTCGCCTGAAAGTCTCGTGTCGAGAAGATAGGAGATCGAGTGGCGGGCAATAGCGGCCGCTTTGTCAGAGTCCCGCCGGATTTGCTCTGCGGTGTGCGGCGCAACGATGGAAACGTTCCTAAGAGCACATAGCTCGATCGTGACATCCTCTATCAGCGCGGCGGCAAGCGACAGCCCCACAACACCGCTCTGTGAGGTTGGAGGAAGCAAGACCAGTCGCGGCAGGGTCGAAGCAGGCCGCTCTTCCGGCTCGCGGCGGTTTGCGCTCCGTGCCTGCGCCGGGACCACATGGTTGGCTGTCTCGCCTTCGCTGACAAGCAGTACGCCCGGGCCGGCAACGCCCGGCAGCCCGCGGAGCATCGCCCGAACCGGCTCATCAGTCGGATCCTGCTCGAGAAGCAGCAGGGCTGCGCCGGACACGGTTCGGTAGTCATCTGCACACAGTGCAGATTTCGCAGCCTCGATGAGTATCTGGCGCAACTTGACCCTATGGCTTCGCTGCTCCCGTGCGATCCAGTTGTCGATCGCCTTGCTTGCTGATCGGACATTGCCTGCGAAATCGCGCTGAAGCAGATCGCTGCACGCTTTCAGCCCCTTCATCGCCGGCCCCGGCTTATCCAGTATCTGCATATCGACGGTGAGGCGGTGCGCGCGCAGCGCCACCGACGTCGCGGTGATTTGCAGCGGCGCGGTGTCGCTGTCATCGATCTGGCGAATGCGGGAAATCAGCTTTCGCAGATTGAGGCCGGCCTGATCAGGCTCGGCATCCGACCAGAGAAACGCCGCTACCTCCTGGCGAGTGAGCGCGCGGCCCTTGCATGTGAAGAGATACGCCATCGTCAACAGCGCTTTGGCGGGATATCCCACGGCATTGCCGGCCTCGTCCGTCAGACGCAGTTCGCCAAATGTTTGGAGATGCAGCACCCGTTATCCTCGTGTTTCGTCCGCATGCTCCCAGCCATACTCATCCGCGACCGACTGCGTGGAGCCGAGGCTCCGTGCAAGTGCAAGCAGCTTTCGACGAATATTCGGATCTTCGATCGCAACGAAGGCCCGTGTCAGCGCCAGTCCCTCTTTTGAAGCGATGAAATGCGCGACTTCATCGGTATCCGCGCTCAAACGCAGGCCGGCGGCCTGCGACTTCTCCTCGTCGAAAAAGAACCCAACGGGCACGCCAAGGACCTCCGCAATCCGCTGCAGGCGGCTGGCTCCTATGCGGTTGACACCTTTTTCGTACTTTTGGAGTTGTTGGAACGTAATGCCCAGCGATTCCGACAGGCTAACCTGGCTCATGCCAAGTAGCTTTCGCCTTAACCTGACACGCTCACCCACATAGGCATCAATAGCGTTTGGAGTCTTGGCCTTCATGGCACCCCCCGTTTCCTCGTGTCAGACTGGCATTATGATGATGTTTGGACAAAATACAACCAAGAGTAAATTTTTTCAAGAAACTAATCGCAGGTTCACAACATTTTTGCTGCCGCATGGCGAATTTGCCTCTGCGCGAAAATGTAAGCCAAGACTGAGAGGTTGAAGCTGCAAATATCGCCTTTATCATATTACCGACTTTGGGAGGTATATATTTTATCTGTTCTATTAATGGTAGTGTCACGTCAATTTCACAAGCCATTCCCAATTTCTGTGACTATCTTCGAGGCACGGTTAAGTTGAAGCGTTAGACCTTAGCTCCCGCGCAGGAGACTATGGGCCGCAATGCCTTTTCGCTGAACTGATCGATGGTTGGGGTGTCATTCGACAGCATCTCGGTTGTCACGAATAGGTGCGCTGCTTAACCAACATCAGCATTCAACGCACATCAAGAGCGTGTGCCGCATCGACCGGAGACAAGGGCCATGGAATTACGTCCCATCATCATCAATCACGCCGACAGTCTTTCTGCCTGCCGGGAAAAGATTGAAGAAGCCGTATACCTGATCATCCAGGGGGAAAAACTCGTCGGCTTTTCGTCGACCGAAATCGCCATGGCGATCGCGGATATTGCGGACGACTATATTCTTGCTGCCTTGAGGAAGCGCACGGCGACGCACTGATCGATGCGTACGCCGCGGCCAGCTCCTCAAGGGCTGCTGCGATTAACCGCGCCCCATACGGGACAGAGCGATACGCAGAGGCTCATCTGACACGTAGATCAGACCGCCGTAAGGGTGAGCCATGTCGATGACGATGAAGATCGCACCTCCGACGGATATCGCACAGACGAGAACGATCGTTATGACCGTGCCATTGTAAGGCGACAGAAGGCCGAACGTGAGAAAAATCACGATCAGCCAGAATGTCAGCACGACCAGGAAGGCTGCCGGCAGCCCTTCGCTCCCCGTTTCCAGAACGAGCCAATGCGCCTCGGCAATGGCGCCGCTGACGTCGAGCGCGCGTGTCTTGAGCAGGCGGTGTATGTCGTCTTCGGGTGTCAACGCCCTCAATATCGTCTGGATAGGTTCGACGCCGAGATCATCCGGTGTTCCCACCGAAATGGGCACGCCAGCAATACCTCCCCAGCTCTGCTCAATGCGAGCCCCGACGAGATTGGCAAGCCTCCCGCGCGCCTCTGCCGTTTCAGCGCCATACTGCGCCAATACGCGGTCAAGGAGAACGAGGCGAGCGGCCGATGTCTTCAATTCTGTTTCCGCATCGTCGAAGGCGGTCTTGGCGGATGCAACCAGAAAGCCGAGCGCAAGTGCTGAAAGGGTGCCGACAACGGCGGTAGCGAGCTTGATCGCTTCCTTGGAGTCTGTGGACAGGTGATGGCCAGGCAGACGACGGCTAACACGCGTGCCAACTAAGGCCGCGCATGCCAACAGCAGTGCGATAATGCATCCGGTTTCAAGGGCTGTCATGATCGAGGTCGCCTGTTTCGGCGCCATCGAACTGAAAGGATCGGATTTCGTCAAGCGCGCTCTTCGCTATTTGCCTCACCCGGCGGCGATTGCTGCACAAACTCGCTTTGTCTACGCGTCCTGACACTGCTGCTGGCAGCGGTGCATCCTTCATAAATCGTGCAGGCCGAGGGCTTTGAGGGGGCAAGCCAGCGTTCGACAAAATGCGGGAGCCTCTCCAGAGAGGAGGCTCCCGCTCTACAATATGCTTATTGCTGCGTGGTGCCGCCCGTTGAAGGATTGGCCGGGGCTGGCGTTGCCGGCTCGCTGGACGGTGCAGCCGGCGCCACCGGCGGCTTCATCGGCTGAGATTCAGTCGTCGAAGCGGTCGGATTCGGGTCTGTGTCAGACCGGCCGAACCATTCCGTGATCGCAAACGCCGCAACGAGTATCACTGCGATCGCAGCAACCCATCCGATCCAGGTGCTCGAGCGGCCGCGTGGGGGCGCTGTGCGCAGGTCGGGATCGGTACTGGGGTTGCGGACGGGATCATTGGGGTCGTACGTCATGTCGTTCTCCTCTCTGTGCAGCAAGCAAAATGAATTGCGTCCAAATTTGTTCCCGACGTGCGGGCAGGTGCCCCTGAGAGGTCGACCGCTCAGCACCGCCCACCACGCAAAATCACTGCGGCTCTTGACCGGGGTAGTTTCTGTGCTCATGCGACTTTCTTTCAGACATTCTTCAGGATCTGCGGGCAGAGTGCACCAGCGCGTTGAGCTGTGCGTTCGCGCTACCTCATCCGACTGGAGCGATCGAAAGCCCGCAAGCAACCCGTCATCCGCGGAAAACCCCCTTCTGGACCAGGGCCGACGTTGGCTGCGTCATCGACACCTGCCAATTGCATACTCCCTGTGATCGATGCGTCAAAAGACTGGCCGGGCCCGCCGGTCAAAATCCGCCTGGGGGTTTAAACCGCAGCCGCATGACGGGCTGGTGGAAGGTCACATGTGACAAGCGCAAGCCGTTTGCACTGGCTCAACCGCATGTCGTGTGTCAAAGTGACGACTACAACCGCAAACGTGGCAAGGGTCGCGGCGTCAGTAGGGGTGACATATGTCGGTGATACAGGTCCCGGGACTACTATCCTTTACCATCGCAATTCTCGTATTCTTCGCTGGCGCCAACCTCAACCGTTTAATCCCAATCCTTATCCACTGGAGCATTCCGGAAGCGGTCACTGGGGGCCTTCTGGCGGCACTTTCGACGCTCATCGCCTATGAGTTCTTTGGCGTCGAGATCAGTTTCACCCTGGCCGCGCGGGACATGCTGCTTCTCTACTTCTTCACGGGTGTCGGGCTGAATGCCAGACTGTCCGATCTGGCGGCAGGCGGAAAGCCCTTCCTCATCCTTCTCGGCATAACGCTGGTCTTCCTCGTCATCCAGAATCTTGTGGCCATTGGCACCAGCAACATCCTTGGTCTTGCGCCAGGCACTGCAATATTGCTCGGATCGACGTCGCTGATCGGCGGACATGGTACGACCATTGCCTGGGCTCCGATCATAACCAACCGTTTCGGTCTTACGAACGCGCTCGAGGTTGGCATTGCAAGCGCAACACTTGGCCTCGTCATCGCCAGCCTGATCGGGGGGCCGATCGCACAGTTTCTGATTAAACGCCATCGCTTGAGCGCTCGCGCAAACGAGGAGCTGACGATAGGTGTGTCACGCGCAGCAACAAGCAGCCATCACGATGACGTCAGTTACGTCAGTCTGTTGCGAACCCTGCTTGTAACCAATCTTGCTATCCTCATCGGCTATGCCTTGCATGAGATCATCGTAGACGCCGGCATCAATCTTCCGCTGTTCGTCGTCTGCCTGCTGGTCGCAATCGTGATGACGAATACGGTCCCGTTCGTGGCGGCGAACCTGCCTTGGCCGACGCGCACACGCGCGCTCTCGCTCATATCCGATCTCTCGTTGAACGTGTTTCTAGCCATGTCGTTGATGAGCATGCAGTTGTGGGGCCTGAGTGGGCTTGGTCTCGCGCTCGTCATAGTGCTCGCGATCCAGACGATCGTCGCCGTAGCCTACATCCTGTTCGTCGTGTTCCCGGCAATGGGGCGCAGCTATGAAGCCGCCGTGATTTCTGCCGGTTTTTGCGGCGTCTCGCTCGGCGCTACGCCCACAGCGATCGCCAATATGACCGCCGTAACCAAAATCCATGGTGCGGCAACGATCGCATTCATCATCCTGCCGCTCGTTTCGGCGTTCTTTATCGATCTGGCGAACGCAGCGGTTCTTGGCTTTCTTGTTCGGTGAGATTGCGCTCTTGTTGGTCGCAAATTGGCCTGATGGATCGCTTCCTGGGCCTTTAGCTTACCCTTGCAGTCTTCTGAGAAGCACGCCAAGTCGCTCTTCCGATGGGCAATCCTCAAGGTCCGAGCGAGCTGGGATGCCACCGCCTCCTCGGTTCCTCACCTCGCTCGGGCTGTAGCCGAATGCTCGCTTGAACGCACGGCCAAATTCTGCGCCGTCGCTGAACCCCCGCTCTTCGGCGATCTGGAATATGAGGCGCCGATCATTGGGGTCTGTCAACGCGGCGTAGGCACTGAGCAGTCGACGGTGCTGAATGTAGTGCATTACCCCACCGAAGGGCTCGAACAGGTTGTAGAGCCGCGTGCGCGAGATGCCGAGCTCCCGCCGCACCAACTCACTCCCGAGTTTGGGGTCGAGCAACCGGCTGTGCACCAGTTGGCGTGCCCTTTCGAGGAGCACGTTGGCAATCGGTCCTTCGGCCGCCTCGATATGGTCCGCAGATGGCTGCACGCAGGCAAGGATCATAGCGCGTGTGGCTGCCGCTAGCCCGGGCAGATCGGCTTGAACGAGCATCGGCAGGCGATTGGCGACGTCAACCAGATAATCCGAAAACAGCCGCCCCATGCCTGTCCCGAGCGTCGAAAACTCCGCCGAGCCGAGTGTGGCCGATGTCTCGAGGGAAAGATCACGCGGCACGAACAGCATGAGCATCTCGCTCCTATCTACGACGCCGGCGAAGGAGCGGCCGAGTGAGTGGATCTGAACCTCACCCGGGCCCGCGGTGAACGCGGCTTTTACGGCATCCGTGCGGGTCCGTCCGGACAACAGGATCGTCATCGTCCAGTGATCGACCGGATCGCGCCGAACATGTCCCGGCAGGCTCGAAAATGCGAGGCGGTCCGTACTGATTTCGGCAAGGACAAGACTGCCAAGATCCCAAAGCTTTTGCCGACCGCTGAAATTTGCGGTCATGGGGTCGATATCAGAAAGTTCGAGCATGGGCGCGAAACTGTTGTGCCATGTCGCAAACTGATCCGCTCGCGGCAGGCCCGCGGTCGAAAATTCAAAGGAAGGCAAGGACGATGCCCTCCCGTCTACTGAGATTGCCTCAACGGCCCCGCAATCCAGGCCCGCGAAGCCCTCGCGGTCCGGCACGAGCTCGGGTAACCTGGCATGGTTCGTGACGCCTTCGATCATCTTCACATCATCTGTTTTTTGGCCGCAGGCAAGGCGGTGCAGTAATGTGTGGCTCGCCCAGCAGACATCGTGCGGCCGTGATTGCCGCCGATCATGCCCAACATAGTGCGAAAGCGTTCCCGGCAGGCAGTGCCGTCGGATGTCGCGGAACTGTGGGCAATGCCACCGCTCGAAATGGAAAGGATCCTTTGGAGCGTGATGCCGTGCGCCGGGTATGCCGCGATGGAAAGGCTGCTTGAGTCGACAGAAAAAAATGTGCAGTTCATTCGTACTTTCCTCTTGGGCCCAGGAGCGAGGCAGCGTGACGTCTGAATGATGCAAGCGAACTGATTTCTGCGGTTCAGGGGGACAACCGTTCGCACGGCCGATGCGGAATCTCCAGCGCTTGTTCCGGTATATTTCGGCAAGCTGCCTGGGGCACTCGTTGTTCCTCCCCGTCGCAATTTAGCCCTTTCGACCTCTTTCCTCAACCGTCAGATGCACGATCCGTGAACGAGGTCGCTATACGGTGGTCTTATGTGGTCGTTCTGTACCCTACATCGTCCTTGGCTGCTGAGCCTGCTTCACGACCCGCGATCGGCGTCAGCCTTGGAACTGCCCGAGAGCAGCGTTGCAATCCACATTCCAGACGGCGTACCGGCGCAATACACAATGAACGCGATAAGGATGGGCACACCGATGAAGGCACCCGAAATGCCCCACATGAAGCTCCAGAAAAACACCGAAAAAATTACGGAAAATGGGGATATTGCCAGCGACGCCCCGGTCAATCGTGGCTCCAGATAGCTGCCGATGATGAACTGGATAAAGTTGAGGCTGGCGAAAATGACGACCGCCGTCTGCCATGCTTCGAATTGGGCGATGGCAAACAGCGTCGGAAGCGCGGTCGCGACAAAGGGCCCGAGAAAAGGGATGTAGTTGAGCGCGAATGCGATCGCTCCCCAGGCTGGCGCAAGTTCTAGCCCCGCACCCAGCGCAAACAGCCAGACCACCAACCCAGTGAGGATACTCGCGAAGGTGCGAACGATCATGAAGCGGCGCAATTTTGCGCCAAGCACTCGATTGGCCGCCAAGATGCGCATTCCGTAAGGTTGTGCTGCGGGGGCGACGAGACGCGCATTGAAGTCTTCCACTTCGAGCAGGCCCAGCATGATGAAGATGAAGACCAGAGCCGCGAAACCGGCAAAGCTGTTTAACCGCCCAGCCATCCCCTGGACAAAACCGACCAGCCAGGCAACATCGAAGCGGTCGGCCAAGGGACCCGCGACAGCCAGGCCGTGCTCTTCCAGCCAGTTTGTCCAGTCAAGATAGACAGCCTGGAAACGGTCGGCATTGACGAAGAGCCATTGCGCGAGCTTACCAAACCCCCAGGCAACCGATGATCCGATGACGACAATGGCGACCATGGTGACGCTCAGCGTGATCAGGAGCGCAAGAAGCTTTGGAAGAAAGCGCTGCAACGCGGCCTGACACGGCCAGACGAGCGCGATGACAAACAAGGAAAAGATGAGCGGTGCGAAGATCGATTGCGCGACATAAAGCAAAGCAAGCACAAGGATACCGGTTGCAACTGAACCGATCATGCGATTGCCGCCCGCTTCCTGCATACTTGCCCCTGGAATGTTGTCCTATCTTCCGGCCTCCGTCAGAACTGACGGGGAGTGGCATCGCGTGAGAATTCCCCAGGCCGGGGCCCATCGTTTTGGCGCGCACCAGCCTGCCTTCTGGCCAAATGCGCGCACTGCCCGACATGCTTGATCATTGTAAACAAACTAGCTGGCAGCGGCCGCCTTTTGCAATGCGTCGCGCAAGACCTGCTCTTTTGTTTCATCGAGGGAGGTCTTGAGCACGACGCCGCCAAAGGCTGATATCTCCTTCAAGACCTTGTCCGCTGTCATCTCCTGGATCAGCACGAACAAGGCGGCCTTGCCTGGATCAAGATTGGCGGCGAGCTCCTTCATGAAAGCATCGTTGATACCAACGTCGGTCAGAGCGCCGCCGATGGCGCCGGATGCCGTGCCCACCGCCACACCCAGAAGCGGATTGAGAAATAGAACACCGATCAGCAAACCCCAAAAGCTGCCCGATGCTGCGCCGGCAACCGTGGTGTTGACCAGCTGATTGAGTTTGATCTTGCCGCTGTCGTTCTTCGTCGCGATGACGGCATCTCCGACCTTGATCAGGTATTCCTTCTGCATCTCGAACAAGCGCTGACGCACTTCCTCGGCTTTGGCTTCACTCGGATAAACAATTGCAATCAAAGTAGACATGATCAATTCTCCTTTACTGGATGTGCTTGCACCAAATCGGAAACGCCGGTCATTCCCCCAATGCTTCACCGACACGACCACTTCCCACCATGCGCGGGAAGTTGAAAAACGTGACATGGAGTCAATGGGATAAACGCATCTTTTACGATCGCACGCGGCACTTCGCGTGCTTGATGCAGCCAAGCTTATCGATGACAAAAAATGCAACCCGGCTGAAACGGTATCGCCAAGATGTCGTGGCCGCGAAAAAATGCCCCTTTCATTCGTCGATCCATTTGTCTCGGTGGTCAGCGCGAAAGGTAGAAGTCCTGAGTAAGAACTCAAGTGATGATGCTCCCCTAAATGCCCTGCTCAGCTTGCGCAGTCCTCCAGAACCCGAGGACGCGGTACTCCGCTGCGAACTATAGAGCGGTTCAAGAAGCGAAGTGATCAGCATAAAATCCCGCAACCATGCCCGCAGTCCAGATTTGGCAGTCTCTCGTGGAAGGGAACCCGATTTGTGCGCGATTGAAACGCCGTCGGTTTGTCACCTGAACGACACGCAACTCTGTTTTGAGCAAGGACACCCGGAATTCAACTACCGCGCTCGGGCGCAGACCAACGCAAAGAGAATAATCGTGGTCGGCCATTCGATGGGCGCCTTCGTCGTCACCGAAGCCTTACGCGATCTGGCCCTGAGGGGACACACCAGCAGCCTGAAGCGTTTGGGTGGCGTCGTTCTTGCCGCACCTGATATCGACGTCGACGTCTTCCTGAGCCAGCTTGACGACATTGGCGATATCCCGCGACCGTTCACAATCATTGTTTCGCAGCGCGACCGCGCGCTTAGGTTTTCCGGCGACTGGCGGGCGGCCACCCACGTGTCGGCAACGGCTCCGAGGTCGCTATCCTTCAGAAGAGAGAGATCGCGGTCATCGATGTCTCCAATATCGATGGCGGTCGCCACAACGTCTTTGCGAGCTCACCGACACTGATGGAGATCGTCAACAACGATGCCCTGATGCGCAGCGTTGTTAGAGAGGACCAGGGGCCGGTCGGCCAGACAATGCTCGCTAACAGCGCATCGGTGGTAGAGGGTGCCACATCCCTGGGGATCTTTCTCCCAAGCCGTGTACTGAGTGGGCTCGCGCAGGCCTCCGCAGAACAATCGCGGAGATACGGGAGGGCAAGCGACTAAGACTGGATTTCGCCTTATCGACGGCGCGCATTTGCTGGCGATCAGGCTGACAGAAGCCGTATCGGGGCTAGAGCGCAAGAAGTTTGCCCGTTGCTGCTTTAGAAACAACACACCAAGCCCGCCTGGCAATGTGCTGGTGCTTAGCCCGCTGGCGCGAATTGGCCCGACGGCGGTTGCATGTTCGTCACCCGTCAGCGCGGGCAGGCGGCGATGTAGCGCCGACCGTTGCGATCCTGGAACTCGCATTGTCCCGGACGACCGGCCACGTTACCGATCACAGCACCGGAGGCTCCCCCGATCGCAGCGCCAACGGCGGCGCCACGCACGTTATTCGTCACGGCGCCACCAACCACCGCACCTGTTGCGGCACCTATACCGGCACCCTGCTGTGTCGGCGTGCAACTTGCAAGCGCCAGACCCGCCAGCGAACACATCAGCAATCTCTTCATCACTCGCCCCTTTGTGAGGTTCATCTAGCACCGAAGATCGCGGCATCAGCCTAAATGCGTCATTCGGACTATAGTGTCGCGCAAGAGCGTCTGTGATCGGCACAGAATCCCAAAACCAAGCTTTGGGTTCAAATCTCTTGGACAATCAGCGCTAAACCAGTCTGCCGCCAGCATGAACCTGCTTTTACGAGCGAAGCTCAGGCTTTCCCGGATCAGCGTCACCGCAAGAAGCGGCGTGATGCGCGCCGGCTCAGAGGCGTGAAAATAGTCAACGCTCGGACAAAGCTGCCAGTGGCTCAACGATAGCGCCTACTTATGGCCCGTCACTGCCGGGCTGTAGACCAGAAGGCTCAGGATCTCGAACAGCACCTGAGCGCCCGCCTGCGCGGTGTTGGTGGTGCTGTCATACTGCGGGGCGACCTCGACGACATCGCCGCCGACGAAGTTGAGACCCTTCAGACCGCGCAAGAGTTCCAGCGCCTCACGGGTGGTCAGGCCACCGATCTCGGGCGTACCGGTGCCGGGCGCAAAGGCCGGATCGAGACTGTCAATATCGAAGGACAGGTAGGTGGGGCCATCGCCGACGATCTGCCGCGCTTTCTCGATGATCGCGGGGATGCCCATCCCGTTGATTTCCTCGGCATGGATGACCGTCATCCCGGATTCGTAGGAGAACTCCCAGAGATATTCGGAAGGACCTCTAATTCCGATCTGGATCGTACGGGTCGGATCGAGAACGCCGTCGAGCACAGCGTTGCGCATCGGACCGCCGTGATGGAATTTGGTCTGGTCGAAGGGACCACCGGTATCACAATGGGCGTCGATATGGATCAGACCGACGGGTTCCTTGGCGCCGACCGACTTGAGGATTGGATGGGTTATAGAGTGGTCGCCGCCGACGGAGAGCGGAATGACACCGGCCTCTGCGATCTTTCGGATCGCCGCCTCGATATTGTCATGGCATTGCTCCAGCCGGTAGCGACTGCCAAACGGAATATCACCGATATCGGCTGCCCTGAGATCGTAAGCAGGAGCACAGTCAAGGGCGTGATTGTAGGGGCCGATCCGCTCGATGCTGCGCACGGCCCTCGGTCCAAATCGCGAGCCCGGCCGATTGCTGACGCCGAGATCCATCGGGATGCCGACTGCCGCAACTTGCAGGTCGCCGAAATCGGGAGTGGCGAAATTGACCTCCTTGTAGGGCAAGCCTGCGAAGGTCGAAATGCCGGAATAGGGCGCGGCACGGGTGCCGCCCTTGAAGATCTTTTCGGCCACGCGCCGGAAGCGCGGGTCGAAGAACTCCGCGCCGTCTCCAAACTTCTTCCGCAGATCCTCTAGATGCTTCTTCAACTCAGCCATCGTCCTGTCCTTCATCCCAAATTGCTCAACAATATCACTGCCAGGTGCAGCCCCTCTCGTGAAGGGGCGGCACCCGATCGGCTGCTCTCAAGACCGTGGCGAGAGGTGCTCGTGAATGGCCAGCCACTCACCGGTTGGCTGCTTCTCGAAAACGATGGTCTCGCGCTCGATGCTCGTCGAGGGTTCGCCGTTGAAGCTTAGGTCGGTCTCGACGGAGTGGGTGAATATGGCGATGGGGCCGGCGATCTGAATATCTCTGTCGCTCGAACGGCAAGCGCTGACGCGAAAGCCGTCGCGCGTCTCCCAGAGGGCCCATTCGGCCTCGTACTCGGCGCGCGTGGCGAGCCGGCGGTCAAGATTGTGAAATATGAAGGTGGCATTGGGCGCGAATGCCGAGAAATAGCTGTCGCGATCGTGCCTGCCAAAGGCCTCGACGAGGCGGTCTGCCGCCGCAAGCACGGCATATTGCTGATGGTCCATCCCTTATGTTTCCTGCTATTGAATTTTTGGGCTGCTGATCAAAACGGCAAGCGGCCTGTTCTGCCGCGCCACACGCTCCTTGAGTGTCTCAAGTGTCATCGCTTCATCTTTGACGAACTCAAGGAACATCATGTTGAGATTGTTAAAGACCATCTGGCTCACTGCCACCGCGTCGATCCCCGGCATCACGGCACCGCGAAGCTGCAGTTTCTGGACCAGCATCGAAACCTGATCGCAGAGACGCCCGTCGAGTTCGGTGTATCGGCGACTGAACGGGCTTTCTGGCTGTTGGATGGACGTCGCCATGGCGGTGCGCCACATCTCCTTGCTCAGATAGACCAGCGAGTGATCGAAATATTGATCGATAAGCACCTGTAGTGCTTCCAATGTCGTTGGCGGTGGATTTTCGACGATTGCCTTGCCCGATTCCAGGACCTCTTCAACTTCCATGGACACCGTGGCGACGAGAATGTCTCCCTTGTTTTCATAGTAGTTGTAGAACGTGCCGACCGATACCTCCGCGCGCTCCGCTATGTCCTCGATCCGAGCACTGTCATAGCCAACCTCGCGAAACAGGCTCGCCGCCGCCTCCAATATGCGACGATTGCGATCGGCTTTCTGCTTGGCGCGCAGTCCCGTCATGTCCACTCTCTCAAATAATGAATGCCCTCAAAAATCATATTGACTTAAAAAATGAACTCATTCAATCTTTTTTCATGAAGACGCCGGAACGAGCGTCACCGACCAGAGGGCAACATCATGACTGACTTTATTGAAGGCATATCTGCGCGCAGATTTTGGACCTCCGCCGCGACATTGGCGCTTGCCGCCGCGACTGCTGCACTTACCTCTGCGCCAGTCCTGGCGCAGGAAGAGTTGAACGCGCTTGTCTGGTGCGACCACACCGATCCGGCATTGATTGAACCTTTCGAGAAGGCGAACAACGTCAAGGTCAACTTGAAGGAATACGAGGGCACCGGTGCCGGGCTTTCCATCATCGATCAGTCGCGTCCGGGAGATTGGGACGTGCTCGTTATCGATGGCGTCGACGTGCAGCGCGCTGTCGACAAGGACATCCTTGCGGAGATGCCGGCCGATGCGCTCCCGAACGCGGATATCTTCCCGGAAGTGCGTATGGAGGCCAACAATACACGCGACGACAAGACCTACGCCGTCACCGAGAAGTTCGGGTACAATACCGTTTCCTACGACAAGACGAAGGTCGATCCGGCCGACATGAAGGACATGTCGAAACTCTGGTCGGAGAAATACAAGGGCCGGATCGCCGTCTATGACTACTATCTGCCGATGATCGGTTTGACCGGGATTGATCTCGGCAAAGCGACGGCAAGCCTGACGGATGCCGATCTGCCGGCGATCAAGGACAAACTGTTCGCTCTCAAGGCCAACGCGAAGCAGGTCAGCGACGTTGTCTCGTCGCAGACGGCGCTTGCGACAGGTGAGGTCGATATTGTCTTCGGCGGCGGGGAATGGCTGACGGCTGGACTGGTGAAGGACAAGCCGAACCTCGACTGGACCATTCCGGAACAGGGCGCGCTGCGCTGGGCGCAATCGATCGGCGTCATGAAGGATTCCACGAAAAAGGATCTTGCTTTGAAGTTCGTGCAATACATCGTCAGCCCCGAAGGGCAGGCGCGGCTTGCGACGTCTTCGTGCTACTGGGCGATGCCGGCGAACGCCAAGGCCGGCGAGCATCTGACCGGCGAACAGAAGACCGCTTTGCGCTGGAACGAGCAGGCTGACTATCTCAAGCGCACGCAACTTTATCCGATCCCAAGCGCGGAACTGGATGCGAAGATGCAGGACGCCTGGACCGAGATGCTGCAGAACTGACGGCTTCGTGTCATCCGTCATGCCATCATCACATCCCTCTCCCTTATTGTCGGGAGGGGGCATTCGGAGGCTTGTCCGTGGCTGCTTTTCCTCTTGAAGATGCCGAACGCCGCAAAGGCTGGGGTTTTGTGGCTCCAGCCCTTGTCTGGACGATCGTCTTCTTCGTCGCCCCTTTTCTCTTCATGGCGGCCATGAGCCTGTGGGCGCAGCAGGGCGGATCGATCGTCCGCGTCTGGAACTTTGGCAACTACATCGCCTTCTTCGAGAAGGACGCGCTGTTCCGCGGGCTGACGAATTCGTTGGAAATTACCGCCATCGTCACGGTTCTCTCGATCCTGCTTGCCTATCCTCTGGCCTGGATCATCGCCGGGCAGGTGTCGCAAAAATATCAACGAACGGTGTTGATTCTTGCGATCCTGCCGTTCTGGACCTCCTACGTCGTTCGATCCTATTCCTGGCTGCTTGTGCTGTCGCGCAATGGCGTAATCAATCAGACCCTGATGAATTTGGGCGTCATCAGCGAGCCGCTTGAGCTCGCCAGCAACCGCACGGCAACGGTGATCGGCTTCGTCCATTTCTTCGTCATGCTTCTCACCCTGACGATTTATGCCAATCTTGTGCAGCTCTCGCCGAACTATCGCCGCGCGGCAGCCGACCTCGGAGCGAACGCTTTTCAGACCTTCTGGCATGTCATTCTGCCGCTGACCATGCCGGGGATCATGACAGGTGCGTTCCTCACCTTCGTGCTCTGCATCGGTGACTATGTCACGCCGCAGATTCTCGGAGGCAACAATGAGCTTGTCCTGCCGCAGATCATCATGCTGCAGCTCGGCCGACGCGCGGATTTCCCGATGGCCGCAGCGCTTTCGATCATCCTCATGCTCGCGGTTACCGCCGCCTACGTCGCCTGCGCGCGTTGGCTGAAAATCGAGAGGACGTAATGACGCGCGATAGGCTCACAAACATCGCCACCAGCGTCTACGCCGTCGTGATCTTCGGCTTCATCTTCCTGCCGGTTATTGTGCTGGTGCTGTTTTCCTTCCAGGATGGACGCCTGCCAGTGCCGCCGTTCAATGGGTTTTCCCTGCAATGGTATGAAGCCGTCTTCGCCGATCGCAAGCTGATGTCCGCGCTGCTGCACTCCTTCCTGGTGGCAACGTTATCGTCTCTCGTTGCCTGCCTTCTCGGATTTCTGGCGGCCTATGCGCTCGCGCGCTTCAAGCTGCCAGGCTCGGCTTGGCAACGCGGACTGCTCATCGCGCCGATGACGGTCAGCTACCTTATCATCGCGCTTGGGTTACTGACCGTCCTCAACGTGCTGGGCATCGGTCTTTCGCTCTGGACCGTGGGCATCGGTCACGTGGTGATCAATCTGCCGCTCTGCTTTGCGATCATCTATTCGTCGATGGGCGACCACCATATCAACATCGAGCGCGCAGCACGCGATCTCGGCGCCAGCGACATCAAGGTCATGGCTCTCGTGACCGCGCCAATGCTGCTGCCGTCGCTGCTCGCCTCTTTCTTCCTGTCGATGACGTTCAGCTGGGATGAGTTCATCATCGCTTTCTTGCTCTCGCGCTTCGACGTGACGCTGCCTGTCGAGATCTGGAGCCTGCTTCGCTCCGGTCTCAATCCCAAGACCAATGCCATCGGATCACTGGTGTTTCTCGTTTCAGTCACTTTGCTGATCGTGTTGGAACTGTTCCTTTTTGGAAGGACAAAGAAATCATGACCGCGCCAGTTTCAATCGAGAACGCGACGAAGACCTTCGGCAGCTTTACCGCGCTGGACGACGTTTCCCTCGACATCAATGCGGGTGAATTCATCGTCCTGCTCGGGCCCTCCGGCTGCGGCAAGACCACGCTCCTGTCCATCCTCGGAGGCTTCCTGTCGCCGACCAAAGGGCGGATTGCGATCGGCGGCAAGGAGATGACCAACGTGCCACCGGCAAAGCGTCCGACGACGACGATGTTTCAAGACTACGCGCTTTTCCCGCATATGAAGCTCAAAGACAATGTCGGATTCGGCCTCAGAATGCGCGGTGTCGGCAAGGCGGAGCGCGAGGAGCGCGCGAAGGGATTCCTTGACCTTGTGGGCCTCAGGTCCTCCGCCGACAAGAAGCCGCACGAGCTATCGGGTGGTCAGCGCCAGCGCGTGGCGCTCGCCCGGGCCCTGGCTGTCGATCCCGACGTGCTGCTGCTCGACGAACCGCTCGGCGCGCTGGATCTCAAGCTTCGCCGACAGATGCAGGACGAGTTGAAAGCAATCCAGAAACGCGTCGGCACAACCTTCGTTCACGTCACCCACGATCAGGAAGAGGCAATGGCAATCGCCGACCGGATCGTGGTGATGAATCAAGGGAAAATCGAAGACTTTGGCCCACCGTCCGAAATCTACATGCATCCCCGCTCACTGTTTGCAGCCGGCTTCATGGGTGAGGTGAACTTCGTTCCCGGCACGCTCACAGATGTTGACAGCACCCAAGCAATCGTCGAGACGACGCTGGGGAAGGTCGCATTGCCGAAAGCCTGCTTCCCGGCAGGCTTGCCGTCCGTCGGGCAGGCGGCGACACTTTGCATCAGGCCAGAACATTTCCGCCGGGCCGGCGAGGGGGGTGGCCCTGTCACTGCGCTGGGCCAGGCCACGGTTGCCGGCAGCGCCTTCTTCGGAACGCATTATCGCTGCCATCTGACGCCCGCCGGCGCTCCCGAAACGAGCATCGTCGCGCACATGCCGCAATCGGCGGCGGTGATAGCAGGTCAAGCGGTCACGCTCGCTGTCAATGTCAGCGATATCGTAGCCTTGCCGTCGAAACAGGCATAGGCTGAGACCATGGAACGTGTCGCCCCGGACAAATGGTACGAAGTGAAACGGCTGGCGGACGATGTCACCCTTATTTCTGAGCCCTTCATCCAGGAATTCTACCGATGCAACATCTGGCACGTGCGCGGGCGCGATCGCGATATGCTTGTTGACAGCGGTATGGGCGTCGTGTCGCTGCGCGAATGGGTGCCTCTCGTCACCGAGCGCGATCTGATCGCGGTCGCTAGCCACACCCATTTCGACCATATCGGCTGCCATCACGAGTTCGAGTGCCGGGCGGTCCACTCAGCAGAGGCCGACCTGCTCGCCGATCCGACGCGGGCAAACACCCTAGCCGACCCCTACGTCACCGACAGCATCTTCGACGCGCTGCCGCCGGAACCCTACTGCTCGAAATGCTACAGTGTGAAGAAAGCGCCGGCGACGCGCATCCTGGAGGACGGGGACATAATCGATCTCGGCGACCGGTCCTTCGAGGTCATCCATACGCCCGGCCACTCGCCGGGCGGTATCGCTCTTTGGGAAGCGCAGACGGAAACGCTTCTTTCCGGCGATATACTTTATGACGGGCCGCTGATCGAGGACAGCTACCATTCCAACGCTGCCGATTATCTCGCCTCGATGGAGCGGCTTTTGACCATGCCGGCCCGCGTCGTGCATGGCGGACATTTTCCAAGCTTCAGCGGCGAGCGATACCGCCAGTTGATCACGGATTGGCTGAACGAAAAACGGAAGAAGATCTGACGGGAGTGACCATATGCTCGACAAGCGCAAATTCTACATCAATGGTGAGTGGGTAGCGCCGCTGGCGGCGAATGATCTCGAAGTCATCAATCCGGCTACCGAAAAGCCGGTTGCGGCGATTTCGATGGGTACGGCCGCCGATATCGACCGTGCGGTAGCGGCTGCGAAGAAGGCGTTTGCGACCTACAGCCGCACAAGCGTCGAGGAACGCCTGGCGCTGCTCGAAAGGCTGCTTGAGATCTACAAGCGCCGCTACGAGGAGATGGCGCAGACGATCACACTCGAGCTCGGCGCGCCGATCACCATGAGCCGCGAACAGCAAGCCGACGTCGGCGTCGGTCACCTGCAGGGTTTCATCGATGCCCTGAAGCGCCTGAAGATTCGCGACACGCTGCCGAACGGCGACGTGCTGCTGCGCGAGCCGATCGGCGTCTGTGGGCTGATCACCCCCTGGAACTGGCCAATCAACCAGATTGCACTGAAGGTGGTTCCGGCACTTGCGACAGGCTCGACCTGTGTGCTGAAGCCTTCGGAGTTTACACCGCTCAATGCCATGCTCTACGCAGAAATGATCCATGAGGCCGGTTTCCCGGCTGGCACCTTCAACCTCGTGAACGGCGACGGCGTCAATGTCGGCGCCGCGCTTTCGAGGCACAGGGACGTCGATATGATGTCCTTCACCGGCTCGACACGCGCCGGCATCGCCGTCAGCAAGGACGCGGCAGACACAGTCAAACGCGTAACCTTGGAGCTTGGCGGCAAGTCTCCCAACATTGTCTTCGAGGACGCCGATCTCGAGGACCGCATCACGGGAAGCGTCCTTGAATGCTTCAACAATTCCGGCCAATCCTGCGATGCGCCGACCCGCCTCCTCGTTCAGAGATCGGTCTACGACAAGGTCGTCGAGATTGCCGAGCGTGTCGGCCGCGAAGCCAAGGTCGGCAATCCCGAAGAAGAAGGTGGCCACATCGGCCCGCTTGTCAGCGATGTCCAATTCGGTCGCGTGCAGGCACTGATCAAGGCGGGCATTGCCGAGGGTGCACGCGTTCTCGTCGGCGGAGCCGGCAAGCCCGAAGGCTTTGAGACAGGCTACTTCGTCAAGCCAACCATCTTCGCCGATGTCAACAATGACATGCGGGTCGCTCGTGAGGAGGTATTCGGGCCAGTGCTGGCCATCATGCAATTCGACACGGAAGACGAGGCAATCACGATCGCCAACGATACCAGCTATGGACTGGCTGCTTATGTTCAGAGCGGTGACCCTGCTCGCGCCGAGCGCGTAGCGACAAGACTGCGCGCCGGAATGGTCCACATCAACGGGGCCCCGCATCGCTATGGAAGCCCGTTTGGCGGCTACAAGCAATCGGGCAACGGGCGAGAAGGCGGAATGTTCGGACTGGAGGATTTTATGGAATTGAAGACACTCCACCGTCCCGATGCTGCCTGATCAAATCTCATTCGTATGTTTGGATGGCCGGTGGCGTTGCTGATGGCACTCGGCGCGACTGCAGGCGCGCTCAATACGATGATGAGTTCGGTTTCTGACCGGGCGGTCGAGATCGCTACGGTGCGCGCCCTGGGTTTCAGCCGCCTGTCAGCCTTCATTGCCATGTGGGGCAGAGGCGGTGGCGCTGGCGGCGGTCGGAGTGATCTTCGGCCTCGTGGTGTCGTGGTTCGTATTCAACGGATGGCAGGCCAGCACCATCGGTGCAAACAACGCCAGCATATCCTTCGAACTCACTATAAACGAGGGCGTACTCCTGACACCGGGGCTTCTCGGTTTGTCAGTCGGCATCGTTGGCGCCGCTCTGCCTGCCTTTTACGCCACTCGCTTGCCTTTGACAGCCGCTTTACAGGATGATGTCGTTTGGTCGGCGGCGCTGAAAAACAACGAGGAGTTTCTGTCGCAAAAGTCTCTGGCGAAAGTCAGAGATTTGCGACCGACTTTTGCGAGTGCAAGGCCATTTCGGTGAAGGATTAGCGACCCACACCGGCCCCGAGCCGTGCGTTGGCGTCAGTGAGGGCGTCGGCAGGGGAGTGCATAGGCCAGCCGTTGAGCCGCGAAATAGTCTTGGTTCCGGGGGCCGACGTTGTTCGCAAGACGGAAGGCAATACGCACGAGCACGCTATAGCAAGTGCTCGGACGACCCGGCACCTCACTCGACCCATGGATCGATGAGTTCGATACCGAAGCCCTCGAAATCCTTGGTGTTGCGTGTCGCGAGAGCGAGGTCGTGGGCAATCGCGGTGGCCGCGATCAAGCCATCCATCGATGACATGCCTCGGCCGCTCCGCTTTGCGTCGCCCATCAAATCACCCCAGGCCAGAGCCACACGTTCGTCCACTGGAATGACACGGCGTTCGAAACGTTGTGGCAGATCCCGGGCGAGCCACTCGACCAGTGCATCGCGCTTTCGTCCGTTGTCCATGAGGGCAACACCGCGACGAATTTCCGCAATCGACACGACGTTGATAAAGGTGCGGTCCTCGTCAAGGCCATCCAACCATTCGAGAACGCGGCCCTCGGGACGCGGCTTTGTCACTTCTGACAGGACATTGGTGTCGAGCAGCAGTCTCACAGCGGCAGATCACGTGGTTGGTCGCGTTGACGGTCGAGGTCGAGATCGGCACCGCGTAGTGGCGACTCCATCAGAAACTCAGCGAGCGTGCCCTTGCGTGCGGTCTTCCGCTGCCATTCTTCAGCAGAGACGACAACGACGCTAGGCTTGCCGTTTCGGGTGATCGTCTGCGGCGTGGTTTGCGCGCGGTCAATGACTTCTGAGAGTTTCGCCTTCGCGTTGGCAACGGTCCAGCTTCTCTCGTCGTGCGGTGATAGCTGCATTTACATCTCCTGACTATTGTGACTATCGTGACTATATAGTCCGCTAGCGGGCGGACGCAATCGTGCTGTGGAACGAGTTCGGTCTGGTCGAAAGCCTCAATGCGGCTGTGGCAGGATGGGCACCGATCCCGCAATCCGCAACGATGCGTCGCGCATGCAACCTGGGTTGCCAACCGCCATCGCCGCCGAAAGTACGGCTGCGCTTTCTCGGCAAGACATGGGGAGCAGAACTGCAGCCAGGTCGAACTGTCGCGACGCTCGCTGCTGCGAAGCGGCAATAGCAACGGTTTCAACGATGAGCGCGTCAGCATCATCGTCGAAAGCCGCTGTGATGAAATGCCGCGCAAAGCAGGTTCTCGCCGTGGGCCGGAAGCCTGAGGTCCAGCGAGGCCGACCACATCCCTGCATGAAGCCCGAGCCAAATCCCTTTTCGAGGTCGGCGGAAACCGGAAGGGGTGTCGCCGACACCAGAGAACGGCAATGGTTCAAGGTCTCCTCCCGAGACGCTTGTCCTTCAGCAACGCAAAAACGCCATGCCGGCGCTCGTTGTTGCCAAAGCTCGAAAGCCCAAGGCTGCAAGTAGTTTGGCTGCTCCAACGTCCCACGGATTGGGAATGATGAAGGCGCCCGGTTCTTCATGCAGCAATCGAAATTCAGTTCGTTTGTCTTTCATGATGCCTGTATCCCTCCACAGCCAAGCTTGCCGTAGGCTGCCATAGGCACCAGAACAAATAAAGAACCAAATCGCAAAGTCGCTTCGCGTGCCTGGATGACCGCTATCTGGGAGGTATATTGCTTCTCCACGTTCAGGATCACGTCTTTGGCATGTAACAATCGGCAGGGAGTTGTCGCGTTATCGAGCTGTGATGAACTTTCGCGCGGCTGTTTGAGATCAGGCAACGGCGCCCGTCACGGGCCGCCGAAGTACTTAGGCAAACCTGAATGCGACGTTTGCATCAAGGGCCGCCGCCAGGAAAGATAGTTCGGCTTCGTCCTGGGTCACTGTGCCGGTGGCTGTCCCAGCACAGGCCTCCATCGCAAGGACGAAGGCGGCGCCACTCGCGGTCGGCCAATTGGCAAAAAGCATGTCAAGGGCTTCCTCTGCAGATCCAATGACGTGGAAGGCTTGATGGCGCTCGACGACTAAGACGAGCCAGTCCGGGGTCGACACAAGATCTCCGATTCGGCTTACGAGCGACGGGCAAATGGTGGATCGCACTTTGGCCAGCGCTCGACATTTGAGGAGAAAATTCTCACCTGGCGATCCACTCTGTAAACCCCAGCCGTGACACATTGTTCCACGCTATTAGCCTGCCGTATCAAAAGGCCAAGTAGTCCCGTAATTCCCCGAAGTTTCTACCGGAGGGGGCGGCCCTGAATAGAGGCGCGCGTCCGCTCGAAACTTGGCGGAGATACTGCCGAAATCACCTTGCCAAAATGCCTTTCCAGTTCCCTGGATAGGTCGTCGGCAGAGGTCATCCCGTGCCGGAAACGTTCGATAAGCAGTTTCGCCGCGACGTTATAGCCTTCCGGATTGGCAAGGCTACTGGTGAACAGTATCCTGCCGCGTCGATGTGATCAGCGCCTCTACGCATTGGGGCGCCGTCAGATTGTCGATTTCCAAAGAACGATCGACAGCTCGAGCTTGCCTTGCGACGTCAAGCAGATCGCGTGGACCCTCATATTCGAGGACAGTCCTGACTACGCCGGCGGCAGTCGATACTTGGTCACAATGATAAAGAGCCACTTGAGCGAGCCCTCGTTGAATATGCTGTCTGCACGCCCCGACTACGCCGGCTCACCATCCCAATTTCGGTTTCGTGCGGGGTGCTCGGCACTCGCCGCTGACCGCTGGCCCGCAAGCGGCGGGCGATGGGTATGAAATTGGTGGGCATTCCCGCGATTTGTCTGATGCCATAGGCAATGTTTCAAAGAACGCGAACATCCCCCTTCTCTTCAGGCATGGGCTTGCGCGCGCGACATGAGCATCGCAGATTGCGCGACAGCCATTGCGGACACAGGACAGAACGATGAGTGGACCTTTCTTTCAACCGGTTGATGCTGCTGAAGTTCCACGCTTCGCCGGGCATTCTACCTTCATGCGCCTACCCGCCGTGCAGACGGCTGCCGGGCTTGATATTGCCCTTGTCGGTATTCCCTGGGACGGCGGCACAACGAACAGGGCGGGCGCCCGGCACGGGCCACGGGAGGTTCGCAATCAGTCGAGCCTCATGCGGCGCGTACACCATGTCTCAGGGACCGAACCGTTCAGTATCGCGAATGTCGCCGATGTCGGCGATCTCTCCGTCAACCCCATCGACCTTATGGACGGCCTCAAACGCATCGAAGAGGGGATGAATGAGATTGTCGCCGTCGGCGCCATTCCCCTGTCGGTGGGCGGTGACCATCTGACCACGCTCCCCGTGCTGCGCGCGGTGGCGAAAAACCGGCCGGTTGGACTGATCCATTTCGACGCGCACTCCGATACCAATGATCGCTATTTCGGAAACAACCCGTACACCCACGGGACGCCGTTTCGTCGAGCGATCGAGGAGGGACTGCTGGACCCGAAGCGGATGGTTCAGATCGGAATTCGCGGTTCGATCTACGATCCGGGCGAACATGACTGGGCGAAGCAGCAGGGCATCCGGATCATCTACATGGAAGAATTCGTCAGCCGTGGGGCTGACGACGTGATGCGCGAGGCGCGAGAAATCGCTGGTGAACTGCCAGCCTACGTTACCTTTGATATCGATAGTATCGATCCATCCATGGCGCCGGGAACGGGAACGCCAGAGGCGGGCGGCTTCACGACCCGCGAGGCCCAGCAGATGATCAGGCTGCTTGCCGGAATACAGATCGTGGGTGCCGACGTCGTTGAAGTCTCCCCACCATTTGATCTGGCCGGCATGACGGCGCTTGCTGGCGCCACCATGATGTTCGAACTTCTATGCGTCATCGCCAAACAGGTCGCGGATAGGCGCACTGCCGGCGGTCAGGGGTGGATGACCGCCTCTTCCGACAGCCGTCGGTAGCCGCCGCGCCAGTAGAGCAGGGGTTCGACATCCTCGCGCGTTTCGATCGCGCAAACGCGGCCGATAAGGATCGCGTGCGAATGGTGATTGAGCACCGTTTCGAGCTCGCAGTCGAGAACCGTCAGCGCATCTTTCAAGGCTGGTGTTCCAGTCGAAAGGCTATACCATTGCGCGTTTTGATAGCGTTCGACGCCGCGCCGGCCGCAGAACCCCGCAAAGGATTGCGCGATATGCTGTTGGTCGGCGGTAAGTACATTGACGCAGAAGCGGCGATACCGTTCAACCACGGGCCAGGAGGACGATCCGCGATTGAGGCCGACGATCACCGACGGCTGATCTGCGGAAAGGGAAGAAACCGAGGTCGCGGTAAAGCCTGTCCGTTCTTCGCATTCACCAACGGTGACCACGCTCACGGCACCGGCCAGGTGGCGCATCGACAGCTTGAACGCAGATTGATCGACGATAGGCTTGGTTGCCACCTTTTCCATCTGCTCTCTCCCTTGTTAGCTCGTGACCTGTGCCTTCGCAAAACGGTTGGCCGGCATTGAAAGGCCGAGGTTTTCCCGCAGCGTCTTGCCTTCATATTCCTGGCGGAAGAGCCCACGACGGCGCAATTCAGGCAGGACGAGCTTCACAAAATCATCAAGGCTCGAGGGCAGTGTCGGGAACATCAGAATGAAACCATCCGCCGCGCGGGTCTCGAACCACTCTTCCATGAAGTCGGCAATCTGTGCCGGCGTGCCGGTGATGCCGTTGCCCGTATGCTTCTCCGCATAGTGCCGCACCAACTCGCCGACGGGGCGCCCGCTCTTGACGAAATCGGTAAGCTCTTCGAACAGCGCGCGCGACCCCTTGGGTTGCGTCGGCAGAAGGTCCATCGGAAACGGTTTGTCCAATGGGACGCCGCGCAAATCGGCTTCCAGAAACTCGGAAAGCATCAGGCGACCGACGTCCGGATGCATCTTGTCGATGAGGTAATTGACCTTGGCCTGCGCCTCGGCTTCCGTTTCGCCGACGTTCAGCACAACACCCGGCATGATCTTGAGGTCGCAGGGATTGCGACCGTAGGCGGGCATGCGTCCTTTGACGTTTTCATAGAATGCGCGATTTCGATCGATGTTCGAGGCGAGGCTGAAAACGATCTCGGCCGTGCGCGCTGCCATATCCATACCGGGTTCGGAGCCGCCGGCCTGCGCGATGACGGGCCGGCCTTGCGGTGATCGCGCGATGTTGAGCGGCCCGCGCACCTGGAAGTGTTTACCCTTATGGTTGAGCGTGTGGTGCTTGGTTTTGTCGTAGTAGACACCGCTTTCGCGGTCGAGGAGCAACGCACCCTCTTCGAAGCTGTCCCACAGACCAAAAACGACGTCCACGAACTCGTTGCCGCGCTCGTAGCGCAGCGCGTGCGGGTCCAGCCCCTCGCGATTGAAATTGTAGCCCGTCTCGTCGTGGTCCGACGTCACGACATTCCAGCAGGCGCGGCCGCCGCTCAAATGGTCGATAGAAGCAAAGAGGCGCGCGACATTGTAGGGCTCGTAGTAGCTGGTTGAAACAGTGGCCACGAGCCCGAGATCTTTCGTTGTCACTGACAGGGCTGATAGCAACGACAGCGGTTCAAAGCGGTTCATCTTGGTCGGAATGCGGGCAAGAGCGTCGGGGTCGCCGACGGCGGCAGCCGGAGAGTCGGCCATGAACATGAAGTCGAACTTTGCCGCCTCCGACCGTTTGGCAACGTCGAGGAGATGACTGAAATCGTTGGCGCCGTGGACATTGCTTGCCGGATGCAGCCAGGAGGCCGGATGAAAGCCGAACGTATAGACGAAGGTGCCCAGTTTCATCTTGTCGGTACGCGCCATGACATTCTCCCGCAGGCTTTGATCTGTGAGCGCCCAAGGTAGCGTCACGCGACTTTTTTCATCAATATCGCAGCACTGACTTCCGATTTAGTTTTTCTAAAGAGTGAGAGGCGCCGAGATCTGCGCCTGTCGTCGAGAGATGGCAATGAGCCAGTCGCGAAACTCCGAGCCGTAGGGTTTTTGCAGCGCGGAGCGATCCCAGGCAAGGAAATAGCTCTCGCGCAGCGGCATTCTGATATCGACGGGAATGACCAATGTCTGCGCTTCCAGTTCGTCTGCGATCATCGACATCTGCGCAAGCACGATGCCTCGCTTGTTGACGGCCGCGTCGATAGCGCTACTCGATAGGGTAAACGACACACCCGAGGGTGGGCCTTTGACGTCCGCCCCGATTTTCGCGGCAAATTCCGCCCAACTCGGGTAGGGCGTGAAATGTCGCTCCCATTCGACATGCAGCAGCGGATAGGACAGCAGATCGGCGGCGGCCGGTCTCCTGCCTTCAATTAGGGCCGGCGAGCAGGCCGGAACGACCCAATCGCGAAACAGTTCGGCGTAGTGGTCATGCTGCAAGACGTCGGATCCGTAACTGACGCGGAAATCGACTTCATCAAACCCCATTCGAGGCTCCTTGTCGCGACCGGTCACCCGCACATGCGCATCGGGATGGAGCGCTTGCCAGTCGAAAATGCGCCTGCCGATCCATTTGTTGACAACGGACGACAGTGCGCTGAGAACGAGCGCATTTTCGTTGCGTGCACGCTCCAGCACCTGCTGGGCGAGCGCAAATTGCTCAAAGCCCTTCGATATCTCGCGGTGGTAAAGCCGACCCCATTGCGTCAGCTCGACAGTCCGGCCGCTCCGTTCCACAAGCGTGATGCCCAGAAAACTCTCGACCTTGCGTAACTGCTGGCTGATGGCACCGGGAGATACGTCCAGCTCCGCTGCAGCGGCCATCACGCTGCCGCAGCGGCCGACAGCTTCGAATGCCTGCAGCCCTTTGAGGGGTATTCCCCGGAATATCTGTTCTTCGCTCAAAGCGTTCCTCACTATGGCTGTCGACGTGACGCACGCTTTTCGGCCGGATGAAAAATGCCTGCAAACTGGAAGCGATCGCCAGGATGCGTGATCTCGACATAGGTTACCATGCGATCATTCTGCCAGGTCTGACGAATGAGGGTGAGGCAGGGCTCGCCACGGTCAATCTCAAGAATGCGCGCCGTCGCGGCATCGGCCGAGACTGCCCGTATCACATGCTTGGCCTTCGACCACGGCACTTGCGAAAGGAGCCATTTCGCAGGAGGCGCGCCCGCAAAGCTCTCGTTTCTGGCAAGCGGCACCGTATCCAGCAAAATGATGCGTCGCTCTATTGCCGTGGGCCTACCATCGACGATATGCAGACACTGGATCCGAAGGATTTCGGCTCCCGAGGTGCTGTCCAACCGGGCAGCCTCGACAGGGTCTAGGGTCTCGATCCTTCGCGTCAAAATCTGATGGCGATGCTCATAGCCCGCCAAGGTCGCCTCGGTGCCGATATCCTGGATGTCCATGACGGTGCGGTCGATCTGCGGCGAGGCGACGAATGACCCGGTTTTCCGCTTCCGTACGACAAGACCACGGTCGACAAGCGCCGTCAGGGCCTTGCTCACGGTCATACGCGAACAGCCGTAGTCATTGACGAGGTCATGTTCTCTTGGAACGCGATCACCCGGGCGCCATTCTCCGCTGAGGATCTTTGCCTCGATATCCGTGAATATCCTGAGATAAATTGGCTCCAAGACGCGACCTCATCACTCTCGCAGCAAAACGATGCAAACGCGAAACTCGCGCCTCCAAGCGGCCGTTCGGCACAAAAATTGCGTTTGTCGACTTTGACGTTGACACCTTAGGCTAGCGTATATCTATTTGTATAGTCAAAAGCGGATCGCAGAAGTCCGCACACGGGACTGAACTCGGGAACTCGAACGCATCCTGGTGGGTGCGGAAACTGGAGAAATGACAATCATGATCGCACGTTCACTGCTTAAGGGCCTCGTCGGCGCCGCATTTCTTGTGGGAGCGACCCTGTCGGCGCATGCTGCCGATACGCTTGCGGCCGTCAAGGCAGCCGGCACGCTCAAGGTCGGCACGGAAACCGCCTTTGCTCCCTTTGATTTTATCGATGCCGGCGAGCATGCTGGTTTGAACGTTGATCTTTTTGCGGAAATCGGCAAGGAACTCGGCGTCAAGATCGAATGGGTGGCGCTTCCTTGGGACGGCGTGTTCCCGGCACTTGAAGCTGGCAAGTTCGACGTGGTTGCCGGACCCGCGACCATCACCAAGAAGCGTTTGGAGCGCTATCGCTTCACGCCGCCGATTGCCGAAGCCACCATCGCGATCCTGAAGAAGGCGGGCGACGCGACCATCAGCAAGCCCGACGACATTGCCGGCAAGACGATCGGTGTCGGCAAAGCCACTTCGCAACTCGATCAGCTGAAGGAATTCTCGGCAACGCTGCCTTCCAAGGTAGATATCCGCGAATACCCGGCCTTCACCGAATCCTATGCGGATCTCGCGGCCGGCCGTATTGCCGGTGTTGCCAACTCACTGCCAAATATCGCCTTCGTTGCCAAGCAGCGCGAGGGAACGTTTGAAGTCGTCCTGCCGCCGTTCGGCAAGAAGTCCTACTTCGGTTTCATCGGCCTGAAGGATGCCGATCATGCTGCGCTGATGGACGCCATCGATGCAGCCCTGCTGAAGATCAAGGCTGACGGCCGCATGGCCGAGCTGCAGAAGAAGTGGTTCGGCGCGACCTTCGACACGCCCGACGCCGTCAAGGACCCTGCGTTCTAATAGCGGGCCGATCGTTGAATGCGCCCCGGCCTAGGGGCGCAATCAAAGACGCCATTGTGCCTCCATGACAGCCAGGCGGGCAAAAGCCGGACATGTCCATCAAGCTCTTTGAATTGCTTCTTTACGCGTCGATCTATACGGTGCTGTTAAGCGTCGTTTCCATTCTGATCGGCTTTGCGATCGCAATCCTTCTGTCCGGCATGCTGTTGTCGAAGAAGGCGCCCTTCGTCATTCCCGCACAAATTTTTATCAGTTTCTTCCGCGGCGTGCCTCTGCTCGTGCAGTTGCTCCTGATCTACAACATGTTGCCCGCGATCGGCCTGAACGTGCCGAGCATCGTTGCTGCGATCATCGGCCTTTCGCTTTGCACGGCGGCTTATCAGGCGGAGAATATGCGCGGCGGATTTGCAAGCGTCCCGATCGGTCTCGTGGAGTCCGCCGAAATGGTGGGATTGACGCCGGGTCAGATCTTCCGGCGTATCAAGGCGCCAATCGCACTGAGGCTGACCTTCCCGGCGCTGGTCAACGAGGCGATCCTCATCCTCAAGGCATCGTCGCTGGTTTCCGTCGTCGGCGTCATCGAATTGACGCGGATGGCACAGGACCTCGCAGGCAGCACCTTCCTGCCGCTACAGATATTTGCGGCTGCGGGTCTCATCTATCTCGTCATCAACTGGATCGTGGCGCTTGCCGGCGACCTGATCGAGCGTTCTCTTCCGGGAGTGCCGCGATGACCTTTGACATCAACGTCATCCTTGACCAGCTGCCGGCGATCATAAGTGGCGCCGGCGTCACGGTCTTGATCTGGGTCGTCGGGACGATCGCCGCCGCCATTCTGGGGTTTTTCGTCGCTGTCGGCCGCCGCTTCGGTGGCGTGCTGCTCGACAAGGCGCTTGGCCTTATCGTCGCAGTGCTGCGCGGTACGCCATTCCTCATCCAGATCTTTCTCGTCTACTACGGTGGTCCATTCGTCGGCCTTTCGCTCGATCCGTTGCCAGCCGGTTTGATCGGCATCTCGATCTATGGTGCGGCCTATTACAGTGAAATTTTCCGATCCGGCTTCATGGCCGTGCCCAAGGGCCACATCGAGGCGGGCGAGTGCGTGGGCCTGACGCAGGGGCAAATCATCCGACGCATCCTGCTGCCTGAAATGACGATGCTCGTGCTGCCTCCGTCGCTCAACATGGCGGTTCTCCTGATGAAGGAGACGGCTGTCCTTTCGATTATCACCGTTCCCGAGCTGACCGCGACGCTGAGCGCCATCGGCGCCCAGCAATATGCCTTCGTCGAAGCCCTCTCAGTGCTCGCACTCTTCTACTGGGTACTTGTAGAGATCACCGGTCGGCTTGGCCGGCTCGTAGAAACGAAACTCAACAGATTCAGGTTTTTCAACGCATGAGCCTCCCTGCAATCGCAGTTAAAAACCTCGTCAAGAAGTTTGGAGATACCACCGTTCTCCAGAACATCGATCTCGAGATCCCGCAGGGACAGGTCTCCTGCCTGATCGGACCATCAGGCTCGGGCAAGAGCACGCTTCTTCGTTGCATGGCCTTTCTCGAGGAAGCGACCTCCGGAACGATCACGATCAACGGCGAGGTCCTCGGCTTCACCGAAAATGCACAGGGCATGCGGGAGCGTATTGCGCCAGCCGCAAACCGTGCGATCCGTGCGCAGATCGGCATGGTGTTTCAGCAGTTCAACCTCTGGCCGCACATGACAGCGCTTGGAAATGTCAGCGAGGCGCTGAAGACCGTTCACAAGATGAATCGCAAGGATGCCGAAGAGCGGGCCATGGCTCAACTTGTGAAAGTTGGCCTCGAAAGCCGCGCAGGGCACTACCCATCGCAGCTTTCTGGTGGGCAACAACAGCGCGTCGCCATTGCCCGTGCTCTTGCCCTCAAGCCGAAGATCATGCTTTTCGACGAGCCGACGTCCTCCCTCGACCCGGAACTGACCGGCGAAGTGCTCAATGTCATGCGCGATCTCGCCGCCGAAGGGATGACGATGGTCGTCGTCTCGCACGAAATCGGCTTTGCGGCCACCGTCGGGCAGCAGATCGCATTTCTCGACCATGGCAAGATCGTCTTCACCGGCCCTCCGCAAGAGGTATTCAGGAGGCCGAGAAACGCACGTCTCGAGCAATTCCTCGACACATACCTTGATCGCGGAGCATCGATGTTGCTCTAAAGAGCAACGACGGAGTGCGGGTCACCGAGTTCCACAAACAGGGTCCACGCTATCGCAAAATCGAGTACTCGGCTGGGTGCTATCTGGGACAAGGCTGGTCCGACCGGACCTAGCGATCGCATCGTGGAGGTCACCCAGCCGCCGCACGTGCGGGACGCGAGGTTACCAGACTGCTATGCGCCTGTTGCATGGGTGGCGTGAGCTCTTGATGCTGTTCTCCGGTCAGCGATGAGCCTATATCGATGCCATCGAAGCAAACGAAGCGCCAAGGACTGGCAGCTGTGCTTCGAAAGCCCAGGAAAGGGGATTTATCATGAATGTAGCACGCTCTTTCAACAATTGGCGCAAGTACCGTCAGACGGTCTCCGAACTCGGCCGCATGAGCTCCAGAGAGCTTTTCGATCTCGGCATCGATCGCGCGGATATCCGCAGCGTTGCCCGGGCAGCGATTGGCCGTTAAGGCGAACATAGCGCCAAAATTTTTCGATTGTTCGAGCGTCCGCCGGTCTTCTGGCGGGCGCTTTTTCTTTGGCATGAGGCCGGTTCGGAATGCCTGTCGAGCCGACCGCTAGACGCATAGCGCATGGCAGTCATGCAGAAACCTGCCTGTCATTTGGGCGGAAAAGGTGTAAAAGTCTATTCATCGAAGCGATGCACCTCCTCCCGCAGCGCTTTGTATGGCAAGCGTCCTTATCCTCCTCCCAAGGTCGCTTGCGGAACAGCAGCACTCCTCCTCCCAGCTGCTGTTCGGTTATTTCAGAAAAAGCCTGCCGCACCTCCTCCCGCGGCAGGCTTTTTCGTTTGTGCTCCGATCGCCATGCCCCGGGATCGCTCACGCTGTGATTGGTCGTTGCTCCGGTTGAAATTTCGAGCAAGCAGCACCGGCTGTCGGCGTTCGGATGAGCGCCACCATTCTATGCGGCAACCATCTTTCGGGAAAAAGGCAGGGATCGGATGCATCCCACGGCAGAAAAGATCACCGGCAGGCACACGAGATAGGAGGTGCGGATGCCGGCGTGCTCTGCCACAAAGCCAAGGAGTGGAGGAGCAAGGAAAAACACGACGAACGACATTTGGCCGAGTGCTGCGACGTTGAGATAAGCGGCTCGATCCGCGCGTTGTGCCGCCGCCGAGACAGCGAGCGGATAGACCGCACTACACCCCCCACCCATGAGTGCGAACCCCGCAAGGGCAGCATATTGGTGCGGAGCGAGCCAAACGGCGCAAAGCCCGGCCGCGGATATGAGAAGCAGAGTAAGGGCTACCGTGCGCGAGCCGAAGCGATCGACAAACGGGTCGGCGAACAACCGTGTTAGAGCCATGAAAAACGTGAAGAGCGTGAGACCCAGCCCTCCGACAAACGGTTCCGCGCTAAAGACGTCGCGCATATAGATCGCCGACCAATCAATCCCTGCACCTTCGACAAGAAACGCTGCGATGCCGATGACGCACAGCGGAAGCAGCCCAAGCGTCGGAAGCGCAATGTGCCCTGCATCAGCGTGTTCGAGCGTTGGACGGGCCGGGGCGTTACGCATGCCCGCGATGACCATCGTTCCAGTCAGGAGTACGAACGTGAATGTCAGAGCGAGATGAAGCTGCACCGAAAGCCCCGCCTGGCGGACGATAGCGGAAACCAGGGCGGTCACGAAAAAACCAAGACTCCAAAATCCATGAGCCCTATTCATGACGCCACGGCCAAGCTGCGCCTCGATGCGATCGATCTCGACGTTAAGATTGATTTCCAGCGCTCCCGCCAGAAGCCCTTCCAAGAGGAGAAGCCCAAAGACGAAAGGTGCTGCACTCATCCACGGCACGAGAGCAAGCAGCCCAGAGGTTCCAAGAACGGTGAGGAATGCCGTCGTGCGCGCGCCAAGGCGTGCCACAACAGCAGATGAAAAGGTCAGTGATATGAGAGCGCCAATCGCAGCTCCAATCAGCGTCAATCCAAGCTCGGATTTGTCGATCTGCAAAGCGTCTTGAAGATCGGGTAGACGCGAGAGCATTGCTCCCATCGATACCGCAAAAAGGAAAAAGCAGACATAGATGCGCTGCTGCGGCTCGATTTTCATACGTGGCTCCTGAGAATAGTAAAGGGTGGGCGAGCCATGTTTATCTGAGCGCGACAAATATCGGCAATGCGCTTCTCGCGAGAGGTCCGCCGCTTGCAGGGCTAAAGGAAGCCCCACCGAAGCGGGGCTAGGGATTGTTATAGGAAGAGTACGTCGACTTAACGCTCACCTATGTCGGATGGTTCCCGAACGCGTCAGCAATCTCAGCCACCTCTTCACGGGCCTTAGACCGCAGAGGGAGATTTTCATAACGGCTTTCGTGCGCTCGACACGGTTTCCCACGTACTCACGGCAGCCGTCATCATCGATAGGCTGAAGTGCATGTCGTCGATCCCGCGACCGTACCCAATCCCAATTGGCTGGGCCCGGGCATTCCAAGCGCCGGCCAGCAGGCTTTCGGTGATGACCTCCTTCAAGGGTATCGTTTCGTGGCAATCCCGAGTGCCGTTTCCAACCGTAGCTGGAACCTTGTGTTCATAGGGAGCAAAGCGGCAGGCTTCTATTCACTCGCGTTTCAGGAAACCTTCGCTCTCGCCACCAGGCTCCATCCGCCGCCGGCAGCGTGATGCCGGCGCACCCAATGGCCGAAGGGTGGAGTTCCGCATAATGAAATTCAGCTATAAACCGCGTGTTCGCCCGAACGTACGCAAAAAAAGATTGACCGACACAGCGACCTTATCGATGTCGGGCACATCCTGTGAATAACGACCGGTATAGAGTTTTACGATCAGTTCGTCACGCGCTTGCCCGTCCAGCTCGAAATGGAGATGCAGGTAATAGGACTGCTTGTCGCCGGTACGGCTTATGCTTCTGCGCCGCTGAGTGACCTGCGTTAGTTCGGCGTCAAAGGGCTCAAAGCCATCAAGAGACAGTGTCACTGTTTTTGACTGCAAACGGGTTCCTGCCGGTACGGTGACGACAGCCTTGTCCAACGCAAGACTGACGACGCGACCGGAAATGCCGTCCACATTTGCAGGCTCGTCAAGTTTAAAGGCGTGGAATAGTCGTCGAGGCTTTTCGAAGCAGATCAGGGATGCAATGGCGAGCACGAGAATGTTGATCCCCGACCAGCAAGCAGCGACCGGCGAGAACTGCCCCGTGACGTACGAGGTCTCCGGCACGACGTTGATGAGCAAGCCAAGTGCCGTGATCGCGATCAAACTGGCGATCCAGGCCAAACTGTATCCGTCGAATCCACCAACTTCGTTGCCGCTACCCTTCGGGGTGACCCTGAACGGCTTGCCGAACGGACGCACCACGCTCGAAATAACAGTTGGCAGCATACGAAACGTGGCGAAGGCACCGACCGCGCTTGAGATCAGCGGCAAATATCGCGTCGGTGTTATCCAGAGCATCAAGAGAAAATAGGCGGCCAGCAGCGGCACCTGGTGGGACACATAGTCAGTCGCACTGGTGAAGTAGAGCGGCAGCACGCCGAACCATAGATAGACTATCGGAACGACCAATATGGTGAATCGGACCAAATATTGTACCAGCCACGAAATGGGCAGGAACATGACCCGCTGAAAGAGCGACAAACCTGGTCCGCGCAAGGGCCCGTTGTGCAGATAGAGCGTCTGAATGCCGCCCCGGCACCACCGCTCACGCTGCACGAAATAGCCGGTCAGGTTCTCCGCCGCCAACCCCATCGACAACCGCTCGTTCAAGTAGCGTGTCTTGTAACCCCTGTTGAGCATGGCAAGCGTGGTCAACAGGTCTTCAGTGATGGACTCGGTGGGAAAGCCGCCGATCACGTCGATTGCCTTGCGTCGCGCGATCGAACACGATCCGCAACAGAAGCTTACGTCCCAGACATCTCTGCTTGGCGCGATTTCGTCGAAGAACAGTCGCTGCTCATCCGGCCAGATGTTTTCCAGGCCGAGGTTTGACTGGACTGGATCGGTATTGAAGAAATGCTGCGGTGTTTGGACGATCCCAATGCTTTCATCGGAAAAGAAAGGTAGCGTCCGGCGCAGGAAATGCCGGTAGGGCACGAAGTCCGCATCAAAGATTGCAATAAAGTCGCCCGAGCTCACCTTCAGACCGTTGTTCATATTGCCCGCTTTGGCATGGGTGTTGTCGGGTCTCGTGACGTGGATTGCTCCCCTTGCTTCGCAATAGGCCTTGAGCCAGTCCCGACGCTGATCATCGAGGACAAAAACCTTTACCTTGTGGGCCGGATAGTCGAGCGATAGTGCTCCGATAATGGTCCTTTCCAGCACATCGAGGGGTTCGTTGTAGGTGGGGATAAATATATCGACCGTTGGGAGCTCATCTTCGTCCCGGTCGAAGAAAGCCTGCGCGAGCCTGTCGACTTCGGCGCTGCGATCGACGCTTCGGCTCATCAATATCAGAAACAGCACGACCTCAAAAACGGCCAGAATTTCGACGACGAACAGGAACCAGACCCAGTAAAAACCTGGATCATCATTCGGAAAGGGAAGGACGGTTTCGACCAATCGCCACACCATGTAGCGCAGTGCGACCGCGGCCACGAAAGCACACGTAATTGTCCGAGCCCAGGTGTGGGAACGCGACCAATTGAAAGGTCCAAGAAAAAAGAAGGCAAGGACGAGAAAGGTCGGCGCCAGCGCTACGAGATGCTGAACCACAGGCTTTCGATCCATTTTTTGAAACCGACATTGTGCTTAGACAGGCGCACCTGCACCGAGCGTCCAACCTGACAGAAATTCGCAAAATCGGTATTGAGGGTGGAGGCAGCAAGACTAAGCCGGATACGAGCGCTACGCGCCGTCGTCACAGGCTGATTGGCCGCAAAGGCGTCTTTCTCGATAATCGCAGAACTGCCTCTGACTGACAGGACCACGGCCTTGAAGACGTCGCCGCGCCCGAAAAGTCGCACCTCGGCAGCCCGACCAGCATAAATTTCGTCATAGTCGACCTCGGGTACGAGAATATCCACGAATAACTCGCGGCAATCGAGGACGCGCATTAGCTCATTATTCAAAAGGACGTTCGAGCCATTCACGATGTTGCTACTCCATACGACCCCATCGAATGGAGCAAAGACGGTTGCCGACGCCAGGCTGTCAACCCGGTTGCTTTCTTCGGCGATCTGCTTTTCGACTTCGATTGCGCGTGTTTCGTTTTCCGCTACGCGCGTATTGAGATCATTAATCCGAACGAGCACTTCGTCCTCACGCTGCCGGGAATAAGGGACATCGTTTTGTCCGTCGCCGATAAATATGCCCTGCCGGACGGCATCGAGCTTCTGTTCCAGCTGCTCAACAGTCAGGTTGCTGATTTCGACTTCCCCACCTGTGGCTGCTCCGGCCGCCCGGGCCGATTCGACGAGCTTTTTCGTCAAAATACCCTTCGATTCGAGCGTCAGTCGTCGGTCGAGATCGACTTGCGCAACAAGATCCTGTGCTTGGGAAACCGCAACCCGCTTGCGTAAGATTTCAACTTCGCGTTCAAGATTGGCGACCGCGGTCCTCTTATAGACTTCTAATCGTGTAGACAGTTGCTGGCGAAGTGCAATCAGCTCGTCGCGCTCCCGTCTGAGCGCCGCAGCGCGGTCAAGAGCCGCATTGTGCTCGGCCCGGAGCGAGGCGAGAGTTGCTCGATTCACTCGGGCGTTAACAATCCTGAGAAGGGGCTGTCCTTCAACCACTGGGACGCCCACTCTCGCTGGCGCTTCCGCAATCGCACCGTCGATTGGCGCATTTACTGTGGCAAAACGCGCGTTGACCGTCCCATCAAGACTGGTGACCCCCGTTAGGCCAGGTAAAAAAACAATCGCGGCAAGCACCAACAGAACGAGACCGACTGTGATTCGGACTACACGATGGTTCCATAACATTTTGATATCCGACCTCGGCAGCGACGAAGGGACCAACCAATTTTGCCTCAACAGTACCGCTCCTAAGTTAGGACGAGTGAAGTTTCCGACAAGGGATGGTAGTAAACTTGGTCTCTGCTACCGGCTTCACGATGGTATAAACAGTTCAGGAAGCTCATGTTTTTGGTCTGGCGGTATTCCACAACCGCGGTTGTCCTGAAACGGAGTCTGATGTTGTGCATGGGAGTGATAGTCAGTCGCCAGCCTGCTTTCTGGTGCGATATCGGGAACTCGCCTGCCATTGTCAGGCACACTCTCATTGCATTTTAGATCACGTCTTGCACCGCCTGCATGAGAGGGAGCCCATGACCAGAAGAATGTCGTCCTGCCCGCCATAGAGCGCTCAAAAATGTTTGCCCGCTCTTGGCGCGGCATCGGACTAAAGTCTGATCGCGCGCCAAGGTCACAGTTTGGCCCGATTCCACCAGAATTTTTCGTGCCTGCGTCGATACTTCAGGCGTCCCGTCCGGGACGGAACAATCAGCAGCAGAACCGGCTGCAAGGATGCCATCGGGAAATGCTCTGCAAGGAGTGTGTCCCAGTAGGCTGAGGGGATCCATGTCTCTTGCACGCGACCGGCAACTGGACGGACTAAGGGCTGTCGCCGTCTCAATGGTCCTCTACCACCATTTTTTCGCGGTCGATGGATCGGTTCTGGGTCATCTCGGCGTACGGTTGTTCTTTGTCCTTAGCGGCTTCCTGATCACGCGGCTCCTGTTAGATGCGCGTTTTTCCGTCGGCTATCAGTCCGGCGCTGCGCTGAAAGCATTCTACCTCCGCCGCGCGCTACGCATATTTCCGCCTTACTTCGCGATGTTGGGCTTCATCTGGTTTGTCAACCTTGAAGGGGCTCGGGGCAGCATCAAGTGGCATGCGCTGTATCTATCGAACGTCTGGTATGCCCTTCGCAACGAGTGGACGCCCTGGGTCTTGTGTCACACCTGGAGCTTGAGCATCGAGGAACAGTTCTATATCGCCTGGCCGTTGGTCATCCTGCTGGCTCCGCGCCGGTTGATTGCACCGATTTGCGTCGCTGTCATAGCTTTCTCGCTGACTTACCGCTTCTATTGGCCATTTACAGGTACACCGTCTCTTGCGCGTGACCTTCTTCCTCCGGCGTCGGTGGATGCGCTCGTGGCCGGCGCCCTTCTGGCCGTCCATCGAAGAAGAACTGAGTGTTGGCCGGCATGGATCGGGCTGAGCATTGTCCCTTTGACGGCCGCCGCCACGATCGTCCTGTGGTTGAAGTCAGTCCCCATGGCACCCGTCGTGGAATGGTTGACGTGGATCGGTGCGGAGGTTTTCCCCGTCATACCACTCGTCGTGCTGGTCGGATGCTGTTCCTCTGGCGTGCGCGGAGCATTTGGCCGCTTCTTGGAGCGCCCGTCGATGACTGCCGTCGGACGTATGAGTTACGGCGTTTACCTTTTTCATCCCGTTGTGCTGTCGCTGGTCGTCAAGGCTCAGCCCTGGATCCCGGCCAACGTCTCAGAGCAGGGCCTCGGCCGCTTTGTGATTGCAACCACAGCTACATTGATGCTGGCTTCAATTTCCTGGCTGGCATTCGAGAAACCGCTCAACCAGCTCAAACGCTACTTCCCTTATGTCAGCTCCGCAAGGACCCGCGTGTCACCGTCGATGCGGCGAAGCCAGGCCGACGAGCGGGAGCGTGATGCTTCAGCCTACCGCCCAAGCTATGCCAACCGCGATGAACGTGGGAGCTGAAGGATGTCTATTCCGCTGATCTCCGTCGTGCTGCCGGTCTATAACGGCGAACCCCACGTTGCCGCCGCACTCGAAAGCATTCTACGCCAGGATTACAGGCGCTTTGAAATCATCGCGCTTGACGACGGGTCGACCGATGGCTCGCTGGAGATCCTCCAACGGTATCGAAATGCCGATGATCGCATCCGTATCGTCTCGCGGGAAAATCGTGGACTGATTGCGACTTTGAACGAGGGCATCGCCTTGGCGAAAGGCGATCTTATCGCCAGAATGGACGCGGACGATATTTCCTACCCATCCCGTTTCTCCCGCCAGGTCGGCCTCTTCGCCCAGCAGCCTCAACTCGCAATCAGTGGCACCGGCATCGACCAGCTTCTTGGCAATCGGGTGGTCCGCGGTCGGCCAAATCCGATCTATCAGACTGGCGATTGGCACATATTGTCGATGTTCTTCACCATCTTCCTGCACTCGACGGTGATGTATAACCGCAACGTCATTCCCGAAGACATGCTGGTGTATGACGCAGGCTATGTGCATGCCGAGGATTTCGATCTCTTCGGACGCATTGCGCGACAATTTCCAGCCGCAATGATCGATGAGAGCCTGGTCGCCTATCGTATCCACAGCGACAGCGTTTCAAGCAGGCACAAGCGGCAAATGCGCCAAACCCACCTGAAGATCGTCGCCGAGAACCTCCAACGGCAGTCTCTTTGCGACGATTCCGGCGCCCTTTATGACATTGGGGTGGCAGTGACCCCTGAGACGGTGCGCCGTGCTGCCACTTGCATTCTCACGATCGAAAGAAAAATCGCCGAGCAAGCAGGCCGGGCATCCTTGAGCTATGCGCACGGAACCTTGTGTTTTTTCTATTTCCTGTATCAACTCATCATTGACGAGCAACGACCGGAGCTCACACATGCATTTCTCACGCTAACGGGAAAGTGGCAGCTCATCCGGCGTCGGGAGCGATACGGCCTTCGTTCCGCCACTTATGCACCGTGGCTGTGCCGTTTTTCAGACGGCGCGACCCGGCGCATGGATCTCATGGCGCGGTACTATCAGTCGGTGCCAGCCAGAACCGTAGAGCCGCTTCAGGGGCTCGCATGATGGCTGGAGAATATCGCGAATTCGCGCGCGTACGCGCCCATCACTCGGTGAGGTCACAGCCACCATGCTAGAATTCGTGACGTTGAGTTTTCGGTTATTGCGTCAGGCGCTCGGCCGGCAGATCGGCCTGCTTGCGGTTGTCGTCGTTTTGGGACTAAGCACGGCTGTCCTCGAAGGCACCGGCATTGGTCTCATTATCCCGATGCTCGGCATCATCGCGGGCGAGAGGGAGCCGTCGGGAATGGCCGGGCTCTCAGCGGTCTTCCAACAAGTGGGCGCCGGGTTGGACGACAGGGCAAGGTTGATTGCGATTGCCGCCGCGATCCTCGGATTGATCACCTTAAAGAATGTGCTGGCGTTCGCAAACGCCGTGCTCACCAATATGATCTACGGCAGAGCCGGCCATGCCATGCGAAGTTCTCTTGCCAGCCAGCTTCTAACGATCGGATTCCCATTCTTCCTTCAGGAAAGCCCTGGGCGGCTGCTCAATATCATCTCCAACGAATCCTGGCGGGCTTCAGATGCAATACAGACCACCCTTGCGACGATCGTAAACGCATCGGCCGTCGTCATTCTGCTCGCTTTTCTCTTGCTTCTTTCATGGCAGATGACACTTGGCGTTGCTCTCGGGCTCGTGCTGATCCAGGCTCTTCACGCGCTGCTCTCCGCCAGCCTCAAAGGCCCGAGCCGCAACGTCACGTCGTTCAACAGCGAACTCGCTGCCAAGATGCTCCATCTGGTGCACGCCGGGCGCCTCATCCGCGCCTTCGGGCAAGAACAGCGCGAGCAGGCAATCTTCGATTCCTCTTCAGATGCAGTTAGAAAGGCGGGCTTCGTTCTGCAGTCCCGCCAGGCAGTATTGCCACCACTGACAGAGGTGTTGCATTCAGCTCTCTTTTTGACTGTTGTCATCAGCGCCTGGCTTTGGGGCGTAAGTTTTCCGATTGTCGTGGCTTTCGTAGTCTTGCTTTATCGGCTGCAACCCCATGTGCGTGCACTTCAAATGGCTTGGAGCGCGGTGCAAGGCTGGAGCGGTTCTTTGGAAGAGGTCAGATGGCTCCTGGATTCCTCTGACAAGCCAAAGGCGCCGGAGGGCGATGGTCCAGTACAGGGACTTCGCCAGCACATCAAGTTCGAGGGCGTGACTTTCAAGTATCCGGGCTCTGGCTCGCGACCCGTCGTGCTGCGCGCCGCGACCTTCGACATTCACAAAGGCCGTTCGACGGCAATAATTGGGCGATCGGGAGCCGGAAAAACGACAATCGTCAATCTTCTGTGTCGATTTGTTGAGCCCGATGAGGGGAACATTCTGGTCGACGACATCCCACTTAATCATGTCGATCCTGTTCAGTGGCGAAGACAAATTGCGCTCGCCAGCCAGGACCTTGAGCTGATTGATGGTACTATTTTGGAAAACATTACCTATGGCCACAGTGCTTCGCTTGCCGAGGCCATGAACGCAGCCAAACTTGCCGAGGCGCACGAGTTCATCGACAAGCTACCTGATGGATACGAGACCGTCGTTGGCTACAGGGGAGCCACCGTTTCGGCAGGTCAACGACAGCGCATTGCGCTTGCAAGGGCGCTGGTGCGCGATCCGGAAATCCTCATTTTGGACGAGGCCACGAATGCCATGGACGGACTGTCGGAGGCAGCGATTGTCGAAACCTTGAAATCAAGAGCCGGTCGCCGCACGACAATCGTTATCAGCCATCACCGCAGCACCATCTCGTTTTGCGACGAAGTCGTCATACTTCATGGTGGCCGCGTCAAGAACCAGACATCTTTTGCCGAGATCGCGACATTGAGCATGGACCAGCTCTATGAGCTTGATAGGCTTTCTTCTTAAGCCCCCAGAAGCCTAGCCGATTGCGGGCCGGCAATCCGTCTCGGAACTGACCTGTAAGCTGCGCGCAGCAGGCAAGAATGTCAGCTTCGCCGCCGCGGCGACGTTACGAGCTGCGCGAATACCTTACTGTGCCGGCCGGGCTCGATTGTCCAGGCCACCATGAAGTCGCCTTCTGCCTCCCCACTTGGGTTACGGGGAGTTGATCGACGGTAGGAAGAACTCGACCTCTCTGCGGCGGCGTGCTTCCAAACCCTCTACACGATCATGCCAGAACTGCTCTGCGGCAGGCGGATCCGCCTCCCATACCCGAACAGTCTGCTGGTTGTCGTCGATCTTGACGCGTCTCTTCCCGCCGAGCCGGAGATACTCCTCCGCAATCCGGCGGCCCTCCGTCATTTCCATCTCGAACCACGTCCTTTCATCTGGCCTCGCGACACATCTGCCGCTTTCTCAAACAACGATCATCGCGACCCATTGTTCCCGGTCCCGGCGGCAATAGCGTCGCAGAGCCTTAGGAACGCGTGGCCGCCAGCTCGTCATCAAGTGCCGCGATGACGGTCCTCCACAAGGTGTCGACCTCCGCGTTTGCGTCGATCGATGCGACATCACTTTGGCTCGCTTCCAACACGGCCTCGGCCATGGTGTTTGCGTCGGCATGGGTGTCGACCAGGCGTAACGTACCGCCGTCGACCAGCTTGCGAAAGAGGCTATGGTGGGAGAGGGCGTCGCGCCGCTGCGGCCCGTTGACGACGACGGGCTTTCCAGAAAAGCTTGCCGCCAGCACGCTTGCTCGACGCGCTGTCAATCCCTCCGAGAAGAGATAGCAGAAGACGTCGACCTGCTTGAAAATACCGAAGAGTTCCTCGGCTCCGGCAACGTAGCCTGTCACGACGACCCGACCCGAGATGCCAAGCTTGTCTGAGAGCGCATAAAAGTCGCGCTCCACATTGTCGGTGCCGCGGATGAATGATCCGATGAACACGACGCCGACATCGTGACCCAGTGCCAATAGGCGCGCGGCAATCTCCAGAACGGCCGTCGATTGCTTCTTGGGATAGATTGAGCCGAATTGTCCAAGGATGATGCGCCCGGCCTTGCGCTGTTGTGCAAGTGTCCGGGCGACAGAGCCGTCATGCAGCGCAGTCGGCAAAACAAGATTCGGCGGGATGGGAATGACCCCGCGCTGGCCGGTTGACAGAGCTGACAGTGGACTTCTGGAAAATTCGGCAGCGACTTCAGGCGCTGAAAACAAGATCCGGGTTGCGAGCATCACCACCGGGGCCAATACCAGGCGGCGCTTCCAATCGAGTGCGCCCCATTCGTGAAGGACCACGACGAGCTGCTTGCGATGCAGCCGGGTGGTGAGCGCTGCGACAACGGGTTGCGCCAGCTTCCTCTTCCAGGCCACAACGGGAAAGTTGAGGATGGCGGCCTCCACATCAGCAAGTGCTGACGTCAGTCGGCGAATATCGCCGTCCAACACATGCTGATGAGCCCGCTCACCGAGGCGCACTGCGCTCTGCCGCGCAAATTCCTCGACACCGCAGGTTTGGGCGGCGTCGGAGACGAGTGCGAGATAGCGACGTTTCGGCATATCGAACCTTCTGAACGGGCGGGCGGCCACACCGCGTTGATACCGCCTTTTCGTAAAGGTCGGCTTACAATTTCAGGTTCAATGTTTGGTGTGTCTTCAGCAGGAGCGCCTGCGACCATCACGTGTGCAGCGGGGATTAACTATAGCGTGAGGTTTTACAGCGACCGTCCGTCGAAACAGCTATTGATCGGGCTTGAACCGATGCCTGTTTCGAAGGTGCGTGAATGGCAAGGCCTAGTAGTGCGTCAGCGCGTCTGAGTTATTCGATGAATGAATGGCCGACGAGCCGGCTTGGAAGCCTGCCGATCGTGCGGGCCGGCATGGAGGACTCTGCGGACGCCTTCATTCGGTTGGCGCTCGAGCGTAGGGGCGCCGGTGGGCGTCCTTTCTACTCCACCTCGGCGAACGGTCAGGTGATCGCGCTCTGCGAGCACGATGCCAACTTTCGCTCGATGACACGTCAGGCGGACCAGATCCATGCCGACGGCATGTCAGTCGTGCTCTTTTCCAGGCTTTCTTCCAGCAAACCCTTGCCGGAGCGCGTTGCCACTACCGATCTCGTGCATGCCGTCGCCGAGCGCGCGGTGCAGGTCGGCGTCAGCTTCTATTTCCTTGGCGCCAGCGAAGAGGTGAATGCCCGAGCGGTCGAGAATATGGCCAAGGCCTACCCTGGGCTTCGTTTTGCCGGGCGGCGTAACGGCTACTTCGACCGTGCCGAGGAAGATGCGGTCGTCGAGGCAATCAATGCGGCCGCTCCGGATATCCTCTGGATCGGATTCGGCGTGCCGCTGGAGCAGCAATTCGTCGTTCGTAACATCAACAGGCTGCACAATGTCGGTTTGATCAAGACCTCTGGCGGCCTGTTCGACTTCCTGGCCGGAAACAAGAGCCGCGCACCCCAATGGATGCAGCGAATGGGCCTTGAGTGGCTGTATCGCATGATCCTCGAACCGCGTCGACTGGCAAAGCGCTATCTGACAACCAATCCGGTTGCGATCTATGCGATGCTCCGGCATTCGCTGCGGGCTCTTTCTGCAGGTCGTTGATCGGGAACGACGATCCCATGGGCTCTTCAATTTCGCTCATCACACCGAGCTATCGTGGCGACCTGGAGAGCTGCCGTCTTCTCTGCGACTCGATCGATCGATACGTTAGCGGCTACGATATGCACTACATCGTGATCGGCGATGAGGACGCCGAAGCCTTCGCCTCCTTCGAAGGAGAAAGGCGCCACGTCATCGTTTCGTCCACTCTACTTCCATCACTCTGGTCACTGCCAAAGTGGCGTGGACGGCGCTACTGGTGGGGACCATACCTTCGCCTGCCCATCTATGGTTGGCACCTGCAGCAGATGCGCAAGATCGCCATGACGCTGGCGCAACCGAGCGAGCGGGTGATGTGCATCGATTCCGACAATTGCTTCTGCCGTCCGCTCGACCTGAGTGTGATCGCATCAACACCGAAGCTCGCGCACTATGTTGCGCCGGGAGATATCAATCCGTCCCGGCCAAGCCACGTTCGCTGGTGGCAAAATGCCCATCGGCTCCTTGGCCTGAACGCGCCGGCGCTGCCGGGCGATGATTTCATCAGCCAGATGGTGCTGTGGGAGCGGCGGACGGTAGCGACCGTCGTCAAGCGCATCGAAGGGGCAAGCGGCCTTGCCTGGTGGCACGCGCTTGCCCGCATGAGGCATTTTTCAGAATACCTGATTTATGGCGTCGCGGTGACCAATGACTCTGAACTTGCCGAGCGGCACGAACGTGTCTCGCAAAGCCCGTGCCTGACCTACTGGGAGGGGCCGGCTCTCGATGCGGCCGGGTTGGAGGCATTCATGAATGGGTTGAAGCCCGGTCAGACGACGATTGCCATTCAGTCGCATACGCGCACGCCAATCGAGGTGATCCGCGAGGTTGCTCTTGGCTAACGCAACCTAGTTGTTGGCCCGATAAGGGGTCGGCAGGAACCCGAGGCTCGCCAATGTACGGCCGAGCGACACCAGCAGCGGATGGCTTGCCGGCAGCAGCCGCCGGGTTCGCAGGAACAACGCTATCGATCGCAGGCAGCCGGCGCCCAGACTGAGAGCGTTCTTTGCGAGAACACGTGTCGCCGATGTGCTGTGGATCCGATCGATGACATAGTTGATGCTCCCGGTACGTAGCGAGCGCGTCATCAGGAAGCGGGCTGATACGCGCTCCTCCGGTACGAATTCGCGGATTACTGCCTCTGCGCACCACCAGGTCTTGAAGCCGGCCTTGCGGCATCTGGTGAAGAATTCCATGTCGCCGCCGCCGAGAAAATTGAAGCGGACATCGAAGAGCGGCGATGCAAGACCGGCAAATACCCGCCGGCGGATCAGGCAGTTGCCGGAGCCGTGGATCTGATCGATTGCCCGTGTCGAGCCCTCTATCGAGCCGAAGAGTAGATGCTGGGTGACAGCGTCGGACACCGGTACTTCGAACTCTCGGACCACAGGTCCTCCGACGATGTCGGCGCCCTCGCGTTTGGCCGTACCGACGATCGCGGCAAGCCAGCCGGGCAGGGCCATTTCGTCGTCATCAATCATGAGGAGAAATTCGGCCTCCGGAAACGCCGCCATTGCCTCGGCGAATGCACGGTTGATGGCGTAGCAATTGCCCTGTCGCTCTTCCGTCAGAACCAGGAATGGCCGATCTGCCTTGGCGAGAAATTCGCGGGCATAGCATGCGCCGGTCGGGTTGGCTGCGTCGTTATCGACAACGACGATAGCAAAGGGGAAATCGGTGACCTGATCGGCCAAGGATGTCAGCGTGCGTGCAAGCCATGCTGGCCGACGGAATGTCGGGATGCAGACGACGACCTCAATAGATCCTTTGCTTTCTTGCATCGTCCAAACCTCAATCGGCACAGAAGGTTGTTGCCGTTACCGTTAAGGGCAACTTCGCCGACGATCGGCAGTGAAGCTGTAAACGGCTGGCGAGCATTCTACAATTGACGGCTGAGCATGAGGTTAACGTGCCTTTCCAAGGACCGTTGCGCCGATCATGCGCGTGGGACCGATGCTCGCCTTCAGTGCCAGGGGGGGCTCGGTTTCGGGACTCTGTTGCAGGTGAACGGTTGTCGCTTGTTGCGGCAGATATGCCTCGCCGCCTTGGGCGATCATTTGTTCTTCGCAGAGAGACTTGTACCAATGCGAATAGAGCACAAAGCGTTCTCTTGAAAGCTGCACATCCTCTAGCAGATTGCGATAGATGGCGCTGAATGCCTTATGCTCGCATCCACCCCAGAAGAATGCGTCATCCAATCGGAGCCCGAGACTGAACTGCTCACGCCGGTGTCTCCCACGGATTGATCACAGATGCGTCGGTGTCTTCGAAATCCTTGACGTTGCGTGTGATCAGGATCAGGTCGTGGACGATCGCGGTCGCGGCGATCAACCCGTCGACGTCACCACGCGGCCGGATCGTGGCGATGCGGCCCCATTCGACGGCGATCTGGCCGGTCACCGGCAGGATGCGGTCGCCATGGTCGTGGCGCAGCTTGCGCAGCCATTCGGTGAGATGAGCGGCGGCGTTGGGATCCGACTTCTGTTTCAGCGCAATGCCGCGCATGATTTCGCCGAGGGTCAGCGCACTCAGATGGATGCTGAGCGGGTCGACCGAGCGCAGCCAGGACAGCGCTTGCGGGGTGCCTGCGAGACAATGTTGGTGTCAACCAAATCAAGGAAGGTTCGCTGAAATCCTTAGCGGAAAATCGCCCTTCATCTGTCGACTAAACCTAACGCGCGTGTGACATTTTTCGAAATGACAAAGTAAAACCCACACACGGCAAACAGCACCTGTCATCCAAATTCCGGCTCCGCGTTCAACGGACGCGCTCTAAGGTGTCATTTGCCCCTTACCGGAACCGACCCCAGGGAGGCCGGCGCGTGAACTACGAGGCCCGCATTGGCTTGCAATCTCAGGCCAAAGACGGCGATCAGCATCGTGAACCAGATCGGTCCACTGTTGCCGAAGAACGGGCTTTCGAGGCAGGCGAGAAACAGCGAAAAGAGCCAGATCCGCAGAAACAGGCGCGTCAACGCGATGTCGTTGTGGCCGGCGAGTGCTCGGCGGGCATAGCCGATGGGCAGGATCACCAGCCAGATGACGACCATTGCCAGCGCCGGGATGCCACCATTGATCAACTGCTCGACATAGCCGTTATGGGAATTGGCGGCGGTCACTGCCCATGTGGTCATGGCCTGGCCGCTGTTGAACAAGGCATCGGTCTGCCAGAACGACTGGAAGCCATAGCCGATGATCGGTCGCTCGGCGATCGCCGAGAGTGCAAGGCGCCAGATGGAGCCGCGGTCGGTGAAGGTCGGATCGATCCCGGCTGAGGCAAGCAGGCTGCTGAAACTCGGGGAGATTGCCGCGGTCAGCAATATCGCGTTCAAACCCGCGAGGCCGCCGACCAGCATCAGTATTCCGAGCCTGATCCAGCGCTCAAAAATCCAGGCCAGCAGCAGGATTGCCGGAAGCATCGCAGCCGAGGTCTTCCCACCTGCATGAAGAACAAAGAAGCCGGCGGACAACGCAATCATGAGACCGAGCCGGGCGTGTCCCGCTGTTGCGATGTAAAAACCGAAGAAAACGGCATAGACCATTGCGGCGGCGGCAACGTTCTTGTGACCAAAATGCCCGCGCCAGTCGCCCGCAAGTGACTGCTCCAGCGCATCTGTCGCTTGATGGATGGCAAGGTGCGGCATCGCAATGACGCCAAAATAGGAGAGGCCGACCGTGAAAGTCAGGCCGATGCACATGAGCTTTGCAAACTGCTCACCATCTCTGGGAATGAGCAGCACCGCATTCGCGCACAGGCAGACGAGAATCGCAAAAACGATGCGCCGAAAGGCGGCGCTCGGATCACCGGCAAAGAGGCCGGTCAAGAGCAGCCAAACGAGCAGGCAGATCAGCAGGCCATAAGGGCGGAGCAGCAAGTGACGCGCCGGGTTCTGCAGCACCGTCACAAGCACCACGGCCGACATGGCGATGACGATCAACTGATTGAGGACGTTTGAGGAACCGCCATAGGGTGTGGAAAGGCTGGCGGCGTTCGGATCTGGAAACGCATTCAATCCGACCCAGAAGTAACTGAAGATAGCCAGGAAGAGAAAGGCTGCCAAGGTAGCGCTTTTCTCTCCTTTGGCAGTCTTGGCGATGTCAGCCATCCGCTTTGCCCTGTGCTGCGCTCAGCCGACGATAGTCGCGCCAAAGCCCGGACAGGACTGCGATCGCAAGGCCGAGCCCGAGGCCGACAACGGCGCCGGCACCGGCGAGCATATAGCCACGTGGGGGGAAGCTGCGGGCCGTCGGGACGACTGCCTGCGAAACGATCCGCACATTGGTGGTGTCGATCTGCTGGCGTTCGGCGGCTTCTCCCGCCCTTGCCATGAAGGCTTCGTACACCGTGGCCTTGGCGCGTGCCTCGCGTTCCAGTTCGCGAAGGTGGATCTGCGCGGTGGTATCCTGGAAGACCGAGGATTTCATCTGGTTGGCCTCAGAGTTCAAGGCATCAAGCGCCGACCTTGCTTGATCGAACTCGGCTTTGGCCGCTTGCACAATGCGTGCCGTCTCGGCGTCGATCTGGCCTTCCAGTGCTTTGAGTTGGGGCTGCAGCGACAGGATCATTGGATGCCGTGGTCCGAGGACGGCGGATTGAGACGTTACGCGTTGTCGCAGCGTAGAATATTGCGTGCGCAGCATGGTCATCGTTTCCGATTGCAGCGCGGAAGCATTCAGGCGGTTCTTCGGATTGGTCGAAACGAGCTCGTTATAACGTGACTGCGCCTGTATGACGCGCGCCTTGGCGTCGATCAGCTGCGTGTTCGTCTGGTTTGACATGAGCGTGCTGACGAGTTCCCCCGAACTCGACTGCAGCCCCTGTTCGCGCTTGAACGCCTCAACGGCGGCCTCGGCCTTGGCAACCTCTGCCTTCAGATCTCCGAGACGCGCAAACAGCGAGCTCGCGGCCCGCCCGGCTCCTTCCGATTCCGCCTTGGCGAGTTCTTCCTGGAAGCCGGTCGCGATGGCATTGGCGATGGTGACGGATTTGGTCGGGCTCTGCGTCCACACGGCGACGTTGACGATGAACGAGCGCTCGTCTCGGCGGGCGGTGACGCGCTTTGCTAGTGTGCGAAGCGCGTCGCCGGCGGGATCCTTCGAGGTCGGCGAAACGAACTCGGCATCGGCGGTGAGCTTCAGGTCGTCGATCACGCGGCTTAGCACGTTACCCGACGTCAGGACCCGCAATTTGCTCTCGACATCGAGCAGCTGCGTATCTCTCTGCATGCTTTCGGAGAAGATGTCGTCAGCGACCACCCGCAGGTTTGACGGATCGACGAGGAGGTCGATTCCGGCGGTAAAGCGCGGCTTGACCACAAACACCACGCCATAGCCGGCGACCATGCCGAGGATGGTAAGGGCAACGATCCAGACAAGGCCCGAGCGTAACCAATCGATGATGCGCGTCAGGTCGAACTGGAAGAGCTCCTCGAAGACGGAAGAGCTGTTTTTCGGAAGAGGGGGTCCGGCAATGTTGAGTACCGGCCGCGGCTGCGTGGCAACATCATCCTGCTGCTCCCGGCTCCTCGTCCAGCCACGCGTACTGATGACCGGAGTCTGATGTCGGGAGGCAGCTTCATACATGGCGGCGGGTTCTGATTGACACGGCGCGAAAGCGCAGACTTATGGTTAAGAGACCTGATTTTCCTTAAGTATCCATTAATAGCGATTTCAATTGTCGCGTGCGCGCGAAGCAAGTCTCGACTAAATAGGAGAGAATGAAGGTCTTGTCCGCGTGCGCGGTCGAATTCTGGTTCATTTATACGCAATCTAGGGATATCCATTTATGCGCAGGCGGGACTTCGTTCTCGGCGCATTGGGTGCCGGACTGGCATCCTCCGGCGCACTCGACCCCTTTGTCGGAAGCAACCCAACTGCCAAGGCAGCCTATGAAAAAAGGGGCATTCCTTACGGCGCGGCGGTGCGCACCGATCTCCTTGACACAGAATTCGACTACAAGGCGGCAATCGTCGACCATTGCCAGCTTGTCGTTGGCGAGGGTGGATTGAAATGGTTCGACTTGCGTCCGAGTCGGGACCAGTTCGTCTTCGATCAGCCTGACCGGCTGATCGACTTCGCCGATCAGAACGGTATGCAGATGCGTGGTCACACACTTGCCTGGTACGGCGCCATGCCGGAATGGACACAGACCATCGCGAGCACGGCGGAAGCTGAGCGCGAACTCGTCCGTCATATCACCACCGTCGTCGGGCGCTACCGGGGGCGGATTCCAAGCTGGGATGTCGTCAACGAGGCAATCGCCGAACGTCCAAAGAGCGGTGCGACGATCCGTGACTCGATCTGGCAGAAGCTGCTCGGCAAGCGCTACATCGAGCTTGCCCTGCGCACTGCCGCTGACGTCGACCCCTCCGCGCAGCTCGTCATCAATGACTACAATATTGAGAATCCGACACGCCAATGCCGCGACCGGCGCCAGGCTTTGCTCGACCTCCTGCGCGATCTGAAGGATCGCGACGTGCCGCTCCATGCTGTTGGCATTCAGGGACATCTTCCGGGCGACATCGAAATCGACAAGGAGGGGCTGTCGAAATTCGTCGAGGAAGTGAAGGGAATGCAGCTCGAGGTGCTGGTGACCGAACTCGACGTGATCGACAACAAGCTGCCCGCCCGGGAATATGACCGGGACCAGATCGTCGCGGCGCGAGCGCGTGATTTCCTCAAAGCGATCTCTGACGTGGCGCGGCCGGGTGCAATTCTGACCTGGGGCATCACTGATCGTTATACCTGGGTGCCAATGTGGTTCAAGCGCGACGACGGCAAGCCCAACCGTCCGCTGCCGCTCGATGCCGGGTGCCGACCAAAGGCGCTGATGAAGGTGATCGACGAATTCACGCGTGCTGCCGAATGATGTTTCGCCAGATCTCGACATACATGATTGCCAACGCCGTATCGGCCCTGTTCGGGTTCGTCTCGGTCGTGCTCTTCACCCGCATACTGAGCCCGCACGAATACGGCATCTATGTCGTCGGCACCGGTGTCGCCGGCGTCATATCGACCCTACTGTTCGGATGGATAAAATTCTCGGTGCTGCGTTTCGATTCCGAAGGTGGATCGAAGGATGTCCGCACCACCGCGCTGTGCGCCTATGCGGGACTGATGCTGCTCAGCCCGCTCGTTATTTTCGCGACGTGGCTGATCGCCGCAGACTCCTCGACCTATGTCGTGCCTGCCGTGTTCGTTGCCTTCATGGTCGGGCTGTTCGAGTTCGTGCAGGAGGTATTCCGCTCACGTCAGCAGACCGGCACCTACATGTGGTCGGTCATCCTGCGTGCTGTGCTGACGCTCATCTTTTCGGCCGGCCTCGTGATGGGGTTCGGCATGGGCGGGCAGGGCCTGCTCGTGAGCGTCGCCTGCTCCTATCTCGTGACCTTGTTGATCTATGCGCCTGATGTGTGGCGCCGGCCGCGCCATCCGTTCGATACCGGATTGCTGAAGGAAATGCTGCGCTTTGGTCTGCCGATGACGGCCTCGTCCTTCATCTTCGTGCTGCACACGGTTCTCGACCGCATGATTATCGTAACCTATATCGGGGAGACCTCTGCGGGTGTCTATGGTGCGGCTGCAGATCTCGTCCGGCAGATTATCCTGTTTCCGGGTGTTGCGATCGGATCCGCAACAATTCCAGTGGCGATCCGTCTGCTGACGCAGGATGGCCAGAAGGCCACCAACCGGCATCTGATGGAAGCGGCTGAGGTGCTCTTGAGCGTTCTCATGCCGATGGTCGTCGGTCTGGCATTGGTAGCGCCAGGCTTTGCAAGCCTGATCCTTGGCGCCGAGTTTCGCGACGCCGCTGCAACCCTGATCCCGATCCTGGTCTTTGCCTGGCTGTTTCGCTCCATTTCCTATCAGTTCGTGCATGTGAGCTTTCAGCTGGCGAAGAAACCGAGCCTGATGGGCGCGCAGGGTATGATCATTCTGGTGATCAACATCATCGGCATGTTTGTGCTCGTGCCACGGTTCCAGCTGGTCGGAGCGGCCTGGGCGTTGCTGATTGCCGAAATTGGTGGTGTGATCGCGGGCTACTTCCTGTCTTACCGTGCCCATCGCTTGCCGCTCGAACTTCGCCCGATCGTCAAGGTCAGCCTTGCAACCGCCATAATGGCGGTTCCGACCTTCATCGTGGGTCGGCATCCGACCGGTAATGCTGTCTTCGACCTGACTATGCCGATCGTTACGGGTGTCATCACCTACGCAGCGGCTGCTTTTGCGCTCAATCTGGCCGGCGTTCGCCTGGCGCTAACCCGGCGGCTGCGGCCAGCCTGATCGGGAGACACGTTCTTGTGATCAAGCACCGACCAAGAGCCAAGACAACACCACTATGGCTTCTGCCAATTCTTAACGCCTCAAGTATATCGGTAAGGAATACGTTCGACGGGCACTTAATCAGAACGTTTGCAAGGGAAGTTGACGGTGAAACAGACTGCTATGAGCTCGGAAGACGGGAAGGAGCATTCCGCCTCGCAACCAACAGCCTTCGGGTTGCATATTGGTTTGTTCGCACCAGCCGATAGTGACGTACCGAAGAGCGATGTTGCGGTGCTTCTCCTCAACCCCTGGGGGATCGAGGAAATGTGCACGCGCCGTTTCTATCGCATCCTGGCCGAACGGTTCGCCAAAATCGGCGTTGCAAGCCTACGCTTCGATTATCCAGGAACAGTGAACTCACTCGACGACACCTCGGCCGAACGTGGTTTGTCGGCATGGTCCGAGGTGATCGGGAAGGCCGCTAGCGAGCTTAAGATGCTTTCGGGCGCCCGGAACGTGATTTTTGTCGGCCAGGGTATTGGGGCAAGTCTTGCCCTCATGCGTGCTCATTGCGAGCCCTCGCTTGCAGCGATCGCTCTTCTTGCGCCGGTGCTGAAAGGGCGTGTCTATCTGCGGGAGCTTTCGTTGTTTTCGAGGCTCATCGACGATGGTCTCGGCATAAAGCCGGAGCTGCGTGATAGCGCACCTGGATCAATCGCTGGATTGCGCATGCCACGCGCTGTAGCAGAGGATGTCAAGGCAATCGACCTCAACGGTCTCCAAATCGCCAACCAGCCACCTGTTTTCATCGCCGAGCGCCCGGGCTTAGAAGGCGACACGACGTTTCGCGACAGGCTGGAGGCCGCTGGCTGCCAGCTGCGCGTGATACCATTTGCGGGATATGATGCGCTCGTGTCCAACCCCCTGAACCAGGACATTCCCGACGCACTCATCGATGAGCTGATCGACTGGCTGCAGGCGCTACCGCAACATCGGGGCCGCAGCGCGTTGCCGGCGAAGAAACCCGGGGCGACTGCATCGGTCCGGGTGGATGCGATCCGAGAAACCTCCGTTCGTTTCGGTCCGGCCGATCGCCTGTATGGTATCTTGTGCGAGCCGACTGATAATTCCTCCGGCGTGACCGCGGTCATCCTGACGACTGCCTACGATCATACCGCCGGTTGGGCTCGCTCCTCTGTCGAGCTTGCACGCGCGCTCGCCAAGGTTGGCGTGGCGTCCTTGCGCTTCGATAGCGCTGGCGTCGGGGATAGCCCTCCGGTGGTGGCGCGTCGCAAGCAGGTCCTCTATGACGAGGCCCAAATTGCTGATGTCGGAATCGCTCGAGACTATATTGATGGTCTCGGCAGGAGCCAGCGCACTATTCTTATCGGACGCTGCAGTGGCGCGTATGTTGCCTTCAGAAGCACAGTTGACGATCCGCGCTGGGACGCCTGCTTGATCGTCAACCCGGTAGCTTTCCGCTGGCGTTTCAAAGGCTTGCCAAAGACCCTGAAAGCCTATCTCAGGAATGCCCTGGATCTTGAAACTGTTCGCCGCCTGTGGGCCGGCGACGTGGACCTTGGGGCGGTGACAAAGAATATCTCCATGCGTCTCGTCGACCGGATGGCTGGCAGCCTGTCTCCCGTCTTTGCGCCCGCCAAGCCGCTCACTCAGCTCACAAGGCAGGTGCATCGCGATTTTCATGCGCTGGCCAGCCGTGGCACGCCGCTTTCGATCATCTATACGGAAGGTGACGAAGGGCAAGAGATGTTCCGGGTCAACTTTGGCGACGCGGGCGAGAAATTGTCCGCCTATCCGAACGTGCAACTGCATCTGCTTTCTGCCGCAGACCACAATTTGACGCCGCTGCCGGCACGCGAAAAGTTGATTGAGCTGGCAAAGCGGCAGGCTCTTTCGCTTGGCGACGCCCGCGACGCTAAGCGCGCAGCAAACGGCTGATCGGTTTGCATTCCAGCTCGGCCGTGTTCTGATATGTCAGGCTGCTCAATATGCACCGTTACGCTGTTTTTTTGCCAGCGGACAAACGCCCTGTGATTGTGATTTGGTGAAAAATTGCCACCAGTGCGGAATGGAGGTGCTGCCAACTTGATACAATACTTTGCGTGGCAGTGATTGCAGGCGCGGGGCCTTAAGTATTATTGGATCGCGTCTTGATTTAAGTCTTACAGCTCACCAATTCATATACTTAAGCGTGAAGTTCACGCGACGCCTAGTAGCTTCATGTTGGGAGGTCATCATGGCACTCACTCTGATGGAAGGAAGGAAAAGGCAGGATTGGGCTAACCTGGTTCTGGCGGTTTGCTTGTTCGTCTCGCCGTGGATCATGGGGTTCGCGGCTGAAGCAATGCCGAGCTGGAACGCCTGGATTGTTGCCGTTATGCTTGGTGCGCTGGCCACAGCAGCACTGTCGGTATTCTCCGAATGGGAGGAATGGGCAAATCTCGTGCTCGGCCTCTGGCTGATCGCGTCGCCCTGGCTGCTCGGTTTTGCGGCCACTGCTAGTGCGATGTGGACGGTTGTCGTACTCGGTGTGCTTGTTGCTGCCGTGTCGCTGTGGGCGGTCTGGGACGTTCATCATCCGCACGCCCATGCTTAGACCAGACGTAATCCGGTCGCCGCGGCGGTGGGTTTTTTGACCTGACCGTACTCACCGCCCAAATGATGGTTCAGCCTTGATGCGCGATCAGCATTGATCGCGAAGGTGCGGCAATGTCGATGTGCCGCGGGCCTCGCCAATTCGTGACCAGCGATCGGCTCCCTAAACTTCGAATATCAGCAGGAAATAAGCCACGAAGAGAACGAGGTGGACGGCGCCTTGCATCAGGTGCGTGCGACCGCTTGCAAAGGTAATGATGCTGAGAGCCAGTGTCAGAACGAGCATCACGGTGTCAGTGCGCTCCAGGCCGAGCACGACGGGATGCCCCGTGAGGTGGCTGATGACCAGCATCGCAGGTACTGTCAATCCGATCGTGGATAGAACCGATCCTAGGAAGATGTTGACTGACCGCTGCAGATGATTGGCGACCGAAGCCCGCACGGCGCTGATCGCCTCCGGTGTCGCGACGAGGACAGCCATGATGACGCCGCCGAGCGCCAACGGAGCATGAAGTGTCTCGATGAAGTAGTCGACTGGCGCTGCCAACTGCTCGACCAGGAAAACGACGAGAGCCATGTAGGCAACCAGCAGAATAACGGGAAGCCATAGAGGTTCTTCTGTGGTTCTGATGTGCCCTTGCGCCACCTCACTGGTGTCATCGATGAAGAATCCTCTGTGGCGACCAGTCTGCAAGGTCAGGAACACGCCGTAGAGCCCAACGGATATCAAGGCGAGAACCGTTTGCTGGACGGCGGAATAGGGCGGTCCGTTTGTCGGATGCGTAAAATTCGGCATGATCATGCTGAGGGTTGCCAGAGGCACGATGACGCCCAGATAGGCGTTGGCGCCCTGCAGATTGTGGTGCTGCTCATGCCGTCGCCAGCCACCGATCAGCAGGGACAGGCCGACCATGCCATTGAGGATGATCATCACGACGGCAAAAAGAGTGTCGCGCACCAGCGTTGGATTGTTCTCGCCATGTAGCATGACCGCCGTAATGGCCATCACCTCGATCGACGTGATTGCAAGCGTCAGAATAAGCGTCCCATAAGGTTCTCCCAGTCGCTCCGCGAGGCGATCGGCATGACGCACGACTGACAATACGGAACCAAGCACAACTGAAAAAAGCCAAGTGAAGATGACCGCCAGCCATAGGGGATTCGGAAGCAATCCAAAGATGACGTCGCTGAAAAGGAAGAACACAACGCTCGTCGCGATGCTGGCTGCAAGCAGCCATTCCCGGCGGGCGCGTTCCAACCTAGGGCGTTGCGACAAGGCCACGTCTGAGTTCATCCTCGAGTTCCTCACAGTCCCTTCGAAGAATACGCCACAAGCCGACCCATCCGTCCACTCCCATCGCGCAACCGAAGACCTCGTCGAGCACGCGGTCTTCGACTGCGTGCGTGCAAGCGTCTTTTACCGCGGTCATTGGCTGAATTTCTCTCGTTCGACTATGTGATCGTTTCGACCGACATAAAACCTTCATCGCAAAAGCCGAAATAGCCCGAGCATTGAGGCCGGCATTGTGATGGGGAAAACGAGCATGACGACGTTGCAGCAGGTGGCGGCAAGAGCGGGTTGCTCGCTTGCGACGGCAAGCCGAGCCCTTGGCCTCAAGGGTTCCGTGAGCGACACGATGAGCCGGCGCGTTCGGCGTGCCGCGGCCGAGCTTGGCTATCGATCAACACCTGCCATTGGCAAGGGCGGCAGACGCCCTGTTATTGGGGTTCTCATCCCGAGCATCACCAACCCGGTCTTCTCTTCCTCCCTATCCGGTATCGAGGACAGGATGCTGGTGGCCGGTCACGGAGTGCTGATTGCACAATCACATTATGAACCGGCACGGGAGGCTGCTGCGATACAGGCATTGTTGAATGATCGACCCACCGGCCTGATCCTGACCTTATGTGATCCTTCGAACACCCAGAACTTGCCCTCGTCGATGCCGCCGACCGTGCTGCTTGGCAACCGTCCAACCGAGATATTTCCCGCAGCCGTCACCGTCGACAACTTCAGGGCGGGATACGAAGCAGCAAAAATGCTGACCGCACTCGGCCATAAAGCAATCCTGTTTGTTTCTGGGACCTTCTCCGCATCCGATCGCGCGCGCCTGCGCCATGAGGGTTACCAGCAGGCCATGCTGGAGGACGGTATCGAAGCGTTAGATCCGGTACAGATTCCCTTTGTTGGTGGTTACGACCAGCTTGATTTGAGCGGCGCGCTGACCCGGTTTTCGCCCACTGCGATCATTGCCTCCAACGATCTCCTGGCTTTTGCGGTCATCGGAGCTTTGCGCCGCGAGGGACTTTGCGTGCCGCGCGACATGTCGGTGGTTGGCTTCGACGGCATTGCCATCGGTCAGATGATAGATCCACCGCTGACGACGATGGAAATGCCAGACGCCAGCATGGGGAGAACTGCGGCATCGTTGCTCCTGGATATGGCCGAGAACGCTGCACCCGCGCGGCATTTTTATATCGCCTATTGCCTGCGGCGGGGTGGTACGGTTCGCGCGATCTGAAAGAAGCAAACCACCGCCTCCTTTGAAGCGGTGGCCATCTTCATCAGCTTGGCGATCAACTGCGTGGCAGCAGACGCTTTACTTCATCAGCAGCGTCGTCCAGCGCTTCGTGCGCGGTTGCGGACTGGTCGACGACACGCGAGGTGTTGTCGACGATCGTCTGCGTGACGCGAACGCCATTTGCACCCGGGAAGGCATACCAAGGGATCATGCGCGGCATCTGCTTCAGGCCGGCCTGGAAGAGCGGGTTCTGCTTATAGAAGTCGCCGAGATATTGCGGAGACTTCGCGGCCAGCTCGTTGTTCGGCACGTAGCCGGTGCCGGGTACGACGACCGAGGCGCCATACGGCCCGGCGGCAAACTTGGCAAACTTCCAGGCTGCATCCTGTTTGGTGGCCTCACGCGTCAGGATGACAACCGCGTTGCCGCCGGTCGGCAGCTTACCGTTGACCGGATCGAGCAGCGGGATTTCGGCGGTGCGCAGGTCGAACTTGCCGCCGACATTCTTGATCGTGTTGCGCAGCGCGCCGGTTGTCTGGAAGGCAAAGCCGACCTTGCCGGCAACGAAAGCCTGTTCGCCAGCGGCCTTGGTGAAGACCGGCATGCCAGCTTCCTTGACCATGCGCTCGACGATGGTCATCGCCTTCTGGCCTTCCGGGCCGTTGAAGGCCACGCTGCTTTCGTCTTCGCTTAGCATCTTGCCGCCGGCACCGAACAGCAGCGCGGAGAACATCCAGTCGTCGCCCTGCCAGCGGAAGTCGATGGAATCGACGCCGTTGCCCAGCGCCTTGATCTTGGCGCCGAGTTCGATGACTTCGTCCCAGGTCTTCGGCGGATTGTCGGGGTTGCCGCCGGCAGCCTTCACCAGGTCGGCATTGTAATACATGATCGGGTTCGACGTCGCGAAAGCGAGGCCGACTTGCTTGCCGTTCACCTGCGCGAGCTTCAGGATGTTATCCGAGAAGCCCTGTTCCGCCATGCTCTTGTCCTTGGCGATCAGCGGGCCCAGGTCGACCGGGAGGTCGCGCTCGTTGGCCATGCGCAGGCGGTTCAGACCGATGAAGGTCAGGTCCGGCATCTCGGCCGTGCCGGCCTGACGCATGATCGTCTGGATGCCTTCCTCGTAGGTCGCGGACGGGTTTGCGAACTGGATCTTGATGTCAGGATTTTCCTCCATGAACTTCTTCGAGATCGTGTCCATCACGTCCTTGAAGAAACCCGGCATGGGATAATGCACGGTCAATGTCGTCTCGGCACGGGCCGGAAGCGACACCGTCATGGCGACCGCCACGGCGGCTAGAATCTGTGTGAAATGCTTCATCGCATGGCTCCTGGTTTAAGACCGGTCAGCCCTTGAGACCGGTCATGGTGATGCCCTCGACGAAGCGTTTCTGCGCCAGCAGGAAGGCGGCGACGAGGGGGAAGGTGATGATGAGAGTGGCGGCCATCAGCGCACCGTAGTCGTCTCCGGCCTCCGCGGCGCGGAAGTAGAGAAGGCCGAGGGGTGGCGTCGCATAGGCCTGGTTCGAGATGACGATCAACGGCCAGTAGAGGTCGTTCCAATGCGCGACGACAGAGAAGATCGCGAAGGCAGTGATCGCCGGCCAGGCGTTCGGCACGACAACGCGCACGATGATGCCTGCCTCCGTCATGCCGTCGAGACGTGCTGCGTGGATCAGGTCGTCCGGCATGGAGCGGAAGAACTGCAGGAAGAGGAAAATGCCGAAGACCGAGATCGTGAAGGGCGCGACCAGCGCGAAGTAGCTGTTCAGGCCTGCGACCTTGTCGAAGGCGACATAGAGCGGCAGCGCGGTCGCGTGGATCGGGACCAGCAGGCCGAGCATGACGAGCATCATCATGGCACGGGCCGCCCGGAATTTGAGCTTCGCCATCGCATAGGCACAGGGGATTGCGATCGCCACCTGGATGACAAGGATCAGTACGCAGACCACGACGCCGTTGAAAAGCAGGTTGCCCATCGAGACGCGCAACAAGGCCTTGGTGAAGTTCTGGACGTAGAACCATTGCTGCGGGACGAGGGACAGCGATGATGTGAAGATGTCGCTCTGTGCCTTGCCGGCCGTCGAAATCATGAAGATGTACGGGGCGAGGAAAACGAGAGCGCCGAGGCTCAGGATAGACAAACGGATGATGCGAGCGACGGGGAAGGTGGTTGCGTTCATGAGTAGTGCACCTGTCGGTCCTGGATTCGGTATTGCAGGAACATCAGGACGACCAGAATGGCGAGGAAGACGACAGTCATGGCCGAGGCATAGCCGACCCGCAGATAGACGAAGCCTTCCTGGTAGATCGTGAAAAGGAGCACTTCAGAGGCTTTGTTCGGTCCGCCCTCGGTCAGCGTCTTGACCGTTTCGAAGACTTTCACGGAGTTGATGATGCTGATCGTCGTCACGAAGAGTGTCGTCGGTCCGAGCATTGGCCATGTGACGAGGCGGAAGCGATCCCACCCGGAACGGGCCCCGTCGACTTCGGCCGCAGCATAGAGTTCGCGGGGGATGGCGGTAAGGCCAGCCAGGAAGAGCACCAGGTTAAAGCCCACCGATTGCCAGATGCCGATGATCGACAGCCCGTAGAGCACGGTGCTCGAGGCGCCGAGCCAATTCGGCCCCGCAATGCCGATTTGCGATAGCATCGCGTTGATCGGCCCGATGGTCGGGTGAAAGAGGTATTGCCAGACGGTCGCCATGGCGACGAGGAGCGAGGCGACGGGCAGGAAATAGGCAGTCCTGAAGAAGGAGCGGCCGATACCCTCGGCCTCGATCAGCATGGCAAGGCCAAGCGCCATGAAGATCGAGATCGGTGTGACGATCGCCGTATAGACCGACGTGTTCCAGAGCGAGCGCTTGAAAGTGCGATCGGTCAAGAGCTCGGCATAATTCTTAAAACCGACGAACTTGAAGCCGGCATAGCCGAGTTCGAAATCGGTGAAGCCAAGCCAGATCACTGCCGCAACCGGCAGGAGGATGAACAGGAAGACGAGCACGATGGCCGGCAGGCACAAGAGCCAAGCCGTCCTGGCTTCGTTACGCTCGGTGGTCCTGGACGGCGCACGTCCGATGACGCCTGAGGCGGCGGCAATGTCAGCCATGCGCAGCCTCCCGCGCAACGCTGGTCGTCAAAGGTGCAGCTTGCAGGCGCGCGCCATCGGCGCCGAACACAAGAACATGCTCGCCGGCAACGTGCAGGCGGACCGGCATGCCGGCGGCAAGACCGGCACCTTCGACGGGTGGGATCTTGGCGATCATGGTTTCGCCGATCGCCTCCAGACGGCTATAGATGATGATCTCGGAACCGAGGAATTCCACACGCTCGATCCTGGCCGGCAGGCCGCTTTCACCGCCGCGCGTGATGCCGACGAACTCCGGGCGTACGCCAAGCGTTACAGCCCTGCCAACCGGAAGCGTCCGGTTGGAAAGCACACAGCGAACGTCACCGAGAACCACTGTCGAACCCGCCTCGATCTGCGAGGGAAGAAGATTGATCCGGGGCTGTCCGATAAACTTTGCGACCTCGATATGCTGCGGATCGTCATAGATGAGCCGGGGTTGCGACAGCTGGAGGAGCGCGCCACCGATCATCACGGCGACCCGATCCGCCATCGAAAGCGCCTCGGCCTGATCGTGGGTGACGTAAAGGGTCGGCACGCCAGCGCGCCGGTGCAGTTCGACGATCTCGCCACGGGCATGCACGCGCAGGTTCGCGTCAAGGTTCGAAAGCGGCTCGTCCATCAGGAAGATCGCCGGTTGGCGCACCATGGCACGACCAAGCGCGACGCGCTGGCGCTGGCCGCCGGACATCTGGCCTGGCTTGCGCTCGAGCACGTGCTCTATCTTCAGCGAAGCCGCCATGCTGCCCACGTCGCGCTTGATGTCGGCGATCGCCTTGCGCTGGCCGGGCATCAACGGCCCGATGAGAGGCAAGCGCTGAGCGCGCGTCAGCCTGCGCATGACGAGCGGCACGGCGATATTCTGCGCGGCCGTCAGATGCGGATAAAGCGCGTAGGATTGGAAGACCATCGCCATGTTGCGCTCGGCCGCCTTGAGGCGGGTGATATCCTGGTTTGCGACCACGATCTCGCCGCCATCGGCGGTCTCGAGGCCGGCCAGGATGCGCAGCAGCGTGCTCTTGCCGCAGCCGGACGGGCCGACAAGCGCAATGAACTCGCCCGGCTCCGCGTCCAGACTGACGCCCTTCAGGATCGGGTTTTCGCCAAAAGATTTATGAATGCCGCGAAGGGATAGGGCGCTCACTCAGCCGCCTCCTTCGTGACGGCCTTTGGATAGACCTCGTGCACCACTTCATCGAGCACGTGCGCGGTCATGCCCGGCACGGCGACGATCTCACTCATGACGTTGTCGCCAAGCGTATGGATGACAGCGCCAACGAGACGCTCGCCCGGCATCGCACGCTCCAGTTTGTCGATGACGAAGGCAGCCGACGGACCCCAGACAAGCGAGGTGCCTTCGAAGCGTCCCTGCCAGGCCCGGTGGAGGTGACCGCTGGCAAAGAGCGGCACGTCGTGGGCGGCGATGAGATCGTAGAGCCGTCGGCGCTGGCTCGGGCGGACGGACCAGTAGCCGGTGTCGCCTTCATGGGGTTCGTCAACGAAGAGCGGCTTATGGGCAAACAGCGCCAACCGGCGACCATTGCGCTTTTCGAAAGCGTTCTGCAGCCATTCGAACTGAGCTTCCTCTTCATCGTCCCCGTGGCCGAGAAGCAGCGAGTTGAGGCCGACGAGGCGCCAGTCATTCGTGTCCTCAATCCAGCGGTCGTCGCCGGCAAGTGCGCGCCAGCGCTGCAGGCGCTCGGCATTCACTGGCTGATCCGAGCCAGGCATGTGGCCGACATCATGATTGCCCGGCACGATAAGCATCGGGATCGACGTCTGACGCATCAGATCCATGCAGAAGGTGATGTCGCTTTCCTTGTCCGCGCCGTCGACCGTGAGATCGCCGGTATGGACGATGAGGTCAGCGCCGGTTGCCTCGATCCAATTTAGAAGCGGCGCCCAGTTGCCATTGAAATGCGGCTTCTCGGGGCTGAAATGGGTGTCGGTGATCTGGATGATTTTCACGGGGGGCCGCTCTCCGGTTCGGAAGCGTGCCGGATTGTTGGGCACGCTTGGTGCAGCCTCTTTAATGGTGGCCCGTGTCAGTGCGGTAACAGCGCTTTCCACTGCCGTTCCATTTTCGTCGCACAACTGTCATGCGAAACTGTGTTCGGTCCCGGGTTAATCTGACCGGAGCGTTCCCCACTGGCCCGATGCACTTGCTGGCTGAGCCCCTGCGCCTATCTCCCTTCTGTGAGAGTTCGCGAAAGCTGGATTGGCCGTCGACGGACCAGGTCGCGGCAACCATTGGAGAAGTTGATGCCGGAGCCCCTTGTCGTCCACCGCGAGACCCACATTTCCGCACCGCCTTCCGCGGTCTTTGCCTTGCTCACCGATCCCGAAAAGATCCTGCGCTGGATGGGAACTGAGGCACAAGTCGAGCCGCAGCCAGGTGGTCTTTATCTCGTCAACGTTACCGGCGCTCGCTTCGCGCGCGGCTCCTTTCGGGAGGTCGTGCCTGTCCACCGGCTCGCCTATAGCTTTGGCTGGGACGGGAGCGAGATTGTACCGCCCGGGTCGAGCCTGGTGGAGATAGACCTGATCGAGAAACCGGACGGAACCCTGTTGCGGTTGACCCACACCGGACTGCCGAATGCCGAGCAGTGTGCCGGACATGCGGAAGGCTGGGAGCATTATATCGGCAGACTGGCGGAATGCGCGGCCGGGCGCGATCCGGGTCCGGATCGCTGGGCCGGTCGGACCTAGTGGCCATTCTCCGGCTCCGCGTTGACGCGATAGAAGCGCCGGTGACAGTTTTCAATCGGAATGGCATGATCCAGGCATGGATCTGCCCACCTCCCTAGCATGGCTGGTCGATGAAGCCGGCACGTCGCCTGATCCCGAGAGGTTTCTGGCCGAAATGGGACGCAGGCTGCTGGTGGATGGGTTGCCGCTGGCGGGCGGCGCCCTGACACTTGTGGCGCCGCACCCAATCATCGCCCGCCGTACATGGCTGTGGCGGGCCGAAACCGGTGCCGTCATTGAGGCGCTGAGCTTCGTCGATACCTTGCCCAACCAGGCAGGACATGAATGGCTGGCCGGGCTTGGAGCAGTTCATGAGAACATCGTAGGCCCGGCGCCGGATGGTCCGGTGCTCGGATGGGCGGGGACACGAGCGTTTACCCCGGACGAGATAGAGGAGTTGCACCTGGCGGCACGCTTTGCCGCTCCTTCCTTGGCGGCGCTCGCGGCAAGGGCAGGGTTGGCCGCGCTTCTCGAAGCCTATCTCGGCCGACGGAGCGCTTTGCGGGTGCAGGCCGGCGCTTTATCTCGCGGCTCGGGCGAAATGATAAGTGCCGCTCTGCTGTGTGCAGATTTGCGAGACTTTACGGCGCTCTCGGAAGCGACGGAACCGGCGGTGATGATCATGACGCTTGATGCCTGGTTTGATCGAATTGCAGGTGCAGTCCACGCCTTCGGCGGTGAGGTGCTGAAGTTCATGGGGGATGGAGTGCTGGCAATTTTCCCCGTTACGGGAACTGCCGGGAGCGCATGCGAGGCGGCATTGCGTGCGGTTGGTTCTGCTCGGGCGGGTATGACCCATCTCGAGACCATCCGCAGAGGCCAAGGATTGCCGTCACTGCCCTTTGGTGTAGCACTTCACTTCGGGGAGATTCTTTGGGGCAATATTGGCGCTGCAGACCGGCTGGACTTTACCGCGATCGGGCCGGCAGTCAATCTCGTCAGCCGGCTCGAGGGGTTGTGCAAGCCTCTCGGACATACCGTATTGCTGTCTGGCACGCTCGCGGCGGAGGTCGATGCGACCTTGGTTCCTCTGGGGAAGCATGCCTTGAGGGGCATTGCGGAGCCCTGCGCGGTCTTTACCTTGCCTGGCGACTGACAGACCCCTGGCCTAGAACCAAACATCGGCCACCTTACGCGCGTCTGGCTGCAGATCCTCGAAACGATGAAGACCGTCAAAGCGTTGCAGGCGAATATCGGACACGTCTGCAGGTTCCGCGAGGCGCAGGTTGACTGCAACTCTTGTCTGACCGTTGCTGCTTGGCTTCAAGGCGCGCCAGCTAACGAGATTGCCGCAGCGACGACAGAAGTTGAAGGAAAGGGTCCGCGAACCACGAATATACGCCGTCAGTGCATTGGTCTTGTCTTCGACGTGAATTCCTTGGCCGTCATACTCATAGGCCCACAAAACGCCGTAACGCCGGCAAACAGTGCAGTTACAGATCGTGGCATCCGGGATGGCGCCTCGAAACTCCCAGTGTACTGCTCCGCAATGACAGGAGCCGCGGGTTATCTTGGGGATGGGTCGCTGCATTTTGCCCGTCATCATGGCAATTCTCCCCTCCACTACTCCTTATTCTTCTACCGCAGATGGCTCAGGTTCGAAAGCTGCGATCATCGAAGTCCGGTGCGTGGACGTTTTTAGGTTGGCCGCCAAGCACGACTTTGGCTGGCAGCTATTTTGCGGCAGCGTCTCCTGTCCCCCGCCCGGCCAGAGTGCTGAGCACGAGTACGATGTCCTGCCAAAAGCCGGCCTTTTGAATATAGCGGGCATCAGCTTCGGCGAGCGCCTCAGGCGTCGACATGTCGATTCCCTGAAGCTGGGCCAGTCCCGTTATGCCGGGTCGCACGGAGAATACCTGGCGTTTGCGTCGCGCGGCGATGACGTCATGTTGCGATGGGAGACACGGGCGAGGACCCACGAAGCTCATGTCTCCGCGTAAGACGTTGATAAGTTGCGGTAATTCATCGAGCTTGTAGGCCCGCAGTTTCCGGCCAAGCGGCGTGATCCAGGAGGACGCAGCGTCATGAGAGCCGACGTTGGGGGAGCCCGCCGCCATCGTCCGGAATTTGATGCAGACAAATGGTACCTCGCTCCTGCCCACGCGCTCCTGAAGAAAAAGCGCGCCGCCAGGCGACGATTTGCGCACAAGGAGCACGAGGACAATGAAGGCCGGAGAAAGAACGATAAGTCCGAGGCCCGCGGCGCAGATATCAAATAGTCGCTTCAGAGATCTGTTAAAGCCGTTGAGCATCGGGAGATTCTAGTTCCTATGTCAAAAATTAACGCCAAAGCTCTCAAAATGAGCGCTTCAAGGCGGTTCGCATATCAAGGGGCGGCGTCCAGTCCAATAGCGCGCGCGTATGCGATATGTCCACCTCCAACCAATCGGTAAGGCGACTTACGAGATCTCCTTTGCCGGTTGCCCGGCCGAGGAGATGCAGGATGGCCGGAGGAAGCGGAACCAGTCGTGCCGAACAATCCATCGCAGCCGCGAGCCGCCTCAACAACTCGGGGGTCGAGATTGCCTCGTCGTCGCTTGCCAGCAATATTTGACCGGCTGCGGCCCGATGAAATGCTGCGGTTATGATGAGATCGGTGAGATTTTCCACGTGTACCATGGATCTTCGATTGTCGATCGACGCCACGGGCAATGGAATTCCGCTTCGAAGGAGCTTCGTGAGAGCTCGGAAGCTTCCGACTGCTCCTCGCCCATAGACCAGCGGCGGGCGAATGATGACGATCTCCATGCCAGACGTCTTGGAAAGTGCAATCAGCGCTTGTTCGGCTTCAAGCTTCGAGGCCGCGTATTCGGTCGTCGGATCCGGTGAATCGTGAGGCGTGAACGGACGCCCCTTGGTCGATCGTTCTCCGTTCACCTTGATGGTGCTGATAAAGACGAACCTTTTGACCCCCGATGCGGCCGCCTGCTGTGCAAGGTTGATGGTCCCATCGGTGTTCACCCTTCGGAAAACGTCAGTTCCTGAGCTTGATCCATCGATGACGTTCTGGTTTGTCGCCGCGAGATGGATGATGCCATCGACGCCGGGCAAGGCGGCCTTCCAATCCGTTGCGCCATCAATGTCCCCGACAGGGACACTTCCTGCCTGCGCAGAACGGCCAGCGGCCCTATAGGCGACATCGCGAGTGCGTAATGCCTGCTGGAGATTTTGACCGACAAAGCCGGTTGCGCCGGTAACCAGTAGCATTCTCAGCTCCGAGCCGACGGCAGGATGCAAGGCAAACCTTTGACGCAGGCTGTCATTGGGCGACGCCTTGGCGAAGGGAGACGAGATCAACCACCCCGTCAAATGGGCGATAGTCCTGTACAAGCTCGCTCAGGATGCGGCGCAATTCCTCGACATCGCCCCCGTCGGCCGCGGAGCCCAGTTGCTGAAGTTTCGGTGACAGGGCCTCCCAGGTGATAAAGCGCTCCCGCGCGCGCATGATCTTGGGATGTTCGGTCGGCTCGGGATTGTCGCCGATCAGCAATTCTTCGTAAAGTTTCTCTCCTGGCCGCAGGCCAGTCGTGACAATGCTGATGTCGCCTGACGGATTTCGCTCATCTTTGAGGGTCAGGCCGGATAGCTCTACCATACGCCGGGCAAGGTCGATGATTTTGACGGGTTCACCCATGTCGAGGACGAAGACGTCGCCTCCCTTGGCCATGGAGCCTGCCTGTATAACGAGCTCCGTTGCCTCCGGCACCGTCATGAAGAAGCGAATGATGTCGGGATGCGTCAGGGTAATGGGGCCGCCTTGGCGAATTTGCTGGCGGAACAAGGGGACAACCGAGCCAGATGATCCCAATACGTTGCCAAACCGCACCATGGTCAGGACGGTTGTGGCGCCCTCTGCCGCCAATCCCTGAAGTGCCATTTCCGCCAGTCGCTTGGTAGCGCCCATGACATTGGTCGGCCTGACCGCCTTGTCTGTGCTGATCAGTATGAATCTTTCCGCGCCGGTATTGATCGCCGCTCGCGCAACCGCAGCAGTGCCAAAGACATTCGTTTTGACCCCTTCTACGGGGTTCTTTTCCACCAGCGGCACATGTTTGTACGCTGCAGCGTGATAGACGGTGTTTGGCCGCCAGGTCTCCATGATTTTCTCGATACGAAGCTCGTCGCAAACGCTTGCAAGCAGGGGCACGATCTGCAGCCCGGTATCCGTGTTGCTACCCAGCAGTTCGTTCTCTAAGGCGTAAAGCCCATATTCGTTCTGGTCGAGGATCAGCAATGCCGCCGGCTTCAGCCGCGCCAGTCCGCGGCACAGTTCGCTGCCGATCGATCCGGCAGCGCCTGTCACGAGCACGACCCGACCGCGAATGTTGCGTTCCAGCAGTGCTTGATCTGGCCGAACCGGCGTGCGGCCCAGCAGATCCTCAATATCCAGTTCCTGCAGGTCGGTGAATTCTGCCTGGCCGCCGGCGAGGGCGTTCAGGTCGGGGACAGTACGAACGGCAACGCGTGCTCCACGAAGCTGCTCCAGGATTTCATTGCGGCGGGACCGATCGATCTTCGGAAGCGCCAGGAGGATCGTGCGCACGTTCAGCCGCGCGCTCAATTCCACGATTTTCTCTGGATCGTAAACCACAACGCCGCCGATGAGGCTTCCATGCAAGCTCTTGTCATCGTCGAGATAGCCGACAACCTTGAAATCAGCACTGCCGCTGAGCGCGCCAGCGACCTGCCTGCCTCCGGATCCAGCACCATAGATGAGCATGTTCGTCTGCGTGTTCTGTCGCAGGATCCGCTTGTAGGCCTCACTCAGGAAATATCTCGCCATGAAGCGGGACAGGCCGATCGCCAGCAGCAGCAACAACGGCTGCATGATGCCGATCGTGCGTGGTATTCCCGGGAAGCTGATGGCGGTAAAAATGGCCATGAATGCAAGGCCATAAATTGTTATGGCCTTGATTACCGTGATGAACGCCGACCAACCGAGGAAACGGAAGATTGCCCGGTAAAGACCCATTGTGATGAAGATCGGCAGGGCAATCACGAGTGACACAGGGATTGTTGCAAGCTGCATCCCGGTGAGCGTCACCCAATCATTCAAGCGAAAGCAAAAGGCGAGCCAGATGGTCAAGATGCAAAGGCATGAATCGACAAGCAGGGCCAAAACACGCTTCGCAGGCCGTGGCAAATCGAGAATGCTTCGAACGTACCTGTCGGAAACCGCCCGCATCTGCCCCTATCCCTGCACGCGGACGGGAACTGCGTTAGGCAAATCGGCAGTGTGCAAAGGAACGTCACTGCTGTGGGCAACGGAGCCTGAACGCAGTCTTATCGAACAGGCAAAACATGTGGCCGCAAACAGCAGGGCGTAGGATTCGCCCAGGGCAAGCCGGTTGTTCGAATTGCTGAGGATAGTGAAGGCGAAGTAGACCGCAAACGTCAGGTAGCAAGCAAAGGTGCTCTTGCTGATGATGCCTGCCGAGGAGGCCCGGTAAACACGATAGATGGCCGACACAACGATCAGCGCCAATATCGCCAGACCGGTGAAGCCATAGCGGACGAGGATCTCGAGGTAGCCGTTGTGCATCAGCGTGTAGGTTACACCGCGATAAGGGGTCGTTTGCCAGATGGTGAGCCACGTGTTGCCGTTGCCAAACGCCGGTGCGACGGAGATGACGTCGATTGCATTGGCCCACAGCTGCAGCCGCTCATCCAAGGAGATCGGCGTCTCCGAGGAGGCGATCGCGTCCTGCAGGACGCGTTGCACGGAAACACCACTATCCAATCGATCAACGATCCCCACAACGGAACTAAACGTTGCAGCTCCGAAGTGCGCCACGTTGTCGCGAACCTCGTAAATCCCCCACGACAGGAGCAAAAGGCCGCTCATGGCGGCGGCAAGCACTGTCTTTCGCCGGAGGTAGAAAAGGGTCGCTGCCACCATCAGGCCAAGAGCTGGCAGTAGTGCCAGCCATACGCCCTTGGACTTGGCGCCGTAAATGTTGAGAATCGCCAGGCCGATCACCATCACGGCAATCGCTGAGACAACTGCCTTGGTGCGCGTTGAGCTGCCAATCTCCCATTGATGCAGGGCCCAGTAAAACGCCCCGATGAAGATAAAGCCACATCCGACCGCGCCGTGAATAGAATTATGATGGAAAGCAGGGGAGATCCGCTCTCCCGCCAAGATCGTCGATAGCGGCGTCGAGATGATCAGGAGGACAAGCGCGCCGCAGAAGAAAGCCAGCAAAATTGGCTTGATGAGGTTCCAGCTCGTATGCAGCGCCACGCCCATCGCAGGAAAAAAGATCGCAAAAGCGTAGAGCCACTCCGACGCGCCTCTTTCACCGTCTACGATCAACCCGAAGAGAAACCTGAACAAAGCTAAGAAACCCCAAGCCACGCAGACGATCGCCAACCAGTCGGTCAGCGATGCGCGCAGAGGGACCTTACGAAGCATAAGGGTCAAGGCCATGAGCAGGATGGCAGCATATCGATAGACGTCGCTCTCTATCAACGTGACTGACATCATCCCTAGCCATAGAATGGCGATGACGAAGTCGAGGGTTGCCGGCTTCGTCTGGCTGCGAGGTACAGATACTGTCATGAGAGTGCATACCTTATCCGGCGCGCATATTCGATCAAGCGAAGAAAATGCGTTCCGATCTTGCGGGCGCCTCGCAATTTCACGGCACGGTACTGAGCCCTGTTGGCAATCTGGCTCACAGCTGAGCGTTCGGATAGTTCGACGATATTCTGCCGAACGGTATAGATATTAACGCCAGTCTTCCATCCGCGCTCAAGGGTCATATCGAAGGGGAATTCGATATCGCCCGCGCTTTCAAGCAGCTTTCGGGCGCCTTCGCGCGTGACCAAATAGCAAGCCGCTGAACCCTGCGGACCGTGCAAACAGCGCCCAACAGCATCTCCATACTCCGAGATGGCGACTGTCCGACACCATTTTGACCTGTGATTGAGCAACTTTACGACCTCGGCGGACGGGACTGCTCTTAAGATCGCAGCTGCCCTCGGCGTGAAATCCTGACGCAATTCCACGTCATCTTCCATAATGATGGCGTTTTCGTAGCTGCTTGAGAGAAAGGCCTCCAATGCCCTCATATGAGCACGATAGCAACCGTATTCCCCGGGCAACATCTGTCGGCCGTTCCGACGCAGAAATTCTTTCTCGTTAAACCCGGATCTTTGTGCCGCAGGGATTGAACGTCCATCCACACCTGGAACTCTGTCGATCTGCATTCCGGCCAGAGTTGCTTGCGACGAAACCTCCGCCCATCGCTTGGAAGAGCTGTCCATGTTGATCACGTAGGCACCGATCAAACGTTGCAAACGCTTCATCCCTGTTGCGGTGTTCAATTCGAGCATTTGATCCGCGTCACTTGTAGTACTCTTTCGACCCTTGCCTTGCCCTTTGCTTTCGAGGCCTAAGGGAGACTGCAACGGCACAGACCGCTTTCGATGGCTTGAATGGATCATATTTCCGCCCATTCTTATCTACAACAGCTTCTGCGTGTGTATCCACATTTGTGGGCAAAGACCATGCTTCGGCCACAGCAAACTCGAAAGGCCGGGACGCATCCCATGGCAGTTGCAAATTCAACGCGGGTGTCTCCTACATTCGTATTGGCGCTTCTTGCAAGCCCGATGTGCAGCGGGTGCTCAAATTCCCAATAGTTTTGAAGGTTCGTTATCGGCTTTACCGTCGGGTCCTCGGTGGTGAAGCTGACAGTGGGGGCACTTAAACCGAAGGTGCTATCTTTCTCTTGAGCCTGATGATCGCTCTTTGCGCCCGCCTGAGCCTCTGTTAAGCATTCTAACTCTGCGAAACGAAACGCAAGCGAAAGAGACCGAACTCATGTTCCTGAGCGATCGCCAGACGGAAATAGTCGGGATGGCCAAGTCGAACGGCCGCGTTTTCGTCGAGGAGCTGGCCGCGCATTTCTCTGTTACGCCGCAAACGATCCGCAAGGATCTGAACGACCTCTGCGACGCCCAGATTTTGACGCGCGTTCATGGTGGCGCCACATTTCCAAGCGGCACCGAGAATGTGAAATATGAGGCGAGACGCCAGATCGCAGCGACCGAAAAGCAAGCGATCGGTGTGGCCGCCGCTGGGCTTATCCCAAATAACGCTTCGCTTTTCATCAATATCGGCACCACGACGGAGGCCGTCGGCGAGGCGCTGATGAACCATCATGAGCTGATGGTCATTACCAACAACATCAACGTTGCCAATCGACTGAGGCTGCTTCCTACAATCGAGGTTGTCATAGCCGGCGGGGTCGTGCGCGGCTCTGACGGCGGTATCGTGGGGGAGGCGGCTGTCGATTTCATTCGGCAATTCAAGGTGGACTATGCCGTTATCGGCGCATCGGCGATCGACGAGGACGGAGCACTGCTTGACTATGACTTTCGCGAGGTGAAGGTCGCGCAAGCAATCATCGCGAATGCGCGGCACGTCATTCTGGTGGCCGATTCGACGAAATTCGAACGCACTGCGCCCGTTCGCATCGCCCAGCTTCCACAAGTACATACCTTCATCACCGATCGGTGCATTACGCCTTCGATCCGTCGCCTGTGTCAGGAAAACAGCGTGAAGTTGATCGAGACTGGATCAGCGCATGGGTAGACACTGGCAATTTAGGGTTCATTCGGTCCTTGTCCTGCGCTAGCTTTCGCGCATGAGTCTAGAAACCGTCCGCGCATTCCTCAGCGCACATGCTCCCGATCTCGAGATCATCGAAACCGCCGAAAGCTCTTCGACCGTGGCGCTGGCCGCGGAGGCGCATGGGGTCGATCCTGCTCAGATCGCCAAGACGATCTGCCTGCGGGTCGGTGAGGAAACGATGCTGGTCGTTGCCGGCGGCCTGGCGCGGCTCGACAACAGGAAGTTCAAGGACACCTTCGGAGGCAAGGGCCGGATGCTTGGGCCGCAGGAGGTTGTGGAGGTTACCAGCCATCCCGTTGGTGGTGTCTGCCCCTTCGGCTTGCCAAGGATTTTGCCGATCTACTGCGATGTTTCGCTGCGGCGATTTGATGAAGTTGTGCCAGCTGCCGGGTCCACCAATTCGGCCGTGCGCATATCGACCGAGCGCTTGGCGCAACTGACAGGGGCGACCTGGGTCGACGTCTGCCAATAAAGATCGGCGCGCCTAAAGCTTCAAACCCGCGAAGCAATCCCTATATAAGCCCCTGACATGCGTTGTTTGTCATGACAGGAGAGAGATTGGATGCCTCGTGCCGTTTCGCGTTTTGCCAAGATTGCGGCGATTGCCGTTGTGACAGGCGCTACCGTATTTGCCTCGATCGGCGAGGCCGATGCGCGCCGCGCCGGCAGCTCCGGATTCGGCAGCCGCGGCACGCGAACGTTCCAGGCGCCGCCTGCCACGAGCACGGCGCCTTCGCCGGCTGCCCCGATTGAGCGCTCGATGACGCCCCGCCAGCAAACCAACGCGCCATACGCCGGTCAGCAGCCACTCGGCACGCAGAGGCCTGGCATTTTCAATGGTTTTGGACGATCGATGATCGGTGGCCTTATCGCTGGTGGCCTGCTTGGCATGTTGCTCGGCCACGGTTTCGGCGGCGGCTTCGGCTTCCTCGGCATGCTGTTGCAGGTCGCCCTGATCGCCATTGCGATTTCCTTTGCCATGCGTTTCTTCGCCAATCGCCGCCAGCCGGCCTACGGCGGTCCCAGTCGCCCAACCGCCAGCAACATGGCTTCCGGCGGTAACGCGTCATTTCAGATCCCGTCGATTGGATCGGGGGCAGGTTATCAACAGCGGCAGTCAAACGCGAAACCGAATGACGAGCTCGGCCTAGGTCAGCGCGATCTTGACCGCTTCGAGCAACTGCTGACAGAGGTGCAGACCGCCTATGGCGCCGAAGACTACGGCACGTTGCGCCGCCTAACGACGCCGGAAGCCATGTCCTACCTTGCCGAGGAACTCGGGGAGAATGCGACGAACGGCGTGCGCAACGAAGTGTCGAATGTCAAGCTGCTGCAGGGCGACGTTGCCGAAACCTGGCGGGAGGATGGCACGGAATACGCGACGCTTGCGATGCGCTATTCCTCTATCGACGCGCTCGTCGAGCGGGCGAACGGCAAGCTCGTCAGCGGGGACAACACTCGACCGACAGAAACGACGGAAGTCTGGACTTTCGTGCGCAGGGGAGGGGACGAGTGGAAGCTCGCCGCAATCCAGGGCACAGAGCAGCGCGCCGCGTAACCCACGCGGCGAACGCCCTTCAACCCTCTTGAGCAGCGGGGACGACCCAAAGTGGCCGGTCGTCACGCTTGTTGCGCAAGGCCGGCGCTGACTGATCCTCGACGGCGAGGCCCTCCTCGCCTTCCTGAACATCCACTTCATAAGTGTAGTCGTAGAGCATTTCGCATGCTCGCTCGCTGGCCTTGATCTTGGCTTCGGTTTCGCCGATCGCTGTCGAAATTGCCTTGATACGGGCACGCAGCATGGAGCCAAGAATGTCGGTCGCCGGTCGCTTTTCCAGCCTTTCCAGATGATGCTCGATGCGCGAGGCATGGCGCTCGAGTTCGCGTTTGCTAAAACGCGCCTTGCGCATTTCCTCCGACAGGTCAGATCGCATGCGGGTGAGCGGATCAAACGTGCCGGGCTCGCGCTCGTCCAAGGTCAGCTGATTGACCAACTTTTCGATGACCATAAGGGCTTGCAAGTCGATGGCGTCTGCGAGCTCAACGTCGTAGCCCGTATCATCGAACACCTTCCTGCGGACTGGATCCAACAAGAGCTCGTAAGCCTTCTGCACACGGCTGAATGCCTCCGGATCGCCCCCGGAGTCGGGATGCGTCGCCTTCGCGCGGCGCCGATACGCCGCCTTTACCTGGTCATCGGTCGCATCTCGCCGGACGCCGAGAATCTCATAAGGATTGGTCACCATCCCTCCGTCGCTGTTCGGACATTGCCGTGCCACCCATGAAGGGTATTCGTCCATCGAGGCTTTCTTCTACTATCACTGGGGCAGAGTTTGGACAAAAAGAATAAACAAAGTCGCACGAGGAGATCGCCAGATTGCGCAACGCAGCCGCGTGACGATCGTCGCGAGGATTGGCGCTGCGAAAATTTGTGACCCATGTGCACATGATGTGCGATTCGGTCACTCGGGGTCCCATTGCAGTGGCCTTCGATTCGACACTGATGCACATGGAGCCTGGCAAATATTCCCAATCGCTTCATCGCGGCCGCGCAAATAACGCGTGCCCAGCATACTGCTTAATCGTTATAATCGCGCAGCCCGCGTTGACGGTTTTCGTCAAATCGCGTTCTATCCGCCACCATTTGTCCGGCCGGCTCGGCGGGTCCGACGAATTCGGAGGAGGTTTTATGCGCGTTGTCCGCACGATAGCTGAATTGCGCGATCGGCTTAGCGCCTCTCGGCGCGACGGCAAAGCGATCGGTTTTGTACCCACCATGGGATTCCTGCATATCGGTCACATGGAGTTGGTCGCCCGCGCACGCTCGCAGAACGAGGTGAGCGTGGTCTCGATCTTCGTCAATCCGCTGCAGTTTGGCGCCAATGAGGATCTCGGCAAGTATCCGCGGGATCTGGCGCGCGACAGCGCGATGCTCGAGGCTGCCGGCGTCGACATCCTGTTTGCACCTGAAGAGAGCGAAATGTACCCGCGGCCGATGCTGACGCTCGTTGATGTCCCGGCACTCGGAAATCAACTGGAAGGGGAAGTGCGACCCGGGCATTTCGCAGGTGTGGCGACCGTCGTCACGAAGCTTTTCAATCTCGTGCAGCCCGATCGCGCTTATTTTGGCGAGAAGGACTACCAGCAGGTGGCGCTTATCAAACGGATGGTCGAGGATCTCGCCCAGCCGGTTCGGGTTGTTGCCGTCCCGACGGTGCGCGAGGCCGATGGGCTTGCTTGCTCATCGCGCAATGTCTACCTCAATGAGCGGGAACGGGCCGCGGCCGTGGTCGTGCCGAATGCGCTGGCAGAAGCCGAGCGGCTCTATGCCAAGGGTTGTGATAGCCCCGAGGAAATGGAGGCGGCGCTCACACGGTTCATCGCGGTGGAACCGCTTGCTACGCCCGAAGTGGTCGCCGTACGCCATCCTGAAACGCTGGAGCGCTTGTCTTCGCTGCAATCGGCGCCAGCCCTTGTTGCGCTCTTCGTGCGGATCGGCACGACGCGGCTCCTCGACAACAGGGTGATCGGGATCAAATCAATCAACAATTCGAGGGCGGCATAGTGAGCATCCATGGCAAGCAGAAGCGGCTGACGACAGCAGCGATCCGGGCGATGAAGGGCAACGACCGCATCGTCTGCCTGACAGCCTACACGACGCCAATCGCCCGCCTGCTCGATCAGCACTGCGATCTTCTCCTGGTTGGCGATTCCCTCGGCATGGTGCTGTACGGCATGGAGACGACGGTTGGTGTGACACTCGACATGATGGCTGCTCATGGCGCCGCCGTCATGCGCGGTGTGTCGCATGCCTGCGTCATCGTCGACCTTCCCTTCGGCAGCTACCAGGAGTCGAAAGAACAGGCGTTTCGCAACGCTGTCAGACTGATGCAGGAGACCGGCTGCGATGGCGTCAAACTGGAGGGCGGCGAGGAAATGGCGGAGACGATCGCCTTCCTGACCGCGCGAGGTGTGCCGGTTTTTGCTCACGTCGGGCTGATGCCGCAGTTGGTCAATACGGTCGGCGGTTTCCGGTCGCTCGGACATTCAGACGAGGAGGCGGCAAAGATTCGCCGCGATGCACTGGCGGTCGCAGAAGCTGGCGCTTTCGCTGTCGTTGTCGAGGGAACCGTCGAACCTGTCGCCCGCGACATCACTGCTTCGCTTAGCGTGCCGACCATCGGTATCGGCGCGTCGCCTGCCTGTGACGGGCAGGTACTCGTGTCGGACGACATGTTGGGGCTTTTCAACGACTTTAAGCCGCGCTTCGTCAAGCGCTTTGCCGAATTGAGCCCGCTGGTGTCGCAAGCCGCCCAAACTTACGCCGAAGAAGTCCGCTCCGGCCAGTTCCCGGCCAAGGAACATACGTTCCAGCCGAAACGGTAGCGTTGGGCAGCTGTGTCGATGCGGGAAATAGCAGACCTAGCGCCGGCCGAGCCAGGCTTCGATTCCGCGGGCCGCTGCCCGGCCGGTGGCAAAGCATGCCGTCAGGAGATAGCCGCCGGTCGGCGCCTCCCAGTCGATCATTTCACCGGCGACGAAGAGGCCGGGCAACGCCTTCAGCATGTAGTTCCGATCAAGCTCGTCCCACTCGATGCCGCCTGCCGAGGAAATCGCCTCGGCGATCGGGCGGGTTCTTCGAAGGGGGATGGGCAAGGCCTTGATCAGACCGGCCAGTTGATGGGGATCGCCGAGATTTGTGGCGCCCGCAAGCTCGCGAAGTAGCGCCGCCTTTACGCCGTCAATGCCGGCAGCCTTCCTGAGTCGGTTCGATAGACTTGCCTTCGGATCCTGTTTTCCAAGTTCACGGGCGATGCGCTCTCGCGTGCGTCCCGGAATTAGATCGACGTAAAGTGTTGCGGCTTCGCCAGCCGTCAAGCTCTCCCTCAATACGGCCGTATGGGCATAGACGAGGCTGCCCTCGATACCATGCCGGGTGATGACGAATTCTCCGGGGATCGTTCCCGCCGACGAGGATGCCGTGACCGATTTGACGGGCTCGCCCGAAAATCGATCTCGCAGATACTCGCTCCAATCGACATCGAAACCGCAATTGGCGGGCTGAAAGTCATCGACTGCGATGCCTTTCTCCCTGAGCCAAGGCAGCCAGCTTCCGTCGGAGCCGAGGCGGGGCCAGCTCTTCCCACCGAGCGAGAGGAGTGCCGCGTCCGGCTGGATCACGTTTACGCCCTTCGGCGTTTCGATGAGGTAGCCCCCGCCAGAGAATCCTATCCACCGGTGCCGGGTCAGGATCTTGACGCCTTGGGTCTCAAGTCTAAGCAGCCAGGCACGAAGAAGCGGTGAAGCTTTCATGGCTATCGGAAACACGCGCCCCGAGGATCCCACGAATGTTTCCGTACCAAGTCTCGCCGCCCAGGCTCTGACATCGGATGGCTTGAAGCTGTCCAGTGCGTCGCGCAAGCGGGCATTTGATGCGCCGAAGCGTGACGCGAAGCGCTCGTAATCCTCGGAATGGGTGATGTTGAGCCCGGACTTGCCGGCAAGGAGAAATTTTCGCGCGACTGTCGGCATGGCCTCGTAGACCGTGACGGCGTGCCCTTCCAACGACAAACTTTCCGCGGCCGTCAGGCCCGCCGGGCCGCCGCCGAAGATCGCGATTTGCTTCCTCACCATCAAAAATCGCCCGGGATCGATATCGAGGACCCCTCATGGCCTGCCCGAGCGCGATGCGCAAGAGTATCTGCTGGAAACGGACCGCGCCGACGGCGCGCGTCGCTTGGCACCTGGGACAGTCCCCTGAACGCGGAATCGGCATTTGGATGACAGTCGCTCTTTGACGTGATTCCCTGCGCCCTTGAATCAGGCGGCAATGATGGCACGTGCAGTGAGCGATGACCTTCGCAGTCGTGTTCTGGCGGCGCAGGCAGGCAGGATGTCGGCGCGATCCGTTGCGTCGCGGTTCGGGATCGGGATTTTTACGGCGATTGCCTGGATCGCACGCGTAGGGCAGGGTCAACTGACTGCGGCAAAACAAGGCCGACTGCTGGCTCCAGACTGGACGCGCATGGAGGCGAAAGGGTCCTATGGCACCAAGGTCGAGTCCAGTGATTTCCGGCCGGGGCAAACCCGGCAAAGCCGAGGAGCAGCATCGGCGGGCAATCGACGCTTCGCCCTTGGACGTCACGGGCAGGTACTTGTAAGCCTCAACTAGAGCGCCGCGTTGGGAGCGGGCGACTTCGCGGGACCCCGGCTAAACTACGTCGCAGTGCTATGCCGTCCGGCGCAGGGTCACGATCAAGAAAAGGTCAATCCACGATGCGGGGCGTGAACTTTGGCTGTGCTGGCTCTGCTGTTTCTTTGATGGCCTCGTCGTGATACCAGCAGCTTTCATAGACCGAAGGGATCATATCCCGTTCCATATCAACTGCCGGGCGACGCTCCGCCGCAGCAAAACGCTTCGCTGGAAACGCGTAAATTGTTGCCGTCTCGTGATGCACACCAATGGCCATAAAGTGCCTCCTTGCTCATCGACGCCCGAGGACGATAACACGACCATAACAGAACTGCACAGTAATTGCGCGATCTGATTGAAAAACATGCACAAGATGTTGGGATTATGGGCATTCGAATCTGCCGGCATTTATATCGGAATCTCAGTTGGTATAAAATATAATCATATGCACAAAAAATAATCGCCTGAGTTGAACTGCGAAAAAAATGTTGCAGCCTTCTCCGGTCGCGTCGGCCGAACTCACGCTCCGCAACTGCCTTCGGCAGCTAACTGCTTGAGTCCGCAGCCAGTTCCACGCTCGGTCATCTCCGTGGAGCAAACTCGGTCAGTCGGCTTGTCGGGCGCTCTCGATTGGCTAGCGACATCATCGCACACAAACTGGCACGCCACGTGCATGTAATTTGGCATCCCTTCGCGGCCTGGTCGCTTCAACGGTCGGTTCGCTTGAGGATTTGCTCACGATTTATGTTTGAGAGACTCGCAAATGACCAAGTATAAGCTCGAGTACATCTGGCTCGATGGGTACACCCCGGTACCAAATCTCCGCGGCAAGACGCAGATCAAGGAATTCGACGCTTTTCCGACACTCGAGCAGCTCCCGCTCTGGGGCTTCGATGGTTCGTCGACGATGCAGGCAGAAGGCCGCAGCTCTGACTGTGTGCTGAAGCCCGTCGCGATTTATCCGGACCCGGCCCGCACGAACGGCGTTCTCGTCATGTGCGAAGTCATGATGCCGGATGGTGTTACCCCGCATCCGTCCAACAGCCGCGCCACCATCCTCGACGACGAGGACGCCTGGTTCGGTTTCGAGCAGGAATACTTCTTCTACGAGAACGGCCGTCCGCTCGGTTTCCCGGAAACCGGCTACCCGGCTCCGCAGGGCCCCTACTACACGGGCGTCGGCTACTCGAACGTCGGCTCGATCGCCCGCGAGATCGTTGAAGAGCACCTTGACCTGTGCCTCGCCGCTGGCATCAACCACGAGGGCATCAACGCCGAAGTGGCCAAGGGTCAGTGGGAGTTCCAGATCTTCGGCAAGGGCTCAAAGAAGGCCGCCGACCAGATCTGGATGGCACGCTACCTCCTGCAGCGCCTCACGGAAAAGTACGGCATCGACATCGAGTATCACTGCAAGCCGCTCGGCGATACCGACTGGAACGGCTCGGGCATGCACTGCAACTTCTCGACCAAGTTCATGCGCGAAGTTGGCGGCAAGGCTTATTTCGAAGCCCTGATGGCGCAGTTCGACAAGAACCTGATGGACCACATCAACGTTTACGGCCCGGACAACGACAAGCGCCTGACCGGCAAGCATGAAACGGCTCCGTGGAACAAGTTCTCCTACGGTGTTGCCGATCGTGGTGCCTCGATCCGTGTTCCGCACTCCTTCGTCAAAAATGATTATCGCGGTTACCTGGAAGATCGTCGCCCGAACTCTCAGGGTTGCCCTTACCAGATCGCTTCGCAGGTTCTAAAGACGATCTCGGAAGTACCGACGGCTGGTTTTGCTTCGGCCGCGGCCTAAGCTAGCGAGTTGCATGCACTGCAAATGGCGTCGATCGAAGGGTCGGCGCCATTTGTTTGTTGGTGACGTCAGCGGACCGAATCACGGCGCAATAGCATTTCAGGCGCGGCACTTTTCCAGTAGGTTGCGTGCCAAAATCATCTACCGGTTGATAAATTCAACCGGACAAGCATAATCCTTTTGCGTTGCCATTGTTTGTCCCTATACTCGCCATCGGATTCTCCAATCGCGAGTTGCTCGTGACAGGCAAACAGAACCGTCTTCTCCGTTTACTGGGAACGCCCGCGCTTTTCGCGCAGGGCAGCGAGATCGTCTTGCCGGAGAAGGCTTACGCGTTGCTCGCTTTTCTGGTAACTGCACCGCAATACGCGATGGAGCGGGAAATCCTGCGGGCGATCCTGTGGCAGTCGGATCAATCCAAACAGCGAGCCGGCAGCCTGCGCCAGCTTCTGGCGCGGATTGATCGCAGCATTCCCGACAGCCTGCCGCGCTTGCTCAAGGCGACGAATGCGCATGTTTCCTTCAACCGTGATGATTGGGACGCAGACGTACTGGTCCTCAGCGATACGGCGGCGCCCTTGCCGCGATCGGCGTGGGAGCTGCTTGGCGGTGATCTTCTCGAGGGGTTCAAGGCGCCGACGATCGAGGCCGAAGAGAGAATTGTCGTCGAGCGTCAGCGCATCGAGCAACGCCGCGAGGCTCATATAATTGCGCTTCTCGAAACGCCAGAGAAACGCACGTCCGACGACATCCTGATGCTTGCAGGCTCGCTGCTTGAGGCGGATCCTGCGAACGAAGTCGCTTGCCGAGCGCTGATGCAACGGCACGTGGACGCCGGTGATCTCGCAGCCGCACGTCAGGTGTATTTGCGCTGCCGCAACGAGCTGAAGGCTGAATACGGTGCGGAGCCGGATGGCCGGACCCTGGCTCTGGCGCAGGAGCTCGGCATCATCACGCCAGCCTCGCTTGCAGGCCCCTTGAAAGAAATACCCGGCAACGTCCCTTCTGACCCAGTGGGTCAGCCGCGGGTCCTCATTCTGCCGCCGGATACGATCTTGTCTGACCCGGTGCTGCAGCGTGTCGGGCGCGCGCTTTTGGAAGAGGTCACGATCGGACTAAGCCAGCAGCGCGGCTTCAAGGTGATTGCTGCGCACACGAGCCTGGAAATCGTCAATCGCAGTCTCGCTGGCGATCCCTTTGTGCCGACGCCGCCCGAGCTGCGGTTTGATTATACCGTCTATGTTACGATCCACGGTCGCGAGGATGACATCTATTCCACGTGCCGACTGACGAAGAATTCGACGGCCGAAGTGCTCTGGGCGATCGACCTGCCGCTTGCCATGCAGAAGGTCAACCAATCCTTCGCTCAGCTTGCCCGACGTATTGTGATGACGCTCGCCGACACCATCGAACGCCGCGAGCTTCTGGATATGACGCATGACGTCAATCCGTCGGCCTACCGCCTGTACCTTGAAGGAAAGCGGCTCGTTTCGAAGACCGATCTTCAGCACCTGCGCCAGGCGCGCAAATGGTTCAAATCAGCGCTCTCCCGCCACGACAGGTTTTCATCGGCTCACGCTGGAATGGCCCGCGTGCTCGGTATGGAGTGGCTTGTGCGCGGGATGAAAGAGACGCAATTGCTGGAGGAGGCGGACCGCTCCGCCTGGCTTGCTCGTGACAGCGACCCGAATAGTGGCAGGGCGATGCGCGAATTGGGCTTCGTCGCTCTTTATCGCCGCCGCTTCGACGATAGTCTCGAATTTTTCGCCGAAGCGCAGATGCTGAACCCGAATGACGCCGACATTCTCGCCGATCATGCGGATGCCCTGCTGCATGATGGTCAAAGTGACCGGGCGCTGGAGTTGAGCCTGGCAGCGCTCAAGCTCAATCCGTTGCCACCGGACTATTACTACTGGAATCTCGGCGGTATCCATTTCGTGCAGGAAAACTATGCAAAGGCGATCGAGGTCTTGGATCGCGTCAAGGATCGCCCTGCGACCTCGCGCCTTCTGGCTGCATCCCACGCCAAGAACGGTGACCTGCGAACTGCGTCGCGCTATGCCTCTATCGTGCTCGAGAATTTTCCCGATTTCCGCACCGATGATGTCTGGCAATTCGTGCCGGACCGCAATCCGGATGACACCCGTCAGCTGATTGACGGCCTTCGGATGGCCGGATTGTCTTGAAGCGTTACACCTACGGTGCTTTGGGCGCCGTCCTGGCGCGAATCCTGGTCACGCCGAAATAACGCCAGCCGGCGCATGTTCCTCCTGTCCGCAGCACGATGCTGCTTCTAGCAGGAGATGACACAATGACGACCACCCAGATCAAGCCAGTTGCAGTACGCCTTTCCGCCGCCGCTCAAGCCGTCCTGAAACAGGAAGCCGTGCAGCTTGACACAAACGCCACGGCAAACATTGTTCACGCGCTGAAGTTCCGTTGAGGTCGATGCGAATGTCTGTTCAGACCGCACTCGAGCGCCTGGCGCAAGATCTCAGTCTTTCATCGGCCGGCATCAATAGCTATCACGACCGCTCACTGACGCCTGGGCAGACATTCGCGGCCATCAAACCGCACTTCAAGGAACTTGGCATTACGCGGGTGGGTTTGCTCACTGCGCTCGACCTCGTCGAGATCCCCGTTGCTTTCGCGACGCGGCCAAACAGCTACACGCTTTCAGTTTTTCAGGGAAAAGGCATCGACGAAGAGGCCGCTATGACTTCGGCTGCGATGGAAGCTGTCGAGACGCGCATTGCTGAGATGCAGCCGAGCGACCTGGTGATGGCGACGCTGCACGGAATGAAGGCCGAACATGCGCCGATGATCGACCTTGATTCGGTCGCGCGCTGCGTTCCCTCCGAGATCGGTTCGCAGCCGATCGCCTGGAGCGAAGGTCTGGACATCATGTCCGGCCGCCCTGTGTTCGTGCCCTGGCCGCTCGTCGGTCTCGATCATCGGGGCGTCCGTCCCTGCGGGTTCGAGCAGTCGAGTGATGGTCTGGCATCCGGAAATCGACCGGCGGAAGCTGTGCTTCACGGGCTTTGCGAGCTGGTTGAACGTGACGCCTGGGCACTGACGCAGTTGCGCCCGCACGAGCAACTGTGTGGCACGCGGATCGATCCGGCCGCCTTCGGCGATCCTGTCCTGGATATTGTCGTAGATCGCATCAGGCGCGCAGGAATGCGTCTCCTGCTGCTCGACATGACGACCGACATTGGCGTCCCCAGTTTTCTGGCAGTTATCATTCCCGGCAATCTTGGGGAGCGTGTGGATACGCGCTGGACCCATGTCTGCGGAGGATGCGGCTGCCACCCCGATCCTATTCGCGCAGCGCTCCGCGCAATCACTGAGGCGGCACAGAGCCGTTTGACCGCGATTGCCGGTAGCCGCGACGACTTTTCTCCGCGTCTTTACCAGAGGCTCGACAACGGCGGCCCGATGGAGGAACTCATCAATCTCTGCGACGAAGCGCCCGTCGCTCCCAAATTTTCTTTCGAAACGGCGCCGCGCAGCATCCAGGAAAATATCAGCCACATTCTCGATCGCCTGAAGGCGAAAGGTATCGATCAGGTGGTGGCCGTGCCGCTTCCCCACCCATGCCTGCCGGTTTCAGTCATCCGCATGATCGTTCCTGGCCTCGAGGTGGATGTCAGCGGCGAATTCATTCAACTCGGGTTGCGCGCCGTCAACGCTATGCAGGGAGCAATGCAATGAAGGTCATCTTCGCAGGCCCGAGCTTTGGCGCCGATATTGGCAGTCTTCGAGACGAGAACCCTTCGATCGACTTTCGCGGGCCGGCCGCGCGTGGTGACATATTGCAGGCCGTGCAGGACGGCGCACGGGCAATTGGGATTGTCGATGGCTACTTCGGGGAAGTGCCCTCGGTATGGCACAAGGAGATCCTCTACGCATTGCAGCACAATGTCGTCGTTGCGGGCGGCGCCAGCATGGGGGCGCTGCGCGCGGCCGAATGCGCAGCGTTCGGCATGGTCGGTCTGGGTTCGATCTACGAGGATTACGCGGAAGGTCGCCTGATTGACGACGAGGCTGTGGCGCTCGTGCACGCGCCCGAAGAATTCGGCTGGCTGCCGCTCTCCATCCCGTGGGTCGATTTTCAGCCGACGATCGACGGGCTGTACCGGCAGGGCGCTCTATCGCTTGCCGAACACAAGATGCTGTTGCTTGCCGGCCGCGCGCTTCATTTTTCGCAGCGTACCTATCCCAAGGTCGTCGAGGGCTGCACTTTCGCCAGTGGGGACCGCGCCAAGTCGATCCTGCGGATGATCCGAGCAGCCAAAATTGAGCGCAAGCGTCAGGATGCCGAACTCGTCCTGCAGTATCTGCAAGACGTGGAGTTTGCCGTTCAGGAGCGTGACTGGGGTTTTGCCGCCACCTCACACTGGGAGCACTTGCGGGCGGAAATCACGGGGGCCGTCACGCCTGTAACGCCCGAGTAACGCCTGACCAGAATGATGGATCTCGTTGAAGCCCGGAAGGCTCATCAGCAGAGAAGGTGAAGGCGGTGGCAATGAACATTCTGACGAGGGATGAGGGAACGGGTAGCGAGTATGCCAGAATATTCCGGTTACTCTCGGCAGCGAAAGATGAAGCCCAGAAGCTCAAGCTGCATAATTTGATGCACTTGACCAACATGGCTCTTCTTCAGGTCGTGATCGATTGGGACGGCATTGACCCCGAACGCGAGCTCGACGTCAATCTCGAAAAGCTGATCGGCAAGAAGACGCAGGTCGCAATGAAAGATGCCAGCGAGAACCTCGTGCTTCTCGACTGTCACTAACGTTCGGACCGTCCAACTCCGACCAGAAAGCTATTGAGCATCGTCCAGTTCCATGCCGGCAATTGCCTGCACGAGCTTTACGATCTTCTTGCGAACCTGTTCGTTCTTGATCGACAGAAACGCGGCGTTAAGCAATACGCCGTCACGGGAGACGACGAATTCCTCGCTGGGCGTGGGATTGTCGTTGGCGGTGCCGGGGTTAACGTCCTCGAAGAAAGATCGGACGTCGACATCGAGCGCGCCGGCAATCTCAACCAGCATGCTCGCGGAAACACGGTTGGATCCCTTTTCGTATTTTTGAATCTGTTGAAACGTGACGCCGACCCGATCGCCAAGCTCGGTCTGCGATACCTTCCGCATCAGACGCTTTATGCGGATCGTCTTCCCGACGTGAACATCAACTGCATGGGGTCCATCTTTCATGGTTCTCTCCTTCCAACGCCGGTTGTTGCGCGACTATTATGCTAGCGATCAACCTAACGGAGATAATTGATCGGATCAATTGTGTTGATTCGTTTTTATTTGGCGTCCTGGGCGTGGCACAACGCATTGAAGATGCGGCCATCCGGCAGATTCGTGATTATTGAAACGTCAAATTACTGTTATTGTTGTGATCAACCACAGATCGTGATCGGGTATTCGCTTCAGTTTGATAGGTCGGCATGCCGGCAAAGAAGAACTGGCTGCGAATGTGCAGACAGGCGATGCCGCGGGGCAAGCAGCGGCCGGTGGGCTGGGGCGACTTTTCGATTTTCGAAGGATGTTTGCCTACACGCGCTGCGAAGCGCTTGAACTCAGACGCGATCCCATTCGTGCGACGCTTGCGGTGGTCGGCAGTGTCATTTTGATGTTCGTCATTGGCTATGGCATCAACATGGATGTCGAAAACCTTTCCTTCGCTGTACTCGACCGTGATGACACAACGATCAGCCAGGACTACGTCTTGCAGATATCCGGCTCCCGGTACTTCGATGAAAGGCCGCCAATCATCGACTATGCGGATATGGACCGTCCAATGAGATCAGGGGAGCTCAGCCTTGCGATCGAAATCCCGCCCGGTTTCGGCGGGGATGTCTCGCGTGGACGAAGCGTCGAGATAGGGGCCTGGATCGATGGCGCCATGCCGAGCCATGCCGAGCCGAGCCGAAACGGTCCGGGGCTACGTGGAGGGAATGCACGCAGAATGGCTCGCGCGCAAAGCGCAAGAGCGGCCGGAGCCACGGCTGCCACCGCAAATTTTCAGCTGGACATTCGCTACCGCTACAATCCGGACGTCCAAAGCCTTGTTGCTATGGTCCCCGGTGTCATTCCGCTCCTGCTGATGATGATCCCCGCAATGCTGCCGGCCTCAGCGTCGTGCGCGAAAAGGAGCTCGGCTCCATCATCAATTTTTACGTGACCCCGGTTACTCGCATCGAGTTCCTGTTTGGCAAGCATTGCCCTATATCGCTCTCGCGATGCTCAACTTTTTCATGTTGAGCGCGTTCGCGGTATTCATCTTTCGTGTCCCTTTCACCGGCAGCTTCCTGACGTTCACCCTCGCAGCGCTGATCTACGTCACGATAACAACAGGGGGGCTGCTTATTTCAGCCTTCATGAGCAGTCAGATCGCCGCGATTTTCGGCACAGCCCTGATAACCCTCATTCCGGCAGTCCAGTATTCGGGTATGATCGACCCCCTATCATCACTACAAGGGGTGGGCGCCTTCATCGGGAAGATTTATCCCGCCGCCCACTTTGTCACGATCTCGTGGGGGACCTTCTCCAAGGCTCTGGGGCTTTAGCGACTTGGTCTATTCCTTCATGCCATTGCTGATTGCCGCCCCGATTCTGATGTGCTTAGCAGCGCTTTTGAAGAAACAGGCGAACTGACCATGCGTGTGGCCAGTGTTTATCGGCTGGGGATCAAGGAGCTCTGGGGTGTCGCACGCGATCCGATGCTACTCGTACTGATTATTTATTCCTTCACGGTGTCGATATACACGGCGTCGAACTCTCTGCCCGAAACGCTAAATCGGGCTGCGATCGCTATTGTCGATGAGGACCAGTCGCCGCTCTCCGCGCGGATCATAACGGCATTCTATTCACCCTATTTCGTTGTTCCGCGCGTCATTGCGCTCCAGGAGGTCGATCGCCGCATGGATGCCGGGCTGGACACGTTTGCACTCGTCATTCCACCGAATTTTCAGAGGGACGTGCTTGCTGGTCGATCGCCGAGCATCCAGCTGAATGTCGATGCGACGCGTATATCACAGGCGTTCACTGGCAGCGGCTATGTTCAGTCGATCGTCTCGGGCGAGGTTAACGAGTTCGTCAATCGATATCGCGGTGGCGAGCAGGTATCCGTCGCGCTGACGCTGCGATCCCGGTTCAATCCGGAGTTGGATAAGAGTTGGTTCGGCTCGATCAATAATGTCATTTCTTCAATTACGATGCTTTCGATCATCCTGACCGGTGCGGCACTGATCCGCGAGCGCGAACACGGCACGATCGAGCATCTGCTCGTCATGCCCATCACGCCGCTGGAGATTATGCTGAGCAAGATATGGTCGATGGGTCTGATTGTCGTTGCCGCCTCCACATTCTCCCTGATCTTTATCGTCCAGGGGCTGCTCAAGGTGCCAATTGAAGGCTCCTTTGCACTCTTTGTGATTGGTACTGCACTTGTCGTATTCGCCACCACCTGCCTGGGCATTTTCCTTGCGACCGTCGCAAGGCTCGATGCCGCAGTTCGGCTTGCTCCTGATGTTGGTGCTGATCCCCCTTCAGTTGCTCTCCGGCGGTACGACCCCGCGCGAAAGCATGCCTGAGATTATCCAGAACAGCATGCTCGCAGCGCCAAATACGCACTTCGTGATCTTATCGCAGGCCGTTCTCTTTCGCGGGGCCGGCCTTGCCGTGGTGTGGCCGCAGCTTGCCGCGCTCGTGGCGATTGGCGCCATCTTTTTCGATCTCGCGCTGCGCCGCTTCAGGCAGTTCCTGCGCTAAGCGGCGATCGACCGGCAGATTCAAGTATATTAACGCCCGGATATGCTTCCTCAAGTTTGTTCGTTGTGCCAGAGATTGCTGGTCTGACAACAGGAGGCGTACTTTTCTTGACGATCGGGTTTGCACATGCCGAATTGATAGCCGTGCTCGTTGCGGTGACAGGCGGCGAGCCGCGTGTGATGACGATCCGGTCCGGAGAGGCTCTACCTTCTGGGCCGTTCGAAATGGGGCATCGTACCCTGCAGAGTGGTTTGCGTGAATGGGTTCAGGAGCAGACAGGCCATCCGGTCGGCTATCTGGAGCAGCTCTATACCTTCGCTGATCGCGACCGAAACAATGAGATCCTCGGCGGCAGGACGATCTCGATCAGCTATCTCGGTCTGGTCCGGGAGCAGGCCGCAACAGGCGCTGGTGGGCCCGCCTGGCATGGCTGGTACAGCTATTTTCCCTGGGAGGACTGGCGCGCCGGACGCCCTGCGGTCCTTGACGATATCGTCGCGCATCTCGTTGCGTGGGCAAAGCGCGACCCCATCCGTCAGGAGGAGCGGATGCGTCGGACGAATGTCGCTTTTGGATTGGGCGAGGTCGCGTGGAACGAAGACCTGGTGCTGCAGCGCTATGAGATCCTTTACGAGGCGGGTCTTGTGAAGGAGGCTGGCTGCCTGTCGGACGTAAATCCGGGTCGGCCGATGTTTGCCGACCATCGGCGCATTCTTGCAACCGGCATTGCGCGATTGCGGGCAAAGATCAAGTACCGGCCCGTTGTCTTCGAGTTGATGCCGGAGAGCTTCACCTTGCTGCAACTGCAGCGCAGCGTTGAAGCTCTGGCTGGGCTAACGCTCCACAAGCAGAATTTCCGACGGTTGATCGAGCAGCAGGAACTGGTCGAGGAAACTGGCGATACGACGAGCGAAACGGGTGGTCGCCCCGCGAAGCTGTTTCGCTACCGCTGTGAAAGCCGCGAATACGAGTCACAAATCTAAACGGCCCCCGGTGACGGCCGAGATTTTACCCTCTTGCGTCATTTCATGCTCCTCAGCTCTGAATAATATCCGGGAACTGGACGCACAAAAGCTATCGGCCGAGAGACCGGCATCGGTTGGTGGTCCCCTCTAGCGCGGACCACCAACGTCGCGTTTGTTTCAGCGGGAATAGAACGTGATGCTACCGTCGGCAGCTTGCTCGACATCGACGATGTTGGATACCTTTACGCCGGCCTGGTGAAGCTTTCCGGCAAGTGGTTTGTTCTGCTCAATCGCTGACCGGATCCCTTCGATGGCACCGGTCGAGCGGTCTGACGCGGTACCGCCCCGAGTGAGGTGCTCCGGAGAAAGGTCCCAGTTATTGACCTGGCGGACGTCGAAGGTGGCGTTGTAGGAACGAAGGGTCGTTTCGAGCGCGTGCGCCGTATTCATGTCGAGACTGTCGGCAAGTGTAACATTCGCGAAGGTAATCGAAGAGATGACTGCGACTGCAGCGAGGCTGAGAATGCGATTCATGTTCTTAACCTTTCGGGGGGGTTCAGGCATTCGCTTCGCCTAAGGCGAGGATCAATCTTTTTTTACTCCACTGGGCGAAGACCATGGAAGTGTACGTCGCTGCGAGATGCTTTGGTACCAGACGACAGGCGAGGCTCCACTCGACCTATGTCTAGCTATGCGCGGTCGCTTGCACGGATGATTTCGGCTGGAAAGCATGTGGTGATCGCGCGAGGCCCAACGCGGCTCGAAAGGTCGTTAGGCATCCTTGTGTCCTGATTTACGTTGACTTTATAATGAGTTAGAGGTTGGAGAGTCCCCAGTCTTGACATAAAATTCTGGCGGTTTTCCTCATCCTGCCAATGCGAACTCCCGACCTGAATGATGGGAACCGTCGGAAGAGTTACCCATACCTCCGGTGAGAACAGGCGAGCGCGCTTTAGCGCTTTGTGACCTTATTGCCTTCTGCTCTAAGAGAGTGGATAGTCGCTCGCCTTAGAGCTTTCCCATCATGGCGTGCATACGCAACTATCGCCACAAAGCGTTGATCACGGAGGGACTTGTGACGATATACGATGAACTTCGCAAACCGCCGTTCAACCTTGATGACGCCGCGATCGCCTGGGTCCGCGAGGTTTATGCGTCGCTCGATCTCGACGACAAAGTCGGCCAGCTCTTCACCTTGATCATGATTGGGACGGATGAAGAGGAGTTCGCGCGCATTGGTGCATTGAGGCCGGGTGGGGTGACCCGATTTTTCACGCCGGACCTCGACTTTGAGCGGCGTGTCATCTCAGACCTCGTCGCCAGAAGCAAAGTGCCACCGGTCATCAGTGCAGATCTGGAAGGAAGCCGCCATTCCTTCGCTTTCGGCACACCGGTGCTAGGGCAACTTGGTCTCGCCGCCGTCGACGATGTCCAGGCGACCGAAAAAAGTTCCGAAATCTTGGCCCGCGAGGGTAGAGCAATGGGGGTACGGTGGTCCTTTACTCCGGTCATGGACATCAATGCTGCCTTCCGATCACCGATCGTCGGCACGCGCTCCTACGGTTCGGATGTCGACAGAATTGAGCGCCACGCCGTCGCCCATGTTCGCGGCCTCCAGCAGAATGGAATTGCCGCCACCGCGAAGCACTGGCCGGGCGAGGGATACGACGACCGCGATCAGCACCTCGTTACGACCGTCAATCCACTCTCGATTGAACAGTGGGAAGAAACGTTCGGACGACTTTATAGAAGGCTGATCGGCGAGGGCGTGCTGGCCGTGATGAGTGCGCATATTTCCTTACCGGCCTATGTCCGGTCTAAGATTCCCGATGCCGGGCTTGAAGCTTTCCGGCCGGCCTCTGTTTCGCGGTTACTGAACATCGATCTTCTCCGTGATCAGCTCGGCTTCAATGGCATCATTGTCTCTGACGCTACGCCGATGGGTGGCTTGTCGGCCTGGGGTCACCACACGAAGACCATGCCTGACATTATCGCCAATGGCTGCGACATGATCCTCTTCAGCGACGCACCGGAGGAGGATATGGCAGCGGTCAAGTCCGCTGTCGAAGATGGGCGAATAACGCCTGAGCGACTCGAGGAAGCGGTTCTTCGCGTGCTGGCTCTCAAAGCGCACCTCAAACTCTTTCAGCCGTCGGATGTCCTGCCCGATGCTGCGGAAGCGCGCAACCTGCTTGCGCATCCCGACAGCGTTGCTGCTTCCAAAGAGTACATCGCTCGCTCACCCACGCTTGTGAAAGATGTCCACAGCATCTTTCCGCTTGATCCTGCGAAGACAAAACGCGTCCTGTTGGTCGATGGAGGCATCATCCATCCGCTCATGCAGCAGCCACTGAAATTCCTGCTGCCGGAGCTCTTGGCCAAAGAGGGATTTGAAGTCACGATCGACCGGCCGGACATCGTGCCAAGCCCTGACGACTTCGATCTGGTAATTTACGCCCTGGGCGACGAGTCGCTGCTCGTACGGGGCCGGATATTCGTCGACTGGCATCGGATGGGCGGCGGGGGCCTGTTCAAGGCCATGTATCGACCCTGGACGAATATTCCCTCCGTGATGATCTCCTTCGGTCATCCATATCATCTCTACGATGCGCCGCGCGTACCAGCCTATATAAACGCGTACTCGACCATGGATACCGTGCAGGAGGCCGTTGTGGAGTGCATGCTTGGGCGCAAGCCTTTCCTTGGCACAAACCCGGTCGATCCATTTTGCGGCCTTGAGGATGCGCGCTATTGAAGCGTAAGGCCCGGCCCGGTCACGCTCACGGTCGGGCCGCATGGCTCTCTTGCACGGTGAAGCGAATTTAAACCTGCCAGCGACACAAGGCTCGCACGGTGCCGCACTGGTGCGGAACCGGCTTGTCAACTGTGCGACGCCCGAAATCGGATTAACAATCGGACGCTCGCGTTCCCTCTTCGCTCCAGGCGGCTGCACTGTCGGCGGTGCCAGCGACTTCCTGTCGGCGCTTCAGGCTTCTTGGCCATCGGCGTCAGGTCCTTTGGCCGCCTTTGGGACGCGTCGGGTTTGTGTCGTTCGTCTTCATGGCGCTCACCATGTTCCGCCTTTTGTTTCGGCCGGAGCGCGAGATATTTGGCTGCCAATCCACAAGGCATCGAATCTTGAAGACGTCCTTCTTGGTCGTTCCTGAACCTGTCGCACCATGTGGCCTCGGATTTACGTCCGGACTGCCACTAATCAGGAGCAATCTCAGCCACGTCTTCCTGGAAGAACGCGCCCTTGCGGGATCAAAACTGCCGCTCTCCCGCAATTGACATATGCTCAGTATGAGAATATCCATGGGCCCATGATATACTCAGATAGAGCATAAGCAGGAGTCGGCCATGAACCACAGCGTTTCCGCGTCCTCCCTTTATGAGCGCGTTCGCCGCGTCATTCCCAAGGCGGAGTGGATGTCGTTCGAAGATGACGTCGAGGCGATCCTTAAGCTGAAGCGGCAGCGCAACGCCGTCATTCTCGCACACAATTACCAGACGCCGGAGATTTTCCACGGCGTCGCCGATATCGTCGGTGACAGCTTGGCGCTGGCGCGCAAGGCGATCGACGTCGAGGCTGACGTCATCGTGCTTGCCGGGGTGCATTTCATGGCCGAAACGGCCAAGCTCCTCAATCCTAACAAGACAGTGCTCATCCCGGATATGGGGGCGGGCTGCTCGCTAGCGGATTCGATCACGCCGCAGGACGTGGCGCTTCTGCGCGAAGCGCACCCCGGAGTGCCTATTATCACCTATGTGAATACCTCCGCGGCCGTGAAGGCAGCATCCGATATCTGCTGCACATCCGGGAACGCCAAGCAGGTCGTCGAGTCTCTCGGTGTACCGCGGGTGCTAATGATCCCGGACGAGTATCTCGCCCGTAACGTTGCACGCGAAACGATGGTCGAGGTACTTGCTTGGCATGGACATTGTGAAGTCCACGAACTGTTTACGGCCGATGACGTCAGGCAGTTGCGCGAGAATTATCCTGGTGTAACCGTGTTGGCGCATCCTGAATGTCCGCCAGATGTCGTCGCCGAGGCGGACTTCGCCGGATCGACCGCAGTGATGTCCGATTTCGTCGGGCAGCAGCGTCCGGCCCGCGTGGTTCTCTTGACCGAGTGCTCGATGAGCGACAACGTCGCGGTGCATCATCCCGATGTCGAGTTCATCCGTCCCTGCAATCTTTGTCCGCACATGAAGCGGATCACGCTCGCCAACATCCGTACCGCACTGGAGGAAAATCGCCACGAGGTAACGGTCGACCCTGACATTGCCGTCGCCGCCCGGCGCGCCGTCGAGCGGATGCTTGCGATATGACCGAGCTTCTCGACGCGTTGAGCGGACAGGTTGTCGTCGTTGGAAGCGGGCTCGCCGGCCTGATGACGGCATTGACGCTCGCGCCGCAGCCCGTCGTTCTCATCACCCGCGGTGCCATTGGGACGCAGACATCAAGCGCCTGGGCGCAAGGCGGAATCGCGGCCAGTCTTGGTGAGGATGACAGCGCTGAGTTACACCTTTCCGATACGCTTGCTGCCGGCGACGGGCTGTGTGATCCGCATGCTGCATCCGAGATTATCGCTGAGGGCCCAGCCGCCATTGCAGCCCTGGAGCGTGCCGGCGTCGCTTTCGACAGGGACGGCCTGGGGAGGCTGGTACTTGGTCTGGAGGCCGCGCATTCGCGTCGACGCATCGTGCATGCGTCAGGCGACGGGTCTGGTGCTGCGATTGTTGCCGCTTTCGTACGAGCGGTCGCCAACACGCCTTCGATCACGGTACTTCAAGCAACCGAGTTGCGCTCGCTTATGGTCCATGACGGCTCAGTCAACGGTCTGATTGTTTCCAGACGCGCGCAGATTGCCGCCATCATGACCAACAGGGTGGTGCTGGCGACGGGTGGCATCGGCGGGCTCTATGACGCGACGACCAATCCCATGTGCAATTTCGGCCAGGGACTTGCGCTGGCGGCCAGGGCAGGGGCGCGCCTTGCCGACATGGAATTCGTGCAATTTCACCCGACGGGTCTTGATTCTGCGCGCCGGCCGCTGGCGCTCGTCAGCGAGGCGGTGCGCGGCGAGGGCGCCGTCCTCGTCAACGACAGGGGCGAACGCTTTATGTCGGGCATCGATGGAGGAGAACTGGCGCCGCGCGACGTTGTTGCGCGCGCCATCAGCGCAGAAATTTCACTGGGGCGGCATGTCTTCTTGGATGCCCGTTGCGCGCTCGGCGATCGCTTTGCACTCCGATTTCCGACAATCCAGGCGCTATGCCGTGAGGCCGGCATCGATCCGGCAATCGATCTCATACCGGTGCGCCCTGCAGTTCACTACCACATGGGCGGAGTTGCGACCGATTTGGCGGGACGCAGCTCGGTTCCAGGCCTGTGGGTGGTCGGCGAGGCGGCCTCGACCGGGCTGCATGGCGCCAATCGTCTGGCCAGCAACTCGTTGCTTGAGGCGGCCGCGCTCGGCATGCGGGCTGCCCGTGATCTTGGCGGGACGTCGACGGGTCGGGTTTGGGCGGTGCCGGAAGTGCCGCCTGTGTCAGCGCCAGATGCCTCGTGCGTGCGCACGATCGTGTCGCGCCACCTTGGCGTGCTGCGTAACGCCGGGGCTCTCCAGGGAGCAATCGCGGCCCTGTTGCCGTTCGCCGAAGCCTGCGGCCCTGCCGCCGATCCGGCGATTGTTGCGTTGACGATTGCTGTCTTTGCAATGCTGCGCAAGGAGAGCCGCGGCGCACACGCGCGCACCGATTTTCCACTGCAGCTGCCGCTTGCCGAACGCCGTTTCATGACGCTCGCCGATGTGCTCGACGTCGCGCGTGCCGAGACCCATTCTTTTGCCCGGAGTGCCTGACATGTCTCTTGCCCCTTTGCCGCGCCTTGTCATCGAACCGCTGGTGCGCGCGGCCCTTGTCGAAGATCTGGGCCTAGCCGGCGATATCACTTCGGCCGCCGTTATCCCGGCGGATCATCGCTCGTCTTTGGTCATGGTCGCGCGGCAGCCTGGTGTCATTGCCGGTCTCGACGCCGCCGAGCTCGCCTTCCAGCTCGTCGAGGCCGCAATCACGATGACCCGCCACATGGAGGACGGGTCGCGCGTCGAACCCGGCGACACCATTGCCACGATCACCGGGCCTTCGCGCGGCTTGCTGACGGGGGAGCGCACCGCGCTCAATTTTCTTGGACACCTGTCTGGCATTGCGACGGTGACGGCAAGCTTGGTCGAAGCTGTCAGCGGCACGAAGGCATCGATTGCCTGCACCCGCAAGACGACGCCCGGGCTGCGGGCTCTGGAAAAATATGCAGTTCGCGCAGGTGGCGGCATGAACCACCGGTTTGCACTTCATGATGCCGTCCTGATCAAGGACAATCACGTAGCCATTGCTGGCGGCGTTGCCGCGGCGATCGCCCGCGCCCGCGCTGGCGTCGGGCACATGGTCAAGATCGAGGTCGAGGTGGACACGCTTTTGCAGCTGCGGGAGGCTATGGAAGAGGGCGTCGATGCAGTCCTGCTCGATAATATGACGCCGACGCAACTGCGCGAAGCGGTCGCAATCGTCAACGGCCGTGCGATCACCGAGGCCTCGGGTCGGGTAACGCCCGCAACAGTCGCTGCAATCGCCGCCTCCGGTGTTGATCTCGTGTCGGTTGGCTGGTGTACGCACAGCGCCCCAACGCTGGATATCGGGCTCGATGTGCAACGCTGACTGATATCATTGGCAATTCGTCGGCGCGTGACTATGTTCGCGGCGCGTCAACGAAGAGACTTGGAAAATGCGCCTCGCCAGCCTGTCGATGTATGTCGATCCACCGCCGTTGATGGAGGCGACTGCTGCGCTCTGGCGCTACATCAGCGGCTACCTTCGAGAAGAGGCCGGGTTGTCCGACGTGCCAACGGAACTCGATCGTTCGTTGTCCTACGACGAAGCCTGGCTCTATCCAGATCTCATCCTCGCGCAGACCTGCGGTTATCCCTATGCGAAGCGACTGCGCAGCTCCGTTCGTCTGGTCGCAACGCCAATCTACGATCTGCCCGGCTGCGAGGGCCCCTTAATGCGCAGTTTCATTGTCGTTCATAAGAATGCGGCAGCTCGATCGCTTGTAGAGCTCCGCGGTTTGCGTGCCGCAGTCAACAGCCATGAGAGCAACTCGGGCAGCAATCTCTTCCGTGCCGAGATAGCCCCACTCGCTGAAGGTGGACACTTCTTTTCCGAGGTGATCGAGACCGGCGGCCATGGGGCGAGCATCGCTGCAGTCGCGGCCGGCAGGGCCGACGTTGCCGCAATCGATTGTGTGACCTACGCCAACATAGGGCGCTTTGCGCCGGAGAGGCTTGCCAGTCTGCGCATTCTTGCCGAGACGGCCAGCGCTCCTGGACTGCCCTTCATTACCTCCAGCGGCGCCTCGGATCGCGAGGTCGAGCAACTGCGCGATGCGCTTCAATCGGCGATCACCGAGCCCTCCTTGGCGCGCGTCCGCGAAACGCTTTCGCTTTCGGATTTTGTCACCCTTTCCGAAGCAGACTATGAGCCTCTTGTGGATTTGGAACGCAAGGCCGTCGCACTTGGCTATCCGCGGATCGGCTAGTCAAGTGCGGAAACGCACACATGTTCCATATACAACTGAGGCTATTCCTCAAACACCTTTCCGGTGCGGGCCTCCAGCCGGTAGCGGTTGCCGGGATAGATGAGACGGGCCGTAGAGACGACGTGGCGCCCTGACCAGGTCCGGCGGCGGATCGCCAGGCATGGTTCGTTCTTGAGGATGGTCAAGAGCTTGCACTCCCAGGACTGCGGCATCGCTGCCTCGACAATGTGTTCGGATCCGCTGAGCGGGGCGGCCGCCGTCAGATAGGCGTTGGGTGTCAGCGAGGCAAAATCCTGCGCCAGGTAGTCAGGGGCCGCTGCCGGATTGACGAAACGGTCTTCGATCTGCACCGGCACGCCGTTTTCGCTGTGCACGATCAAGGAGTGAAAGACGGGTGCGCCGATATCGAGCTCCAGCGCGTCCGCCGTCTCTGGAGAGGCTGCTTCCTGGGCTAAAATCACCACCGCGGCCTCATGCACGTGGCCGCGCTCAGCAATCTCTTCGGCGATGTTGCGCACCTCGAACAAGGCCGAGTAGCCCTTGCGCTCCGCGACAAAGGAGCCAACGCCCTGAATACGAACCAGCTCGCCCTCGCTTGCGAGTTCACGCAGCGCCCGGTTGGCGGTCATCTTGCTTACGCCAAGCTCCGTGACCAATTCGTTTTCGGAAGGCACGCGATGCTTCGGAGGCCACTCGCCGCTGTGGATGCGGTCGAGTATCATCTGCTTGACACCGGCGTAGAGCGGTGCGGTATCGTTATCCCTCTTCATCTCGCTTGGACGCTTCATTGCCTATTCCTTTTGCAACGGCGGAATCCGCTCGATAAATCGACTTTCCTCTTGCATAACACAAAATATCTCATATGGTACCCTATACAACCTCTCGAAAGCTCGACCAGCAAAGGTCGGCATCGGGCAAGCCGGCGAAGACCGGTGTCGGACCCAAGGTCAATCGTCACTTCAGAGGAGATAGAACCAATGAAATTCAGCGCGCTTCTTCTTTCCAGCGCCTTTGCGCTTTCGGCCTTCGCCGCTCCTGTCGCCGCCAAGGACTGGAAGACTGCCACCATTACACTTGAGGGCGCCTATGCGCCTTGGAACATGACCAATGCCGACGGCACGCTCGGCGGCTTCGAACCAGAGCTTGCCAAAGTTCTGTGCGAACGCGCCAAGATCGAATGCAAGCTCGTCGCTTCCGACTGGGACGGCATGATTCCTGCGCTCAATGCCGGCAAGTTCGACGTCATCATGGATGCACTGTCGATCACCGAAGACCGCAAGAAGGTCATTGGTTTCACGATCCCCTACGCTGCGACGCCGGCAGCCTTTGCGACGGCCAAGGATAGCCCGCTTGCCAACGCAGCCGGCACCGGAGCAACGATCAAGATGACGCCCGGCCAGACCGGCGTTAAGGAAGTGGATGCGCTGAAGGAAGCCTTCAAGGGCAAGACGATCGGCATTCAGGCCGCCACCGTCTATGCCAAGTTCGTTTACGACAATTTCGGCGACATCGCAGAAATCCGCGAATACAAGACCGGTGCCGACCGCGATCTCGATCTGCAGAACGGCCGTATCGATCTCGGCTTCGACGATGCCGTCTACTTCGCCAATGCTTTCCAGTCCGCAAACGATACGCTGGCCTTTACCGGCCCTGAAATCGTTGGCTCGATCTGGGGCGAAGGTGAAGGCCTCGGTATCCGTCAGGCAGATACCGACCTTCGCGACAAGTTCAACGAAGCGATCAAGTCGGCGCTGGCCGACGGCACCGTGAAGAACCTGTCGATGAAGTGGTTCAAGGTCGACGTCAGCCCGCAGAACTGATTTCCGGCGGAGGCCGGACGTCCCGGTCTCCGGCTTCAATGCCGGGGGCCGCATGCTATTCTGACACCGCCGAGACAGCGGCGGGCGCGGGGAACGTGATATGGCAACACTGGAACTGATTGGATTCGGTTCGACCGGATGGGGCGCGCTGCTTCTGCTCGCCACGTTGATTACACTCGCCGTGACTGCAAGCGCGCTTGCGATCGGAGCCGTGCTCGGTGCGACAATCTCTGCGGCCAAGCTATCCGGCAAGGCGTCGCTCGTCGCGCTCGGTAACGTCTACACGACCGTCTTTCGCGGCGTGCCGGAACTGCTCATCATCTATCTCATCTATTTTGGAGGTTCCTCCGCGGTCACCTCGATCGGCAAGGCGATGGGCTACGAGGGCTTCCTCGGGCTGCCCTCCTTCCTCGCGGGTGCACTAGCTGTGGGCATCATCTCCGGTGCCTATCAGGCGGAAGTTTTCCGCGGAGCCTACCTTGCCATTTCCAAGGGCGAGTTGGAGGCGGCATCTGCCATTGGTATGCATCGTGGCGTGCGGTTTCGTCGGATCATTATCCCACAGGTGCTGCGTTTGGCGATCCCTGGTCTCGGCAACGTCTGGCAGCTCAGCCTTAAGGATTCGGCATTGATCTCGGTGACTGGCCTGGCGGAACTGATGCGCACCAGTCAGGTCGCTGCCGGTTCCACGCGACAATATTTCCTGTTCTTCATCGTCGGCGGGATCCTCTATCTGATCCTGACGAGCCTGTCTGACCGGGTCTTCAATGGCGCCGAGCGACGCGCCAATCGCAGCATGCCGACGGCGGCCATGGGAAAGGCGTGAGGTAGCACCATGGATTTCGCTTTTCTTGCTCAAACGATGACTACCCTGCTCAAGGCCGTCCCGATGACCTTGGCTCTGTTTTCCCTATCGGTCTTCTTTGGTGGCCTTCTAGCGCTCCTGATCGTCTGGATGCGCGTCGGCGGCAATCCGGTGCTGTCGGCGATTGCCAAGGGATACATCTTCGTCTTTCGCGGCTCGCCGCTGCTGATCCAGATGTTCCTCGTCTTCTACGGCCTTGGCCAGTTCGGTTTCATCCGCTATTCCTTCCTCTGGCCGTTCTTGCGCGAACCGTTCGTTTGCGCAGTGCTTTCTCTGGCGCTGTGCACCGCAGGCTACTCCGCTGAAATTTTCCGCGGTGGCATTCGCGCCGTCTCGCCACGTGAGATCGAGGCCGCTCGCTCGATCGGCATGTCCGGCGCGCTGCTCGTGCGCCGCATTCTAGCGCCGATCGCCTTCCGTCACGCGCTGCCGGCCTATTCCACCGAGATCGTCCTGATGATGAAATCGACCGCGCTCGCAAGCCTGGTCACGGTATGGGAAGTGACCGGCGTGGCGCAGCGCCTGATCTCGCAGACCTACCGGACGATGGAAGTATTCCTCTGTGCGGCCATCATCTACCTCGTTCTCAACTTCATCATTCTGCAGGCGATGTCCCTGCTCGAGTATTCGCTCTCGCGACACCGCCGTGCGATCCCGCCGGCGTTGAAAGCCTAAGAGCGGAACGGACACGATTGGAGCTTTCAATGCCAGGCGTTACCCGACTTTCCGTCCGCAACATCCGCAAGAGCTTCGGCACGCATGAGGTCCTGCGTGGCATCTCGCTCGATGCTCAGGATGGCGACGTCATCTCCCTGCTCGGGGCCTCCGGCTCCGGAAAATCGACCTTCCTGCGTTGCATCAACCTGCTGGAGATAGCAACCGACGGCGAGATCTGGGTGGATGGCGAGCAGATCCGCATGATCCACAAGGGCGGCGCGAGCCGCCCCGCAAGCCAGAAACAGGTCGACCACATCCGCTCGGAACTCGGCATGGTTTTCCAGTCCTTCAATCTCTGGTCGCACATGACGATCCTGCAGAATGTGATCGAGGGACCGGTTCATGTCCTTAAGCGTCCGCGCGCCGAATGCATCGCCGAAGCAGAGGTGCTCTTGGAAAAGGTCGGCATAGCCGACAAGCGACATGCCTATCCAGCGCATCTCTCCGGCGGCCAGCAGCAGCGTGCCGCAATTGCCCGCGCGCTCGCGATGAAGCCGAAGGTCATGCTTTTCGATGAGCCGACCTCCGCCCTCGATCCCGAACTCGTCGGCGAGGTGTTGCGTGTCATGCGCGCGCTTGCCGAGGAGGGGATGACCATGTTGGTGGTCACCCACGAGATGAGCTTTGCCCGCAACGTCTCCAACCGGGTTGTCTTCATGAAGGAAGGCCTGGTCGAAAGCAGTGGCGCGCCGGACGAGATGTTCGGTGGCGGCGCCTCGCCCGCCTTTCGCCAGTTCATCGGCCATTTCGGAAGCGGACAATGACCATCACCATCGACACACGGATCGGCTGGCGCGACGTGGCACGCGTCGCAGCAGGCGAGACGCTTGCGCTTTCGCCTGCTGCCTGGGCTCGCGTGGACAATGCCAGCCGCATCGTCGAACGGATCGTCGAAACCGGCGTGCGTGCCTACGGCATCAATACAGGTGTCGGCGCTCTCTCCGATACGGTGGTCGATCGCGCCTCCCAGAGCCGGCTGTCGCGCAACATTATCCTGAGCCATGCCTGCGGGGTCGGCGAGCTGTTGGCGCCGCGCGAGGTTCGAGCGATCATCGCTGCGCAAATCGCCAATTTTTCGCACGGGCATTCCGGCGTGCGTGCGGATATCATCCGTCATCTGGCGGCATTTCTGGAACGGGACTGCGTGCCGGATATCCCATCTAAGGGCTCGGCCGGTTACCTGACGCACAATGCCCACACGGCACTCGTCCTGATCGGCGAGGGGCGTGCATCGGTCGCGGGCAAGCGAATGAATGGCCGCGAGGCCCTGAATGCGATCGGCCTTCAGCCGCTCGTGCTCGGTGCGAAGGAAGGATTGAGCCTTGTCAATGGTACGGCCTGTGCAACAGGCCTAGCCAGTGTCGCCCTGGCACGCGCCAGCCATCTGCTCGACTGGGCCGATGCGGTCGCGGCCCTGACGCTGGAGGCGGCAGGGTGCCAGATGGCGGCTTTTGACGAAGCCGTCTTGGCGCTGCGCCCATCGCGCGGAATCGCGAAAGTCGGCGCTTCGCTGCGACGACTTCTGGATGGTAGCGACCTGATCGCAGCAGCGCTCGGAAAGCGGACACAGGATGCACTGAGCCTGCGCTCGGTCCCGCATGCGCACGGCGCTGCACGCGACGTCTTTGATAACGCGTCCGACGTTGTCGATCGCGAGCTTGCCTCAGTGACCGACAACCCGGCGGTTTCAGGCACGCCCGAAAATCCGGTTGTCTCCTCAGAGGCGCACGCTGTCGCGCCTGCGCTTTCACAAGCCGCCGACAGCCTGGCGATCGCGCTTGCGCAGATATCGGCCATGAGCGAGCGTCGTATGGACCGGCTCGTCAATCCACTGGTCAGCGGTCTGCCGCCATTTTTGGCGAGCGATGCCGGCAGCAACTCCGGCTTCATGATCGCGCAATACACTGCGGCTGCGCTGAGCAACGAGAACCGTAGGATGGCCGCACCGGCCTCCACCGATGGTGGCCTGACCTCCGGCCTGCAGGAGGACTTTCTTGCGCACCCGACGGCTGCGGCGAACAAGCTTCTCTCGGTGACGGACAACGCAGAATACATTCTCGCGATCGAGGTGATGGCCGCCGCCCAGGCGCACGACTTCCTGGCGTCAACGGCTGCGCGCGCCAAAGGGACGGACGCAATCCATAGTGCGGTACGCCATGTCGTTGCCCACTACGGCGACGATCGTCCTCTTGCCGGCGACATAGAGGCGCTTCGGACCCTTATCCGTCACGAAGTGCCGCCCGAACTGATGTGAGTATGAGCCATGACAGCTGAATTCGACGTCGCCGTGATCGGGCTTGGCGCCATGGGGAGTGCGGCCCTTTCCTTGCTTGCAGCGCGGGGCGCCAGGACGATCGGGATCGATGCCTATTTTCCGGCCCATGCGCTCAGTTCCTCACATGGAGATAGCCGCCTCATTCGGCTCGGCTATTTCGAGGATCCTTCCTATGTACCGCTGCTGCAGCGTGCCTATCGAAACTGGCGCGCTTTGGAGGCCAAGCTTCGCGCAGACATATTGACGATCACGGGCGTCCTTCAAATTGGCACTGCGGATAGCAAGATCGTTGCGGGAACGCGCGCGTCCTGCAGGACGCATGGGTTACCGCACGAGGTTCTCGACAAGGCGGATATGGCGCGTCGGTTTCCTGCCTTTCAGCTGGACGATGAGGAAATCGCCGTCCTTGATCCCCAGGGCGGCTATCTCAGACCCGAGGCTGCCGTGATGGGTTATCTCAAACTGGCGGCCGAGGACGGTGCGGTCCTTCACTTTGGCGAGCGTGCAACCGCTATCGAGCCGGGGGATGGTGGTGTGACGATCCGTTCTGCTGTCGGCCAGTATCGCGCCAGGAAAGTCGTGGTCGCCACCGGCTCCTGGATTGGCGAGCTCGTTCCGCAACTGAGAGAGCATGCTGTCCCGATCCGCCAGGTCGTTGCCTGGTATCAGCCGCGCGACGGGTTCGCGACCGAACCGCAGCGCATGCCCTGTTTCCTGAGGGACGAGGGGATGGAGGGTTCGTATTTTGGCTTCCCGGCAATCGGCGTCGATGGCGTGAAGGTCGGCCGGCATGCGCATTTTCGTGAGCCGATCGACCCGAACCAGCCCAATCCGCCGGTCAATGATGCCGACACGGCACTGCTCGATGGCTTTATCGCCAAGCGCGTGCCTGCCGCCGCCGGGCTACGCGTCAACGCGGTGACATGCCGCTATACGATGCTGCCGAGCGAGGATTTCCTGCTTGACCTCGTGCCTGGCAATCCGAATGTGGTCGTCGCCTCACCCTGTTCCGGGCATGGCTTCAAGTTCACTAGCGTCGTTGGCGAAATTCTCGCCGACCTGGCACTGGAGGGTGGGACCGGCCTGCCGATTGCGGCCTTCTCTTTCGATGCCATGAACCGCTTCGTCGCGGCTCGAAAGCCCGTCTGATCTCGCTATAAGGGGTCGTTCCGGTGAGGGCGGAACGACGCCCTAAGCGATTGCCCCGGGGGAGGGAAGGCAGGTCGTTGTGAGGCCGTTTGGGATCGAATGACATGTCGGCGTCCGCAGATTTGTCGACACGTCATGCTGATGTGTCGATGGCGACGACCTGTTGCGAGAACATGTCGATGAAATTGGCTTTTATCGACATATTCAGCTTACAAACCCGCTACTTCGCCAGTTTGACCCTGAACCGGTCGGGCTGTGACTGTTGTTTGCGGGTCATCCTCACTCACGAATGGGCCACCGGGCGCCTTGCGTTGTGCCTGGAACGGCTCGCCTGTGCCCTCGAACATGGTCAATAAGCGCGCGCAGTTTGGGCGCCATGTTCCGCCGGTTCGGGAAATATTGAAAGAAGCCGGGAAAAGGCGGCAGGAAGTCGTCCAGTGCCGTAGTGAGCTCGCCGCGATCCGCCCTGGCACCATTGCTCACGCTGGACAAAATAGCCGGTCAGGTTTTCGGCAGCCAGCCCATCAACAGGCGCTCATTCAGGTAGCGCGTCTTGTAACCCGTGTTGAGCATCGACAGCGTCGTTAACAAGTCTATGGCGTCAATCGCCTTGCGACGGGCGATCTGACAGGAACCGCAGCAGAAGCTTACGTCCCAGACGTCGCGGCTTGGCGCAATCTCATCGAAAAACAAACGCTGCTCGTCTGGCCAAATGTTCTCGCAGCTCTGTTGCCACTGCGAGCCCCGCGACTGGCGCTGCTTCAATGGGCGTACGACAGCCGAGCCCTATGAGATCGCCCGATCCCGCACCTCCGACGCGGGTGCGGCCATACCAGCGCCGTTGGCTGCTGAAAATCGACACACCACCCGTTCCAGAACGCACGCAATCACGACTACAGCATTCACCGGTGCTGCGGGGCCTGACTTTCACGTGCCGGTGAGCTGAGCTATTGCGGATCTGCGTGTAGTAAATAGATGAAAAGCAGGTATGAAGTTAACCAGAAGGTCGGAGTCAGTCTTGCGTCGTTACGCCTTGCTCAGTGGCAGTCTCAAAGCCAAGCTGGTTCTGAACGGTTTCTTACGGACCGGGTTCGATACAAGGGTTCTCTATTCCATGCAGCCAAGAGCTACATAAATGATATATAGAATGAAATAATGTCGATGTGCAAACGAGTATAAAACGAAGACGAGATTTCACTATTGGCCATACTATTGTTGTAATAAACGTTAATCTAGTGCGATGGTATCAAGTTATGCAAATTACATGTTATTCGACGTCAGTTTTTATATAGCTCATTTCAGAAAAATCGGACATATTGGACGGCGTGCTTAATCTCTTGTTTATGATTTCGGGCGCGTTGCCCCTACTGCGATTGGAGATCAGTCATGCCAGCCAATTGGGACGCCGTGCAGAAAATAACCAATGGTCGTGTCGAACTTGCAAAGGGTCCGCTCGATTTGACTGCCAACCAGAAGCCGAAGTGGGTCGACGCCTGGATAGTCCAGTCGAGCACCGGGAGTGCCCAGACCTACTACGGATCGGAATCCAGTGGTGCCTTCGCGGTAGCAGGCAAGTGGATTGCAAACACTCGGCTCTATAATCGGGGAACATTCCAGCCAGGACCAGCGGTAGGTATAGCGCTCGTCTATTGGAAAGACGGTAATCAGAATGGCTATATCTGGTGGTCTGAAGATCCAATTGAACTTGTGTATTAGCATGCCGAAGTATCGGTGTCGGAGAATCTCCCGAAGGCAATAGGATACGCGGCTCCTTGCCCGATCAACACATTTCCCGTCCGCGTGTTTTGCCTCGTGTCCGACAAGAAAGAGGAGAACGCAAAATGAAGGACGTAACGATCACCATCGTGAAATCGGAAAAGGGCGACTATCGTGTCATCGTCAACGATGACACTGGCACTGACGAAAATGTCGGAGGGTCGAAAGGCAATGACTCGTCCTTTCCTTACGGCGACAAGGCCAGCGTCAAAAAGAAGCTGGACGAGATTTTCGAAACCCTCGAATAGATCGCGGAAATCGTTGTGTATATGTCGAAGACGATGGGTTGATACTCCTCGAAGCCTTCGGAACCAAGTGCGATACCTCTAAGGCACGACACGGTCGATGATTTTGAGAGGCCGTCTCACTTGGTAGAGACGAGTGCTTCCCTCCGTTAGGGGTCAGATACTCGCGAGTTTGCGCAGGTAGCGTTGGGTCGCTTCCGCGGCCACTATGTTTCCCTTGAGTTGGTATAGATGCAATGCTGCAGACGCTGCACCGACCGCGTCGTTCCGCTGTCGCGAACTCTCAAGCACGTGAGAAAGGTCGACTAGAGCATCGGCCCGGTCGTTGACGAAGTCGGTCTTTTCAGCGATCGCCAATGCCTCTCGTGCGAACGCCTCCGCTTGACGGATCTCTCCACGACGTGCGAGCACGCGGGCGCGCACGCGACGCCAACGGACTTGCGTCACCAGGTCGCCGCTTGCAGCCAGCTCGGCACTGAGCTTGGCAAAGCCCTCCGCCTCCTCATCGCGTCCCTGTTGGAGGATCACGACGGCGAGGGACGCGGCCATCGTCGAGCGGAACGCTCGCTCGCCCATCTCCTCGAGCGCGCGGTATGCTTCGCGGGCACTTTTCTCGGCCGCAACGGCGTTCCCGGCGAGCAACTCGACGACGGCCTCGTGTTCGGAGGACGCCACGTACAGCGTGAGCCCGAGGTCAGCGTAGGTAGCGTTGCTTGTCGCGATGAGCTCGCGAGCAATCTCGAAGCGGCCAGCAATTGCATTGAGGCATGCGAGCTGCCGGAGAATTGCGGCCTCTGATTCGAGGCTTTCGCCCACGTCCGCGCGCATCGCCTCACAGCGGCGGATTCCCTCGGCGGCCGGGGTCGGCCCGAACCAAAGTGAGGACGCAATCCACGTAAGAATCTCGTGGTACTCGTGCAGGTTCTTTGCTCGTCGTGCGTGGGCAGCCGCGCGCTCCCACGCCCCAGCGGCCGCCTCGCCGCGTGCTGCGTTGAAAAATAGCCACGCTTCGAGCCGCCATGCACGGCACAGACCGAGGTCGTCCCCCAGGCGCTCGAAGACCGGGAGCACGACTGCCGCTGCGCGTTCCGCCTTCTCCAGCGCGCCTTCCTCGCCCTGGAGGAGTTGCAGGAACTGCCGCTGGACCAACACATGCGCTGCCAATCGCTGGTCGTTGCTGGCGGTTGCAAGCCGCTCCGCCTCCTCCAATACGCGCCCGGCATCGTCCAACCGGCCGCTTTCGATCAGAGCGCCGCTCAACTCGGCGAGCAGCGCAATTCGCTGCGGATCATCGGTGGGAAGCAGACGGGAAACCCGCTCGAGTAGGCTGATCGCCGCAGGAAGGTCGCTGCGGACAAGCGCCCGCCGCCCGGCTGACTTAAGCCGTTCGCACGCCCGAAGCGCAAGCGCAGCCGCGCGCTCGTCGCGCGGACCGAGCGCGACCCGGTACTGAAAGGCCTGCTCGAGGTGATAGCCGATAATCTCCTCGAACTCGCGCAGCCGGTCTTTGGCCGTTGGCTCGAGCCAGGCAGCGAAGCGCTCGTGTAGGTCGGCGCGGGCGTTCTTCGGCAGGGAGTGATATGCCGCGTCGCGGATCAAGACGTGACGGAAGCGATAGGCCTTCTCGCCGACGAACGACGGCGCCTCCGGGCGGATCAGATCCCGGCGTACAAGTGCGAGCAGACCGTCCTCCAGTACGTCTAGCACGACGTCGGCGAGCTCGTTGACGGCACTCCGATGGAATACTGCGCCCTCGACTGCTGCGGCCGTCAAGATGGTGCGCTCAAGGGACGGGAGACTCTCGAGTCGAGCAGCTAGAAGGGCGTTAATTGTCGACGGGACTGGTAGCTCCGAGAGATCCGAGCGAGCGACCCAACAGTCCTCATTGCGCCTGAGCAGCTCTTCTTCAACGAGCATTGCTATAAGCTCTTCCGCAAACAGCGGGTTACCCCCAACGGCGCGTGTGATCCTTGACTCGACCGCGGGTGATAGCGGGAGGCGGTCGAGCAGATTCGACATCATTTCACGGGATTCCGCTTCGCTCAGCGGTTCAAGCGCGACCGTCGTCGCATTTGTCTTCGCACGTCCCCAATCCGGCCGTGTATCGAGCAATTCTGGTCGTGCCGACCCAACTATCGCGATGGGGAAACCGCGCGAGAAATCTACAAGATGTTCGATCAGGTCCAGGAACGTTGGGTCGGCCCAATGGAGGTCCTCGACCACAACCACCAGCGGCCGTTCTCGTGCAAAGACCTCGAAAAGCCGCCGAACGGCCCAGAAAGTCTCCTCACGGGCGCTTGTGTCTCCCTGGCCGAACCCGAGAATCTCAGCTATGCGCTCGGCGATGAGTTTGGCCTTATCGACTCCAGCTAGGATTTCCGCAAGGTCCGCCACGGACTGCTTGCTAGGGTCTCCGCCTCGAGCTCGTGTGATCTCCCGGATGATGTCCGCAAGCGGCCAATAAGCAATGCCATCGCCATAGGGCAGGCATCTGCCGTGTGCGACAATTACCTCGCTTGGAAGGCTTCCGGCGGCCTCCGAAACAAGCCGCGATTTCCCTACCCCGGCCTCACCCAACACGGTCAATAGGTGAGAGGTTCTACTATTGATCAACTCACCAAAGATAGTGCTGATCGCCGTCCGCTGGTGCTCGCGTCCGACGAACGGCGCCTCGAACCGGCGTTGAAAGCCGGTGGCGCGGGAGATGAGGCCCACTACGATGATCGCAGGGAACTTCTCGCCGTGCTTGACCGCACGCGCGCTACTGGATTCTACAACGACCGCGTGGCGAACCAGCTTGTATGTTGCTTCCCCAATCAGGATTTCGTTGGGCGCTGCGGCCTCCTGGAGACGCTTTGTAACACGCACTGCCTCGCCAGTGAGAAATCGATGTCCCTGCCTGTCGATGCCAGTAAAAACCTCCCCGGTGTTGAGGCCAATTCGGTGAGCGAGTTGGACGCCCCAAACGGTCTCAAGCTCGTGGTTGAGCGTCGCAAGCGTATCGCGCATTTCGACAGCGGCGGATACTGCCCGTATTGCGTCATCCTCGTGTAGTACCGGCACACCAAACACGGCCATGATCTCGTCACCGAGATATCGCTCTACGACTCCGCCATGCCGCTGGATAGTGGCGATCATCTGATCAAAGTAGCGGGCGAGTAGGTTCCGGAGTGCCTCCGGATCGAGGGCGAGGCTAAGGCGTGAGGAATCTACAATGTCGGCGATAAGAATTGTTATCGTCTTCCGAACGTCTTGTGCCGGCTTTCGGCCGGGGTCAGGCCCGGCCATCACAATACCCCCCTCGGGTCATTGTCATGCCTCCACTGGCACCGCCTCGGCTGGATTTTGAGCTTGGGTTCCGGATGTCAAATTCCATGAGAGCCTTCCATCAGTTCCAGGGGGTATGCTAGCACCTGTTCCCCCGGCGCTCCAGCAGTGTGCATGGCTAAGACAAGCGCCCGCCTGGTCTAGTGCACCTGAAGCCTGCTCCCGATTTTCAGCAGGGGACGCGGCCAATGACTTGGTCGGATGGACTTTTGAGAAGCGTCCTGCTCAACCTTGATGTTGGGTTGCGGGACGCGAAACTCTCGCAGTTTGCCGTAACGAACGGCCGCCTTCTTCACAAGCGACATTGATTGCGCGACAATCACTTATCCTGTGCGCCCGGCTTGCACATAGGACCGGCTTTCATGGGGAGAAGCTAATGGCAATCGGGTTGACACGACGTCACGTTTTAGTTGCGGGAGTGACGCATGCCGCCGTCTCCATGGCGGGAACTTTCGCGAGGGTGTCTTTGGCACAGGCGGGGGAGCAGATTGATGCCATTACATGGGCTTTATCCAATATCCCGAATACGCTTTTCATTCCGGATGCCTGGCTGACCTCTACTGGCGCGATCATGTCGCTTGTCCAGGAAGGACCGCTAACCTTCGGCGACGATCTCAATCTCCAGCCTGCATCGGCTGATAAATGGGAGCAGGTTGATCCACTGACGATCAAGTATCATCTGCGCAGCGGCGTCACGTTCGGTGACGGAAGTCCGCTCACGGGCGGCGATGTCGTCGCCACTTTCAAGTATCACATGAGCCCGGACTCCCACTCGCCACTCGCCTCTTTCTACGATTCAGTCGCGGAGGTTGAGGCGCTGGCGCCCAATGAGGTGATCGTCAAATTGAAGGCGCCGAACGCGCAGTTCGCCTTTACCGCTGCTCATATGGCGGGGTTCGTCTTCAAGAAGGAGCAGCTCGCAGACAAGAAGATCGGCTCGCCAGAGCTTCTGCCGCTGGGGACCGGCCCGTACAGGCTTGTTGAATTCGTTCCGTCGGATCATGTCATTCTCGAGGCGCGCGACGACTATTGGGGAGCGAGGCCCGTGGTCAATCGGATTACTCTCCGAGCGATTCCAGATCGGCAGACCCGCCTTCTTGCCATGCGGCAAGGCGAAATCGACGGCGCCTTCGATCTCGCCCTCTCGGACGTCGACCAGTGGAATGCGCTGGAAAACGTCAAAATTATCGCCAGGCCGTCCCTTGGTGTGTTTGCCCTTACCCTCGACCATTCCGCGCCGCCGTTCGACGATATTCACGTGCGTCGTGCCGTGGCCCATGCTGTGGATCGGGAAGGCCTGGTCAAAGCGCTCCTCAAGGGCAAAGGCGAGCCCGCGACGGAATTGAACCCACCCGAAATGTGGTCCGGGGTGCTGGCCGATGACGTTCGCGCCTTCTACGCAACGTTGCTGCCGCACTATGGTTTTGACTTGGACAAGGCGAAGGCCGAACTGGCACAATCCAGCCATCCGGACGGCTTTGACGTTACCGTCCCCGCATCGACCGACGATCCTTATATGGTCAACATCATGGAGTCGGTGGTGGAGAACCTGAGGCAGATAGGTATCCGCGCCCACATCCAGCCCGTTGACAACGCCACCTGGTTTGCTGGCTACATCAACCACGACAAATTAGGCATGCAGATCATGGCGTACTACCCGGATTACGCCGACGTTGCGAGCTATCCCGACCTCTTCTTCGCGAAGCGAAATGCGAAAAAGGGTGGAATGAACGGGTCGAACTTCATTGACGACCAAGTCGAAGCTAAACTGAAGTTCGCCACCGAAAACGCTGACCCGAAGGTACGCGCGGATGCGCTGAGGGTCGTGTTCGAGATCGCTCACAGGGAAGTCGCAGTCGTGCCTATCTTCTGGCCTTACTCGGCGATGGCGATCAACAAAAAGTACAAGCTCACCGGCTACACCGCCTTCTGGTACAGTGTTCCGTGGGCGATACGGGGTTTCGGCCTAGCGTAAAGGATCACTGCACTGCTTGGGCACGGCCATTTTCATGGTTTTCGCCACGGATCGACGCCCGTGCGCTCCTCCAAGGATTGAAGGTGTCTGCAGAATGGACCTTTTGGAAGCGAAATTCGGACGACTTCGCAAGCTTCGCTGCCGCACGATCGGCTGGTTCGAGCGCAATCTCGGGTCTCCCCAATGACGGGCTCGAGCCTCGTCCTCTTCATCATGCGGCGGCTCGCCCTGGCGATTCCACTGTTGCTTATGATCTCCTTCGGCGTCTTCGCACTGATCCACATCGCGCCCGGCGACCCAGTGCATTCGTTGCTTGGCACGCGCGCGCCAGACCCGTCAACGCTCGCAGCCATCCGCGCGCGTTACCACTTGGACGATCCGCTCCTCCTCCAATATGGAAAGTGGCTTTCGCAGGTGATGCGAGGCGACCTCGGCGTCTCCATCCAGGGTAACCGGGCGGTGACGGGCACCATTGCGGATCGGCTCGGCGTCACGATCTTCCTTACCTTGATGAGCACTGTTCTTGTTCTCGGCCCCGGGATCCTGCTCGGTGCGGTCGCCGCCTTCCACTGTGGCACGAGGCTCGACCGGCTAGTCGTCGCGCTCGGCGTTTTCGGCGCCAGTTCGCCGGCTTTCGTCACCGGTATATTCCTTCTCTATGTCTTCGGTGTTCTGCTGAACTGGTTTCCGACCTACGGTCCAGGAAGAGGGTTCTTCGACCGTGCCTGGCACCTAGCGCTTCCGGCGCTTGCGCTTGCGATCTCGGTCATGGCGATCGTCGTCAAAATCACCCGCGCGGCGATGATCGAGGAGCTGGCCCGAGACTATGTTACGTTTGCGCGGGCTCGTGGCCTGAGTTGGCGTCGCATCTTGTTTGCCTACGTGCTCAGGAATTCTCTTATTCCCCTGGTCACTGCCGCAGGGCTCATTGTCGTCGGCATTGTGGCCGGCGCGGTCTACGTCGAGGTCACCTTTTCTTTGCCAGGTCTCGGCGCTTTGGCGGTCGATGCGATCCAGAAGCGCGACATTCCGACTATCCAAGGAACCACTCTTCTTTTCTCGGCCTTCGTCGTACTGGTCAATCTCGCGGTCGACGTGATCTATACGATGATCGACCCGCGCATCCGCTTTGGCAGAGTTGGGTCATGAGGGTCCCAGAGATCGGCGAGACAGGGAGGAGGAAGCAGCGATTGCGCATTCCGATCGTTATTCTCCTTGCCGCGCTGATTGTCACGGCCGTGGTAACCTGCGCCGTTCTCGGGGAGGGGATCGCCCCCGATTCACCGTTCCGCCAGCGTCTTGAAGTCGGCGATACTCCGCCTTCCCCTGTTCACATTGCCGGCACGGATCTACTCGGCCGCGATGTGCTGTCGCGCGTGATCTACGGTGCGAAAACGGCCCTGGTGGGCCCCATCGTCGTCGCCGTCGGAGCCTTTGCAATAGCGACCCTACTTGGCCTTCTTTCTGGCTATCTTGGCGGTTTCGTCGATTCTGCGATCATGCGTTGCGCGGATTTCATGCTCGCGCTGCCGGGACCGCTCGTGGCGATCGTCGTCGTCGGCGTGGTGGGAGGCGGATACTGGACTGCCGTCCTCGTCCTGGGCGTCCTTTTCACCGCCCCGGATACGCGCATTGTGCGGAGCGCGGTCCTTGAGCAGCGACCGCTTCCCTATATCGAGGCCGCGCGCACTCTTGGGATCTCGAAAACTCGTATTCTGTTCCTGCACATCCTCCCGAATGTCGGCCCGATCATTCTCGCGTATGTAGTCCTCGACTTTGCATTCGCGTTGGTCAATCTCGCCGGGCTATCTTTTCTCGGCCTTGGCGTTGAGCCGGGGACCCCCGACTGGGGTCGGATGCTCTTCGAAAACCGTAATATCCTCTTCTCCAATCCGGTTGCATTGCTCCTGCCAGCAGGAATGATTATCCTTACGGCCGTCAGCATGAACCTCATTGGCGACTGGCTGTTCGAGCGGTTCGCAAAATGAACAGAACCGTAGCGCGCGCAGGTGAAGATAGTCTGCTCCTCGAGGTCGAGAAGTTAGCGATCTCACACGGTGTCGTGCCCATTACAACGTCCTTGGACATCATTGTGAAGCGGGGCGAGACCGTTGCTATCGTCGGCGAATCTGGGTCCGGTAAATCGCTCACGGCACGGGCCATCGCCGGTATATTGCCGCCAGGCATCAATGCCACTGGCACCATCATGCTCGATGGCATCCCCCTGATGCGGCTTTCCGAGCGCGAACTCCGGCAAATACGCGGGTTTCGTGTGTCGATGCTCATGCAGGACCCGTTCACAATGCTGAATCCGCTCATGCAGTGCGGCGACCACATTGACGAGATGCTGCGTGATCGGCCCGCATTTGCCTCGCGCGCTGCAAGGGCGAAGGAGGTGAAAAGACGCCTCGCAGAAGTGGGCATAGTCGAGGAGGACGTCGCCTGCCGCATGCCATTCCAGCTGTCGGGGGGGATGTGCCAGCGCATCGCGCTTGCCGCCGCTCTCGCTCGCGACCCGGAATTGCTTATTGCCGATGAACCGTCGACGGCGCTCGACGTAACGACTCAGGCGGAGATCATCAAGCTCTTGCGTCGTGTCCAGCGCGAGCGTCACATGAGCCTCATTCTCATGACCCACAACCTACGACTCGCGTTCGCGACCTGTCAGCGCATCTATGTACTCTACGCCGGCTCGATACTCGAAGTCGGCGATGCCGCGGCCGTGGAGCGACAACCATTGCATCCTTACACCTTGGGACTTCTACTCTCGGAACCTCCCGTCGATGTTCGCGTCCATCGCCTGGTCGCGATCCCGGGCTTCGTGCCGCGCGCGGCCGATGTTGTCGACAGCTGTGGTTTCGCGAACCGCTGCGACTGGGCGAAGGAGATTTGCCGCACCGGCAAACCACCGCTGGTGGCTCGCGATACGACCCGGTTGACAGCATGCATCCGTCAGGACGAGATTCAGAGCGAACTTGACTTTCTGCGCATGGCGCCCCTCTCGGCGACGGAGATAACGCCGCGCCCAGCAGTAGCCACAGAGGCGCTCGTTCGCATCGACGCACTCGTCAAGACATTCGTGGGCAGACAGGGCCGTCCGATCTGCGCGGTAAAAAGTGTGTCGTTACACGTTATGCCCGGGGAAAGCGTGGGCCTTGTTGGCGAATCTGGCTCAGGAAAGACCACGATCGGGCGTTGCCTTGTCGGTCTCGAAAGCCCGACTGCAGGCGACATCCGCATCAACGGAATCGCGGCAGCGGATTTCGATGCCATGGCGAAGGCGGACCGCGCGCGCGTTCGGCAGACAATCCAGATGATCTTCCAGGATACATATTCGACACTAAATCCCAAGCATAGCGTTGGGCAGGCCCTGGGCGAGGCCCTGGGGGCGTCGGCGGACGCCAGTAGCAAAGCGACGCCGGAACGGATCGCGGGGCTGCTGGCCGAGGTCGGTTTGTCTGCCGCATACTCCACCCGCCGCCCGGTGTCGCTTTCCGGCGGCGAGCGCCAGCGAGTCGCCATCGCTCGCGCGCTGGCTGTCAAACCGGCAATCCTAGTGTGCGACGAACCAGTAGCTGCCCTCGACGTCTCGGTGCAGGCGCAGGTGCTTAACTTATTCAAGCGCCTGCAAGCTGAGCGGGGCCTCTCATATCTCTTCATCACGCACGACCTCGCTGTCGTCCGCCAGATCACCGAGCGCATTTATGTCCTATATCTTGGCGAGATCGTCGAGGAGGGACCGACCGAGCGTATTATCAGTAACCCACAGCACCCGTATACACGCCGCCTTGTTGGATCGATCCCGCGTTCGACCATCCGAAATGAACCCTGACATAACTCACCAGCAAGCATTCGATGGGGTCGCCGTATATTTCGATTGCCTGATGCAGCACGGGAGGCATGCCGATGCCAGCACGACATTGGCAGCGACGAGCGTTCTTCAAGGTGCGAGATAGCTTCGTCGCGGACAACCTCCAGAAAATCGCTGACATCGAGACAGGTTGACGACCTCGAGCAAAAGCTCGGGCAGGCTAACGCCGCATCTACCCACACGATACTTTCAGGCCCTGTCGACGGCGCCGTTCAGGATCCATCGGTGACGACGATTGGCCAAGTTGTCACCAGCGGCACTCAGTTAATGCGGATTGTTCCCGCCGAGCCGGCCCTTTGTATCGAAGCCTACCTGCCCAACAGCTACATAGGGTTCGTAAGGGTAGGGTAGACCGTTAACGTCAAGCTGGAGGCATTCCCGTTTACGCAGTACGGCACCGTTCCCGGCGTTATCACTCACATCGCAAAGGACGCGATCACCGAGCCAGATGGACAGGCGATCGAAGCAGATCTCGCTCGTACAGAAACCCTGTTTGCTAGGGACGTGGCTGGTCTCATTGCCACTGAGGCCGGTGCGAAGCACCCTAGTGTCCAGACCTTCTGGTATCCCTGCCGATCAGTTCGGCGAAGAGGTTGTCTTTTCAGCACCCGAGATTCATGCGGAACTCGTAGAGCAGCTCAGAAAGCTTTCGGGCAAATAGGCCCTAGAAGCGGCGGCCGGTCACATAGAGTTCGGCCGCTATTGGCGGGCCATTGCGGCCATCCGCCAGACGATGTTTGCCACTCCGTCTCCTGCGATTGCGAGGCACGAGAGAGCCCCGGCATAGATGCTGATCATCGATGGCCGGTGCCCCAGGCCCTCGACGATGAAAAAACTCATGAATGGCACGATCGCAGGAAAAGTCGGCCTTGCCGCGCTTCGAGAGGCCGCAGCCCGCATGTTTGCGGTAAATTGGAGGCTGTAATTTGCTAGTGTGCCAGCACGAGTGGCGGCATAACCGCCCGGCCAGAGGTCGTCGAAATGTAGGAAGGTCAAACGGAAGGTATGGCGCAACAGTCGATGAGACGGGGTCGGGAAAACCAGTATTCTCCGGAGTGCTTCAAGCACGCCGAATTGATTTGGATCCCGATCCGCGAACTCCCATACGGGCCAGCGACGGATGAACGGTCGCGCGAAAGGCCGGATAGATGTCACCACCCGACTACGCGCGTAATACCGCCCGAAACTCTTCTTGCATTCACCGGGGCGTCCACAGGGAAGAGATTTAGCCGATCGGCGAAAATGCCGGTCAAATAACAACAGAACCCAAGGAAAAGCCCGCAAATGCTGGTGTTTTGCCCCTTGTCTTCTTTCATTGGAGTCTGCCATGGCCGCAAATGCACTTGTCCAAACGCGCATCGACGTGGAGATTCGCGATCGTGCGTCGTCCGTCCTCGAAAGTATGGGCCTCACCGTTTCGGATGCGGTTAGGATCCTGCTGACCCGCACCGCCAATGAAGGCGCGCTTCCTCTTGAATTGGTCACTAATAGTGAGGCGCATGACACCTGGTTTCGTGCCAAGGTGCTCGAAGCACTGGAAGACACAAGGCCCGACGTTTCCGACGATCAGGCTGAAGCACACTTTGCCGCGCGGCGGGCTACCGCACGCGCTAGGGCGGGTAAGCTGAAATCGTGAAAGTTACTTGGTCGGCATTCGCGCTTTCGGACCGCGACGGCATCTTTTCGCGTATCGAGGCCGAGAACGCAGTCGCAGCTATTGCGGTGGACCAGCCATCGCTTCCACCGCACAGAGGCTATGGGATTTCCCTGAAAGCGGCAGACCCGGTCGGATCGCGGACCCGTGAACTGGTCGTCACCGGGACATCTTATATAGCGGCCTATCAAATAGTGGGCGAGACCATCCGCATCCTGCGCGTATTGCATGGAGCGCAGCGATGGCCGGATGAGTTACCGAGCTAAGCCTTCACATCCTCAGTGGGAAGAATGTCGTCCTCTTTTATATCATTGAAACAAGAACGTAGCATTCCTTCGGCTTAAACTGATCGAAGGGATACGCGTTCGATCCCCCTCAAGAAGTTGGAGCGTATAGAGCGCTTTCAGCCCGAGCGGACACTCTGTCAGCGTCGAGAGCTTTGGCTGCTTTGCGCCAACAGCGGAAGCTCGCCGCTGGCGCGTTCATGTCGGCATTCGGACCCATTGGTGCCTTCTGCCGGACAGTCACCAACTCGCAGGCTTGACCCGAAATGGACTTCCCCTAGTCGACCTTGTTGCCCTCGGAAATCACCCAAGTGTGTGCGTGGCGGTCAATAATGAAGGAGATACGCTTCTTGTCACGAATGGCCGGGTAGCACTTCCATTCACCGACTCTGTCTTCGCCCTCTGCGGGATAGCGAGCGTCAATATTCAGGTCGGAGCAGAATTTGTCGTCTTCGACCCCCCATTGTCCGGTCGCCTTCTCACTTCCTTTTCGATATATGGCCGTGCCGTCCGGATTGAAATATTGGACCTCGTTCTCATTGCTGATCGAATTTCCCTCCAGTGCCGCCTTGATCTCGGCGCTCGTCAATGTTTGTGCGGAAGCCACGCCGACAGGCAGGATGATCAAAGTGACCATCGCAGGTACCCAGAACCAAGCCATTTTATCTCTCCTCCGCCTCGCGCCCGCTGCGCGAAGATGCGCCCCATGCCGCGCGATTACAAGCATGCCAGGATGGCGCTTCCGACGCGCTGCGATTGACCATTCATGGCGCAACCGTCCCGTCCAGGTTGTTACGCCAAATGGCAGCCTTCCACCCATTGCTGTCCTTCGCGATCATCTGGAGGCGGGGCGGCTTCGGGCCGGAAGGCGACAACGCGTTCGGCCGGAACACGCCTTTATCGGTCATGAGACCTTTGTTCAAGCTCAAGCACGTTTCCCTCCGGATCGCGCGCATAAGCGATCAGATACGCCCTCTCTGGCGTTCCGAAATCCGTAATTTGTCCAATCTGCGCCCCTCCAGATCGGATGATGTTGGAAAGTGTGTCGCCAATGTCTTCCATCTCGAATGCCAAGTGTCCAAAGCCGGGTTCGTTGACCCTTGGCTGGTCACGCTGGTGGGTGACCGTGTGTTCGTGAATCTCCAGAAAAGGCCGCTCCAGTTCCGGAAATTTAAGCCAGATTGTACGAATCTCAGAGTTTGAAAGCCCATTCCCTCTCGACACCTTTTCACCGGACAGCGTCTTTGGTTCCCGAAGAACATCGCATTTCATGACGTTCACGTAGAACGCGGCGAGCGCTTCCGCGTTGCGGGCAACTAAGTTGATGTGAGCAAGTCTCATGGCGTTCGGCATCCTCGTCTCTGCGGCAACCATATCAGGTTCGCTGAGCGTCACGAAAGAAGTCTGCTTCGCGCCAAAAAGCTGTCATGGCTTCGATTTGTTGAAACGTTGCGGCGGACAGATGCCTATCATATAACCGATGCCGTAAGACTAGATACGGCAAATAGGCGACATGAACTTGAGCGTTCTGATCATAGGTGCGGCGTCTTTGCTGCCAGCCCTATGGGAACTGCAGCATGTTTCGAAACAGCATGGCTTGTTGTTGGGAGCCGCTGCGGGGATCATTGTCTTCGTAGGACTTTCCCTTTGGCTTTATCTATGGCAACTCATCTATGCGGTAGGTTTCTCAGGTGGCGTGCATCCCGCTTTCGCTCTAAGTGAAATCACGATGCTAGTTGCGCTACCCTCATCGGCTGCTGCTTATGTGTGGCGGCGTGCAGGTCTGGCGGCCGCCATATTTGCTGCTTTGGCAACATCAGGCCTCGTATGGTTCGTTTTTGTTTGGATTGGCATCGCGATCTGGGGCGAATGACCGCTTAGGGGCCGACAGCAGACTTCAGTCTCTTGTTCGTCCTGTGTAATTCCACGGCATAAGCTCATTCACCCGGCTCTGTTGGTGGCCATTGACGATGGAGGTGAGCGTGGCGGCAAGATACGCAAACGGATCGACGCCGTTGAGCTTACGGTGAGAATCCCAGCCTTGCGTGCGGCCTGGGCAAGGACAGGCGCTGCGCCGGTTCCGGTTCCACCTCCCATTCCCGCTGTTACGAAACACATATGCGTTCCGGCCAGGTGGTCCATGATTTCATCGATGGTTTCCTCAGCCGCCGCGCGCGCCCGACTTCCGGGAGCGAGCCAGCGCCAAGACCTTCGGTGACGTTCGCGCCTAGCTGGATAATGCGGGATGCTTTTGAAAGGGCAAGCGCTTGAGCGTCGGTGTCCGCAGCGACGAAGTCTGCACCTTGCAGGCCCTCCGCAATCATGTTGTTGACAGCATTTCCACCGCCGCCGCCGACACCGATCACGGTGATCCTGGGCTTCAGCTCAACGATGTTTCGGGCAGTCATCGCCAATCTCCAATGAATTGCCATTTGAGCCTGTCCGTGATGAGCGGGTCGGCTCAAGCGCCAGCCAGTTTGTCCGTCCAGCGCCGGAATATCGCACTGGCATTGACGCCTCCGAAGCCGAAGCCATTGGAGATCGCAAAGTCGATCTCCAATGGTCGGGCCTCGTTTGCTACGAAGTCTATTCCGTCAGCCGCTGGATCTGGGGCGTTCAGGTTCAAGGTTGGCGGCGCCACCTGATCCCTGAGCGCCAGGATCGTGAAGATGGCTTCGAGACCGCCGGCGGCGCCAAGCAGGTGGCCGGTCGCCGACTTCGTGCCGCTTACTGCTATCGAGGAATTGGCGCCGAAGACGCTCTTGATGGCATTGATCTCGCCGAGGTCGCCGACCGGCGTGGATGTCGCATGCGCATTGAGATGGCGGATTTCACCAGGCGAAATGTCGGCTTGGGCAATCGCGATCTCCATGGCTCGGCGTGCGCCGCCTCCGTCTTCGGGACCGGAGGTGACGTGATGAGCGTCCGCTGTCGTTCCGTAACCGACAAGTTCGGCGAGCGGCTTCGCGCCGCGGGCAAGCGCATGGCTCAGCGATTCGATGACAAGGATGCCGGCACCTTCTCCCATGACGAAGCCGTCACGCAACATGTCGAAGGGACGCGAGGCCTTGTCAGGCTTGTCGTTGAAGCCGGTCGACAGAGACCGTGCCGCCGCGAAACCACCGAGACTGACGATGTTCATGCATGCTTCCGTTCCACCGCACACGGCGATATCGGCTTCATTCGCGCGGATGAGGCGCGCCGCATCACCGATCGCCTGAATACCTGCCGCGCAAGCGGTAACCGGTGCGCCGAGCGGACCTTTGAAACCATGACGGATCGAAACCTGGCCCGCCGCCAGATTCACCAGGAAGGACGGGATCGTGAATGGCGAGAGGCGGCGTGGACCGCGCTGATCGACTGTCCGCACCGCTTCGGTTATGGCCGGAAAACCTCCTATGCCGGAGGCGATGATTGTTGCGGTGCGAAGACGGTCCACCTCCGACACCGGTCTCCAGCCAGCTTGCGTGAGGGCCTCTTCCGCTGCCGCCAGTGCAAAAAGTATAAAGCGGTCGACTTTGCGCTGATCCTTCGGAGCAAACACGGTATTCGGGTCGAAGCCGCCCTCGGGGTCTTCCTCCAGAGTCTGAACCGTGCCGCCAATCTTTGCGGGCAGATCTCCTACGACCTCGTCTGCGAGGCGTCGAATGCCCGAACGTCCGGCCAGGAGCCGAGCCCAGGATGTCGATACATCGGCTCCGAGCGGGCTGACGGCACCCATGCCTGTGATAACGATACGACGCATGCGTTCTCCAGCGATCAATCTTTCATGGGGCCCGTGAGACCGGCCGAGGTGAGGTTAGTGGCGGCTCTGTAAGGCAGCGTCCTGCGAGGTATGCAAAAGACACGAAACTCCCAGAGCTGACATCTCATTCTTTTTCCGCGAAGCTCGTGATGCGCTTGACGGCATCAGCGGCGGCTTCGAGGACACGTTGCGACATGCCTTCATCAGTCAGGATGCGGGAGATCGTTACGGCGCCCACCATGAGGGAGAGGACAGCCATGGCCTTGTCATAAGGTTTCGAGCCGTCCGAGACCGGGATCAATTCGTCGAGTATCTGAAGATGAGCTTCAATGCCGTCCTGGAACGGGGCTCGTACTTCTTCCCTCTGGCGCGCCGCATCGGAGCCAAGCGCCGCAAGCGGGCAGCCATCGCCGGTTTCTCCCCGGTGACCAGTCGAAAGGTAGAGGCCGACAACCGCCTCAAGGGGGTCTGGACTTCCGGCAGCAACCGTCGACCACCTGCGCGTCGCGCTCTCCATTGCTCGCCGCGACGCCAGCGCCGCAAGATCATCCTTCGATTCGAACTGCTTGTAGAACCCGCCTTGAGTGAGGCCGGCTCCTTTCATCAAATCCTTTAGGCCGACGCCGTCGAAGCCATGCTCCCGGAAGAGCCGGCTTGCGGCGTTGATCACCGCTTCACGATTTGCTTCTGCCTGAGCGCGACTGACTCTCATATCGGTCTCCAATTAGATTGCACTTGACATCTATAACTCACATAGAGTTAGATCGCAATCTAAATTAGTTGCTGCGCCCGTCAAGAAGGATTAATGACATGAGCCGCAAAATTCTTCTCGCCTCCTTCGGTCTGCTGGCAACTGCCGGCGCCACAGCGTTCGTTGTGCTCGCGGAGTCCTCGGAAGGAAAGGCGCAAGCCGCCGACCCCCGCATCGCGCCACCCCTCGTGAGGTTGGTGGAAGCAAAGAGGCCGGACACATCCGAACGTACCTTTACGGGTACCATCGCCGCACGGGTGCAAAGCAATCTGGGTTTCCGTGTGCCCGGTAAGATCGTGCAGCGTTATGTGGACGTTGGTGAGCAGGTCAAGGCCGGACAGCCGCTGATGCGCATCGATGAGACTGATTTGCGACTCGCACTTGCGGCCAAACGCAATGCGGTCGCCTCGGCTGAGGCTGTGCTGATCCAGGCGCAAGCCGACGAGAAGCGATACGCTGCGTTGGTGAAAAACGGATTGGCGGCGGCCTCTCCGCAGCGTTACGAGCAGGCAAAGGCTGCGCTTGACACCGCAACCGCGCAGTTTGCCGCGGCACAGGCGGATGCAAGGGTCGCAGAAAACGCGGCAACCTATTCGCTGCTGGTTGCTGACGCCGACGGGACTATCGTCGAAACCTTGGGGGAGCCGGGTCAGGTCGTGACAGCGGGTCAAACCGTGGTCCGCCTCGCACAGGCCGGCCCGCGTGAAGCGCTGGTCTGGCTTCCGGAATCCCTGCGGCCGCAGATCGGCGACATGGCCAACGCCAGCATCTACGGCAACGAGAGCCGGCAGGACAAGGCGCGGCTCCGGCAGATCTCTGACGCCGCCGATCCTCAAACCCGCACCTACGAAGCACGCTGGGTTCTGGATGGCGCGGCAGCGTCAGCCCCGCTGGGAGCGACAGTGACGATCAGGATCTCTAACAGCAATGGTCAATCGCATGCCGCAGTGCCTGTTGGCGCCGTTTTGGACGACGGCAGCCGAACCGGGGTCTGGGTCTTCGACGGGAAATCTTCGACCGTCCATTTCAGGGAGGTCAAAATAGAACAAATGGGTGAGGAGACCGCTGTGGTTTCCAGCTTGAATGCAGGCGAGCCGGTCGTCGCTCTCGGAGCCCATCTGCTGCAGGACGGCGCGAGCGTTCGAACGAAGGCAGAACAGGCAGAGGCGGCAAACTGATGAACTTCAATCTATCCGCGCTCGCGGTTCGCGAGAGAGCCGTTACCCTGTTCTTCATCGTCCTTTTGGCCGCGGCCGGCGTCTATGCCTTCGTCAAGCTCGGACGCGCGGAGGACCCATCGTTCACCATCAAGACTCTGACCGTGACGTCCGTGTGGCCAGGCGCGACAGCGCGCGAAATGCAGGACCTTGTCGCTGAGCCGCTTGAGAAACGACTCCAGGAACTCAGCTGGTACGACCGCGTCGAAACGACGACCCGGCCGGGATACGCCTTTTCGACCGTCACGTTGAAGGACAGTACGCCGCCCACGGCAGTCGAGGAGGAATTCTATCAGGCCCGAAAGAAGCTTGGAGACGAGGCCCGGAACTTGCCGCAGGGCGTCCTTGGTCCTTTTGTCAACGACGAGTACTCCGATGTCAGCTTCGCCCTTTATGCGTTGAAGGCCAAGGGTATGCCGATGCGCGAGCTTGTGCGGCAGGCCGAGGTAATCCGCCAGGATCTTCTGCACGTGCCGGGCGTCAAGAAGATCAACATCCTTGGCGAGCGGCCCGAACAGATCTTTGTCGAATTCTCCTTTGCCAAGCTCGCCACGCTAGGGATTTCGGCGCAAGATATTGCGGCCGCTTTGCAGCGGCAAAACACCGTGACGCCGGCGGGGTCGATCGATACACGCGGCCCGCAGGTCTTCATTCGGTTCGATGGCGCCTATGATGGCATCAAGGCGATTGCCGATACGCCGATCGTCGCCGCCGGACGTACGCTGAAGCTCTCGGATTTTGCCGAAGTGCGGCGCGGTTATGAAGATCCGGCCACCTACCTCATTCGCCACGATGGCGAGCCCGCGATCATGCTTGGCGTGGTGATGCAACAAGGCTGGAACGGACTGGAACTCGGCAAGGCGCTGGAAGAAAGGTCTGCGACGATCGCTCAAAGCCTTCCGCTCGGCATGACGCTCGCCAAGGTCAGCGACCAGGCCGTCAACATCCAGGAAGCGGTCGGCGAATTCATGCTGAAATTCGCCATGGCGCTCGGCGTGGTGCTGTTCGTCAGCCTCATCAGCCTCGGTTGGCGTGTGGGCATCGTCGTGGCTCTGGCCGTTCCGCTGACGCTTGCCGTCGTTTTCCTCATCATGCTGGAGACCGGGCGGTTCTTCGATCGTATCACGCTCGGTGCGCTGATCCTGGCGCTCGGCCTTCTGGTCGACGATGCCATCATCGCCATCGAGGTCATGGTGGTGAAAATGGAAGAAGGGATGGATCGCATCAAGGCGGCCGCCTATGCCTGGAGCCATACGGCAGCGCCCATGCTGTCCGGCACGCTCGTGACGATCATCGGATTGATGCCGGTCGGCTTTGCCAGATCGACCGCAGGCGAATACGCCGGCAACATCTTCTGGGTCGTGGGCTTTGCGCTGATCGTATCCTGGATCGTCGCGGTGATCTTCACGCCTTACCTGGGCGTCAAGATGCTCCCCGCTATCCAGCCGGTCAAGGGTGGCCATCACGCCATCTATGACACGCCGAATTACCGGCGCCTGCGGGGGCTGATCGAGTTTACCGTGCGCCACAAGTTCGTCACCTGTGCGGTGGTCGGCATCGCCATGGGGGTCTCTGTCGTTGGAATGGGAGCGGTGAAACAGCAGTTCTTCCCGACGTCAGACCGTCCCGAGGTCCTTGTCGAAGTCCGTATGCCCGAAGGCACCAGTATCGAGACGACGACGGCGACGGTTGAAAAGCTTGAAGGGTGGCTGCAGAAGCAGCCGGAGGCAAAGATCGTCACGAGCTATGTGGGTCAGGGCGCTCCTCGCTTCTTCTTTGCCATGGCGCCGGAACTACCGGACCCATCGTTCGCCAAGATCGTCGTGCTGACTCCCGACGCCGAGGCCCGCGAGGCGTTGAAGCAACGTCTTCGGACAGCCGTCTCAAGCGGGCTTGCCCCTGAGGCTTACGTTCGCGTCACGCAGCTCGTATTCGGTCCCTACACGCCGTTTCCGGTGGAGTTCCGAATAACTGGTCCCGATCCGCAGCAATTGTACCGGATCTCCGAGAAAGCTCTCGACATCATGAAGAGCGTGCCGGATGTGCGCCAGGCAAACCGCGATTGGGGCAACCGCACGCCCGGGCTGCGCTTTGTCCCTGACCAGGATCGGCTCAACCTGATCGGCCTTTCGCCGGTGGAGGCGGCCCAGGAGATGCAATTGCTGCTGAGCGGAATTCCGATCACGCAGGTTCGCGAGAACATCCGCAACGTGCCTGTCATTGCGCGCAGTGCCGGCGAAAACCGGCTCGATCCCTCAAGATTGGCAGATTTTTCGCTGATGAGTCGTGATGGCCGACAGGTCCCGCTCGATCAGATCGGTCACTCCGAGATCCGGTTTGAAGAACCGATCCTGAAGCGTCGCGATCGAACACCTCTTATCACGATCCGTTCTGATATCAACGAGGCAACGCAGCCCCCGGAAGTCTCGCAGCAGGTTATGAAGGCGCTTCAGCCGCTGATCGCCTCGCTTCCAGTCGGATATCGTATCGAGATGGGCGGAAACATCGAGGAATCGCTCAAGGCCAATGTCGCTCTCGTCCAGATCTTCCCGGCGATGATTGCGGCCATGCTGATCGTCATCATCCTCCAGGTCCGGAGCCTGTCGACGATGACCATGGTCATGCTGACGGGGCCGCTCGGTCTTGCCGGCGTGGTACCGGTGCTGCTCCTCTTCCATCAGCCTTTCGGCTTCAATGCCATTCTCGGACTGATAGGACTGGCTGGAATCCTGATGCGCAACACGCTGATTCTGACCGAACAGATCAAGGAGAATAAGGCGGCCGGTCTCGACGATTACCATGCCGTCATCGAGGCGACGGTGCAGCGAACGCGTCCCGTCATCCTGACAGCGCTCGCGGCCGTCCTTGCCTTCATTCCTCTCACCCACTCGGTGTTCTGGGGCTCGATGGCTTACACGCTGATCGGTGGAACGGCGGTCGGGACCGTGATGATCTTGCTCTTTCTTCCCGCTCTTTTTGCCACCTGGTTCCGCATCAAGCCGACGAAACTTGAAATGCATAAAAATTCGCCGAAGGATGTGGAGCTACAAACGGCTATGGCTGCTGAGTAATGTTCTTTTGCCGAAAGCGATCTACGCGATTTTCCCGTGGCTCTGCTCGATGCACCACATCAGGTGGTTTTCGGCAAAGTAGGGTGATCGTCCGGACAGGCACGCCGGATTCATTTCGTCAAACTGGGAGGCGATGATGAATCTGGCGGACTCGATGGAAATTGATCCCGAGCAGTCGCGGACGCGGATTCTCGAGGTGGCGGAACGGTATTTTCGGCGGATCGGCTATCATAAGACGTCGGTGGCCGACATCGCCTCGGAACTCGGCATGAGCCGCGCGAATGTCTATCGTTTCTTTCCCTCCAGGACGGCGATCAACAGTTCGGTTTGCGGACTTATCGTCAAAGAGGTTGCCGAAGTTGCTCATGCGATCGCACGCATGGACGCGCCAGCAGGCAAAAGGCTTGTCGAACTCTTATATACCCTTCACCGGCACAGCATGAGAAGATTGGTGGAGGAGAGACCCATCCACGAGCTGCTCGCCGCTGCTATGAATGAACGTTGGACAATCATTGACGCCCATAACGAGCAGATCCTGGCGATCCTAAGAGCACTTATCCGCGAGGGTCTGCAAGCAGGTGAGTTGAAGGTCGAAGACGCCGAGGAAGCCGCACAAGGAGCGATCACAGCGTTCTTACCGTTCTTCCATCCGGTCTTGGTTGAGCAGCGTGTGCAGGAGGGAGAAGACACGGCTGTGGCCGTGCGCGCCCAAATCCGCTTTATCATGCGGGCCCTTGGCAATTTCCAGTCGTGCGCCGTCGAAACTCGAGGCCGATCGTCGATTTCCTGAAGAATTACGCCGGGACAAAGGGCGCGACGCCTGCGCAGATCGCACTTGCATGGCTGCTTGCCCGGAAGCCGTTCATCGTTTTGATCCCCGGCACACGCAACGTCGATCACCTCAACGAGAACCTCAGCGCGCTGCGCGTGGAACTGACGCCTGCAGGCTTCATCGAGATCGACGCGGTCCTTTCCAAGATCACGGTACATGGCGGCCATGAACGAGATGCAGATGGAACTGGTCGTCGTCTCTGCCTAGCCGCATGACGCTTGTCATGCTGGGCACCCACGCGGTGCCCAGCCAAGCCTTGCTGGCCCCTAGCGGGACTTGACCGAAAACCAATGCAACGAGAACGGCTCCTCATGCTCTCTACGCGCATAATTTCCCTCATCGCAGTCACGGTCGCAATCCTTCTTCTGCTTGGGCTGGGAGCGAGGGCGGACACCAATCGCGCTACGGTCCCCGCGGACTTCGACAAATTCGTCCTCTACGCGACCTACGACCGTGGTTCCTCGAAGGAAGAAGCCTTTGGTCTTCCCGAAACGATCGAGCTCTCGAAATCCGGAAAGCCGCTGCCAGCCGGCACCCTCTTGGTACTCGGCATCTGGACGGACTACAAACTCACGGGCTATTTCGGGATGCGCGTCGTTTATGGCAACATGCTTCCCTCCTGCGTTGGTTTCGGGCAGCATCGTTCTCGCACGCGTCCCCGCCTAGATGGGACAGGCTTGAAAACGTCAACTCGATCTTCGACCGCAGGAAAGCCGGCAGGATCGAGGGTAGTGTTGTTATGAAACTGAATTAAGTCGAAGGCCATCGCAAACCCAATCGTCAGAACACCGTTTTGTGTGCGGCGCTGCGATGGCTCGTAAACCAATCCAAAGATCGCAACCGACAAGCTCGGAGATATGGAATGGCCGACGACCAGGAAAAATCTGCCCAAGTCCCTGAATTGGATGCGGTGGATTCCATACCGCCGCAATACGACTGCGGTCGCCTGAAGTTGAGCGGCAGCGGCGAGGCGCTCTACGAACGTCACCTGCTATTCGACAACGTGCTTGCATCAAGCGAGATAGGAAACCGTGAGCGGTATGAAGCAGTTGCGCGCTCTGTTCGGGACATCCTTTCCCAGCGCTGGGAAAAGACGGAAGAGATCTATAGTCGTCAGAACCCGAAACGCATCTACTATCTCTCCATGGAGTTCTTGATTGGCCGCTCCCTCAGCAACAACATTGTCAACCTGGGGCTTGGTGGTCCTGCCGCTCGATTTTTTCATAGACATCAATTGGACGAGTTGGCCTTGCTTATCGAAGAGCCCGACGCCGGGCTCGGCAATGGCGGGCTTGGACGCTTGGCAGCATGCTTCCTCGAGTCCATGGCGACGATGCAATTGCCGGGAATGGGCTATGGCTTGCGCTATGAGTACGGAATTTTCAAACAGTCGATTGTAGATGGCTGGCAACGCGAGCAACCGGACAACTGGTTGCGCAGGCCCGATCCCTGGGAGGTTGCCCGACCTCACTTGGCAGTGCCGGTCGAGCTTGGATGTTCGTTCGAAGTGCGCGGGGGAAGCCTGAAAGCCATCCCCGGCGTGCCCTCGCGCTTGCTCGGAATCCCTTATGACCGACCCGTAGTAGGATATGGCGGAAAAACCATAAACACATTGCGGCTCTGGGCCTCCGCAACCCCCGACGTATTTGACTTCCAGGAGTTTAGCGCCGGGGAATTCGTTGGCGCGCTGGCCGAACGGCTGACAGCGGAAACTGTAACACGCGTTCTTTATCCGGACGATTCGACAAGCATGGGACAAGGCCTTCGCTTCGTGCAGGAATATTTTCTTGTCTCGTGCTCGCTGGCCGACTTGGTTCGACGCTTTCAAAGCAGCAACAGCAGTTGGGACGATCTGCCGGGAAAGGTGGCTATCCAACTCAATGATACCCATCCTAGTCTCGCCGTCGCGGAGCTTATGCGGATCCTCCTGGATACGGCAAAACTTGGCTGGGAGCATTCATGGGACATCACGAAAAGGACGCTTGCATACACAAACCACACCCTCCTTCCGGAAGCGTTGGAGAAGTGGCCGCTACGCTGGTTTGAGTTGATGCTTCCGCGGCATCTGGAAATCATCCTGGAAATCGATCGCCGCTTACGGGAAGAGGTGCAAACCCGCTGGCCGGGGGACAATGGCCGCATCGAGCGCATAGCTGTTGTCGAGCAGGGCAATCAGTTGGTGCGCATGGCTCACCTCGCAATAGCAGGCTCCCATAGCACCAACGGTGTCGCAGAAATACATTCGAAGCTGCTCCGAAGCGTCACCGTGGGGGATCTCGCGGAGCTCTATCCTGGTCGTTTCAACAATAAGACAAACGGCGTCACTCCGCGCCGTTGGCTATTGCTGTCAAATCCGGGTCTTGCCGGATGTATTTCTGAGGCTATCGGCGACCGCTGGATAACGAACGCGGCGGACCTCGAACGTCTGAGGTTACTTGCCGATGACAGCGGGTTCATTGCCGCCGTCCGAACGGCAAAGCGCAAGGCCAAAGTCCGTTTTGCTGATTGGCTCAAGTCGCAAGCGGGCGTTCTGGTTGATCCTGACACGATTTTCGATAGCCAGGTGAAGCGCATCCATGAATACAAGCGACAGCTCTTGAATGGGCTACGGGTCGTCGCTCTGTACCGTCGGCTGCGGCAGAACCCTGATCTCGATATGCCGCCGCGCACGTTTTTCTTCGCTGGAAAGGCGGCTCCGGCCTACCACGTGGCCAAGCTGACTATAAAATTTTTGAACAACCTCGCCGCCACGATCGACGGCGATCCGTTGGTACGCGGTCGCCTTCGGCTGTTATTCCTCCCTGACTACTGCGTGTCGCTCGCCGAGCAGCTTATTCCTGCCAGCGACGTTTCTAACCAGATCTCAACAGCGGGATACGAGGCTAGCGGCACGAGCAACATGAAGTTCATGATGAACGGTGCTCTCACGATCGGCACGCGTGACGGTGCAACTATCGAAATGGCCGAAGCCGCAGGCGAAGAAAATTTCTTCCTGTTCGGGCTGACGGCAGACCAAGTCGCAAAGAGCCGCGGCTGGTATAGCCCCGGCTGGCACTATGAGAACGAGCCCGAGATACGCGCTGTCCTTGATCTCGTCTTCTCGGGTGAATTTTCGCGGAATGAGCCGATGATCACCGACGCGCTGCGCAACATACTTCTGGTTGGCGGCGATACGTACATGCATTTGGCTGATTTCACCTCGTACATGGAAGCAGATTCCCGCCTTCAATCACTCTATCGAGAAACGGAAGCGTGGAGCCGAAAAACGATCCTGAACATCGCTGCTTCAGGAAAGTTCTCAAGCGATCGCACCATCGCCGAATATGCCGGCGACATCTGGGGGGTAAGTCCATGTCCGGTGCCATCGAATTAGTGTCGTGACGTTAAGACAGACCAACCCAACTGCCTCGCGCGACGACATCGTCGATATCGCCCGGTCGTTGGCGAGGGCAGGGCGGTGAGGGCGGTCGTTTTCGGCTAACCCTCACTGTTCCGCCGCCCGTCAGCCGATGTTTGGTTCGCCGGCCTGCCGTTGAACACCCCGGTGATGCCCGCGCCTCGCGTCCTGCCCCGGCTTTGAGGTGCTGTCGGGCCCGCGCTGCCCCGCAACGGCTTTGCCGTCGTCGGCGCCGAAACCAGTGAGATCGGCGAGGCGGTCGAGCACGACATCCCGTTTCTGAAAGCGTACACGGTCGACGGACGTGCTTTGGACGCTATCCGTCAGGGAGTGCACTGCGACACAGTCTATTTCATCTTCCGTTTGAACTATTTCTTTAGGCGCAGAGGCAATTGCAGCCCGAAACGCCAGATCCCCGTAGGGCACATTTCAATCTTAGAAGTGACCCAAGTCTCATCCGATCCGAAGAGCGACGCTATTGGCGCTCTATGGCCTTTTCAGGCATCTGCCCAATCGACCGGAATCTCCAGACCGCATCGCAGAATACGCAGGATCTCCACCGTGTCGCCTTCAACACGAAATGCAATCGAGGCACTTCGTTCAAGCCCGATGATCCGCAATCCGGGCAATATATGATCCCGTACGGTGCCGCGTTTAGGGTGAGTTTCCAATGAACGACAGGCCGTTTCGATCCGTCCCAGGTACTCGCCCGCCTTGTCGTGACCGGCTTGTTCCAAAATGTAGAGATAGAGACTGCGCAGATCTGCCGCAGCCGCAGGGCGAAAGACGACGCTATACGCCACGCTTGCGGGTCTTTGGCTGCTCCGCATGCAAAACGCGCAGGTCGCGGAAGACATCATTGGCCGGAATGCTGGGCCGAGGATCGTCAATCGCCTCTTGGATCTTGGCGCGCATGACCTCATCAATCATCTCACGTTCGCGCTCCAGAGCGCGCAATCCAGCCCGCAAGGCCTCGCTTGCAGTGTCGTAGTCGCCGGATGCAAGAAGCGTATCAAGAACTTTCTGCTGTTTTCCGAGACTGACAGTGATGGGCTTGCTAGTGCGCATGATCGGTTCATCCTTTCGATCTGTCGTACCACATCGTATGACAGTGTCATAACGATTTCTTGCGCGTTAGTCTTAGTCGGAAATTTACGTGGAGAGATGCGTTGGAAGCCGATAACCGCGAGAACGCTTCTCAGCAAGCAACCTGCTTCGCAAGATTTGAGTTTAACGTCGTGCCGGTGCGAGCTGTTCGCGCTCTAGAATGGCATTCGTTGACTACGTCCATATACTCTCCGGCGTGAGAATATCGAACGGCACGATGCGCTGTTCGATGGAGGACGTGTCCCGGCGCTCGATCAGTCTGAGCATGACGTCGATAAGCTCCCCCGGCATTTTGTCGAGAGGATGGCACAACGACGCTGTGATCAGGCCTTCGCTTAGCCCTTTGCGGGTTTCAGGTCCGACGTCGCTGCAGACAATTCGAATCTTGCCCTGCCGTTCTGGCGGGAGCTCACGCATGGCTCGCAGCACGCCTGATATGCCGCCGCCATTGACGAAAATGCCCTTGGTCTCAGGTTCCTGCGCAATCAAATTCCGTACGATCTCATACGCGTTTTCAGGGACTTCGTGCGTAAGAAGCGTGTCGCTGAAGTCGAGTGGATCATCGAGCGCGATGCAAAATGATCAAATGAGCGCTTAATCAGAAAGCAGCCCATACCTTTCTTATGAAGCGTTCCTTGACTTGGCTAAGACGCTTGGTTGTGTGGGTGTCGAGCATCGAAACGATCTTGGCCGAGGCCTGTTCGATGGTATTTCTCCTCGTGAAGCAGGAGCTATGGCCCGGAAGCGAGGTTTGGCTACTTTGTATCCACGCCGTCTGAAAACGTCGAACGGAAAGGCGAGCTTCATCCAAAGCGGCTTCTTCCAACCGAGCCATCCCGGCCACGCCTCAATTGTCGTGGCAGCTTGCCCCTCACCGGACCGCCCGATTGCATATGCTTCGGGTGTCATTTCGTCCCGTACCGGAACCGATCCTATAAGCGCGATCCGCTCTCTGCGTCGAAGAGGTGAATTGCCTCCCGGTCGAAAGAAAGCGTCAGCGGCTGGCCATTCTCCAAAGCCGTGCGCGGCGGCAGGCAGGCCATGATCCGTTGCGTGCCGGCAAAAGCGGTGACGACGAGCTCGGGGCCGGTCAATTCGGCAACCTCGCACGTCACCGGAACCGTGAGGCCGGTCGAGCCAAGTCGAAATGCTTCCGGCCGTATACCGATGATCAGCTTTTGTCCGTTCTTGGGTCGGGGTTCAAGTCCCTCCGGCAGCGGCAGCACGGTATCGCTCCCGTCGATCTGAAGTTCACTGCCGCGCGCCGTAACGTTCAAGAGGTTCATTGGCGGCGCACCGACAAAGGTGGCGACATAGAGGGTTGCCGGCCGGTCGTAAATCTCAGATGGAGCGCCAAGCTGTTCGATCCGCCCGTCTCGCATGACGGCGATGCGGGTGGCGAGCGTCATGGCTTCGATCTGGTCATGGGTGACATAGACGACCGTGGTCTTTAGCATCTGATGCAGGCGCTTGAGTTCTGTGCGCATCTCCATGCGCAATTTTGCATCGAGGTTGGAAAGCGGTTCGTCGAAGAGGAAGACCTCCGGCTTTCGCACCAGCGCGCGACCGATCGCAACGCGCTGGCGCTGGCCGCCCGACAGCTGGCTCGGTTTGCGCTCGAGCAGGTTTTCGATCTGCAGCAGTTTGGCCGTATCGCGCACTGCCCGGTCGCGCTGGGCAGCCGCAACCTTGCGCATCTCCAGGCCAAAACCGATGTTGCGGTGAACGGTCAGGTTTGGATAGAGCGCATAGGACTGGAAGACCATGGCGATGTCACGGTCCTTTGGATGCACGCCAAGGACGGAGCGCCCGCCGATGCGCACGTCGCCGCTGCTGGCTTCGGCCAAGCCTGCGATGATATTGAGCAGGGTCGACTTGCCACAGCCGGAGGAACCGAGCAGCACGAGAAACTCGCCGCTTTCGAGCGCAATGTCGATGCCCTTCAAGGTTTCGACATCGCCGTATGTTTTGCGGATGTTGACAATTTCAAGCGCACTCATTGAGCGGTTTCCTCGGAGGCGGACGGTCCGCCGTAATTGCGGGGAAGGGTGGAAATGGCCCGTGAGGCGACTGTTGTTCCAGCCGCAAGGCAGTCAGCGATAGACCTTTCCTGTGCCAGGGCCGCCAGAAAGCCGGCGTTGAAAACGTCGCCGGCGCCGATCGTGTCGACGACCGTGACGGCGGGGGCCGGGGCCGAGACGGTTTTCCCGTCACCGCCGATCGCGAGAGCTCCATCCGGGCCTCGTTTGACAACGACGATCGCACCATCCGGCATGTGCGATCGGATGTCTGCTGCTGCTTCGGCCGGGTCGTCGAGGCCGGCGAGCGTGGTGGATTCCACCTCGTTGAGAAGAGCGATTGCGCAGCGCGACAGCCAACGTCGCGTGGCATCGCAGTTTCTTTCCGTCCAGCCGTCGAGCGGCCAGCCGGTGTCGAGCGCGACCGCAATGTCGTGCTGGTCCGCCCAGTCGAAGAACGCATCGTAGTCGCGCGTGAGATCGTCCGTCAGGAACGAGCCGCAGAGCAACACATAGCCGCCCGACAGCTGCGCGCCATCGAGAACTGCAAGCACATCGGCCAGGCTGAAGCGCGGCAGGTGGCCACGGGTCGTGAAGAACGTGCGCTCCCCATCAGGATGGGTGATGCCGACGGACAGTGTCGTCTGCTCGGGGCGCACGGGCCACTTCGCGGCACGCTCGCCAAAAGCCTCGCTCAGCCACCGGCCGAACTGATCGTTGCCGACATTGGCCGCAATCTCAAACTCGACGCCGAGGCCGTTCCAGGCAAGGGCGCTGTTGCCGGCTGCTCCGCCGACGCGTAGTTCGTCATGATCGACGATGATCTCGGTACCGGCCTTCGGCCAGGGCGCCGCCGGGCCGAGGATGAGGTCAACATTGACATTTCCGATAACAGCAAGCGGACGCATCATTCGCTCCGGGTGATCTTGGTGGAGCGCACCGGTGTACCGGCGTTCTCGACCCGCGCACCAGCAAACGCAATCATGAAGCGCTGTGCCACCGGCAGCATTGCGAAGATCGCCGCCAGACCCGTGGCCGCCTTGAAGCCGACGGTAACGGCACCTGCGACCGGCTCTTTGCCCGACGCATCGAAGATGATCACCGGAGCGCCGGTTTCGACTGCTGATACAGCCATGGCCGTGACCAAGCCGGCCGTGCTGTCTTCTCCTCGAAAAAGAACGACACCGATTGTCGAGCCAAGCATTTCCATCGGCCCGTGTCGCAACTGCCCGCCCTCCAGCGAAAAGCAGGGGCGGCGGGAGAGCTCCGTCAGGCCAAGCGCCAGCGCTTCCGCCAGGCCCTGGAGGCGCCTGCCGGAGGTGACGACGGCAGAAACGCCATCCAGCGCCGCAACAGCGGCATCGATGTCTGGCGTTTCGGGAAAGGTGAGAGCGGCAAGCGCGGTTGCAGGATCCTCGCCAAGGGCCGCCAGCACTGCAAGATGCAGCGCAAAGCAGACAGTCAGGCTGCGGGTGGCCGCAAACGCCAGTTCCGTGCCGCCAACACCGATGAGGCAGGGTGCTGTACGCGCCAGAAATGATCCTGCCTCCAGCGTCAGTCCGAACGTGTCGGAGCCGCCACCGGTCTCATTGAACCAGCGCACCACTTCGGCGCTTTCGCCGGATTGCGACGTAATGAGCACGGTTCGCCTCTCGAGCGAAAGCGGCTGCCCCAATTGCTCGGAAAGAGGCAGGGCGATCGCATCGATGCCGAGGGCGCGATAAAGCGGTTCGACGGCACGACCGACAGCATGGGACCCGCCCATGCCAAGAAGGAGGAGGCTGCCTTTCTTCTTCAGCGATGCCGCGATGGTTTGAGCAGTCTGCGTCGCGCCAGCGTAGGACGCCAGGGCGTCGGCATGCTGGCGCGACATTTCGTGATCGATTGCGATCAGGCCGGCTGGTCGTCTCGTTCCCATGGTGCTTGTCATCCCTTGACGCCGCCGCTGGTCAGCCCGGAAATCAGGGCTCGTTGCATGACAAGACCAACCAGCACCGGGGGCAGGGCGGCAAGCACGCCGGCGGTTGCGATCAGTCCGTAATCGGAGACACGGCCACCGGCGAGGTCGGCAATGGCAACCGTGAGTGTCTTGGCGCGCTGGTCGGAGGTGAAGAGCAGCGCATAGAAGAACTCATCCCAGCCGAGCAGGAAGGCAAACAGCGCCGAGGTTGCGACGACCGGCATGGCGAGCGGCAGGGTGATGATTTTCCAAGTCTGGAGCAGACCCGCGCCGTCGATCATGGCTGCTGCTTCGATTTCCTTCGGGATGGAGTCAAAGCCGGACTTCATGAGCCATGTCGTGAAAGGGGCAAGGATCGTCAGATAGACGAGAGCAAGGCCGAAAACGTTGTTCAGCATGCCGAGATGGGCCAAGCCCATGTAGAGCGGCACGGCAAGGGCCACCGGCGGCAGCATATACGTGGCAATGACCATTGAAAGCGACCAGCCGACGGAAGGCGTCCGCGACACGGCCCAGCCGGCCGGAATGGCCAGCGCGATGGCTGCAATCGTCGCCATGCCTGCAACCTCGATGCTGTTTCTGAGCGACGAGGTGAAGGCCGCGCCAGCGCTGTTTTCGATGGTCGACAACAGGACGCCGTAACGCGAAAAATCAGCCGACTGCGGCCACCAGCGCAGCGGCTTGGCAGCAAGGTCGGCAGCCGGAGAGATGCTCATGATGAACAGCCACAGGATTGGTGCGAGAATGACGGCGGCAAGCAGCAACGCGCAAGCATAAATGAAGACTGAAAAGATCGGGCTCTTGCGTTCCATCAGCCAGCACTCCCTGCGGTCTTGCGCACCAGCGCGGCATAGGCGACGGCAAGCAGCGTCACCAGCAGTGTAACGATCAGTGCCAGCGAGGCACCGGAGCCAGCGCGCTGGAAGGAGAACGCTTCCTGATAGACCAGGATCGATAGCGTCCTCGTGCTGTTGGCGGGACCGCCACGGGTCATCACCCAGATGATGTCGAAGACCTTGAAGGCCTCGATGGTGCGCAGGACCAATGCCACCATCAACGGGCCGGCGAGATAAGGCAGGATCACGAAGCGAAAGCGGGCGAAGGGGCCGGCGCCGTCGACCAGCGAGGCAGCGGTGACGTCGCGCGGCACTGCCTGCAAGGCAGCAAGCGCAATGAGCGCTACCAACGGGAAGTTCTTCCAGCAATCGGCAACGATCAGGGCGGCAAGCGCCGTGCCCGGTTCGCCGAGCCACGAGCGATAGGCGTCTATCAGGCCGATTTGCGTCAGCGCTGCGTTGAGCGCGCCGTATTCCGGATTGTAGATCAGCCGCCAGAGCGTCGCGTTCACCACCGTTGGCAGCGCCCAGGGAAGGATCATCAGCGCGCGCAACAGCGCGCGGCCGCGGAAATCCTGATTGAGGAGAAGGGCTGCAAGAACGCCGATCACCATTTCGGCGGCGACCGAAATGACCGCGAACCAAGTGGTCGTGATCAGGCTCTTCTGAAAATTCGAGCCGGAGACCAATTTCACGTAGTTATCGATGCCGACGAAGTTGCCGGCGGTGCCGACGAGCTTTGCGTCGGTGAAAGACAGCCCTACGGTGTCGACGAGCGGCCATCCGATGACGGCGATCATCACGACAAGCAGCGGCAACATCAAAAGCCACGCGCGCGTTGTCATCCAGGTGCCGGACATGAGGCGCCCTCTCAGTTCATCGGATTGTCAAAGTGGAGCCAGGCGGCACCAGGCCGCCTGGACGGTTATATCGCTTAGAGACCGCTGTTTTCTGCAGCCGACTTCAGAGCGTCTTCCGGCGAGGACTGGCCAAGCAGGGCTTCCTGGATCGCCTGCTGCAGGGCCGTCGAAAGTTCCTGATACTTCGGGGTCGTCGGGCGCGGATACATGGCGGCGAGACCGATCTTGGCTGCAGCAATCAGTTCCTCCTGGCCCTTGGTCACGGTCTGGTCCTCGTAGGAGGAGGCCCAAATCGGCAGGCTAAGCTTGGCGTACTGGTTCTGCGTCGCCTGCGAGGTCATGAAGGCGATGTACTTCCAAGCCTCATCGGGATGCTTGCTGGCGGTCGTGACGCCAAGACCCATCGAGCCGTTAACAGCCGACGCCTCGCTCTTGCCTGCCACGCCCGGAGCCGGGACGACGCCGACCTTGCCCGCGACCTTACTGTCCTTCGGATCGTTCGCCATGTTGTACATGTAGGTCCAGTTCAGCGCAAAAGCGGCATCGCCGTTCTGGAAGACCTTACGCACATCCTCTTCCAGGAATTCCTTGGAGTTCGGGTTGGTCAGGCCAGATTTGTAGCTGGACACCATGTAGTTCAGCGCGTCGAGACCGCCGCCATTTTGGAAGTCCGGTTTGCCGTCCTTCAGGAAGTCGCCCTTGTAGGCGCTGACGAGCGTGGTGTAGTCGCAGATCGCGGCTTCGGCCTGCGACCAGCTCCAGGCGATCGGCGTTGCGAGAAGGCCCTTGTCCTTGATCGTCTTTGCCTGTTCGGTCAGCTCGTCCCATGTCTTCGGCGGGGCCTTGATGCCTGCCTTTTCGAGGATTTCCTTGTTATAGAACAGATACTTGGTGTCTAGGATCCACGGCATGCCGTAATACTTGCCGTCGTACTGAACCGTCGTCCATGCGCCAGGCAGAACGCCCTTCTTCATGTCGTCGGTGATGCGCGAGGAGACGTCGACCAGCACCTTGTTGGTCGCGTATTCGGCCGGCCAGATGACGTCGAAGAGGACGACGTCATAACCGCCGCCAGAACCTTGGGCGAGCACCGTCTTGTCGTGCAGGCCCTCGTAGGGAACGAATTCGAGATTGACCTTGACGTCCGGGTTTGCCTTTGAGAAGCCATCCGTCATGGCACGGACATCGGCTTCGCTATAGGCGGCCTGCGCCATGAACAACGCATTGATCGTCGTTTCGGCAAAGGCGTGTGGCGCAAAAGATGCACCAATCAGTGCCGCTCCAAGCAGCGTCTTGTTTAAGGATTTCAACATTCCAGCCTCCAGTTTTTTGACATTCACCCAATTCCTGAGGGCGGCGGTCGTCGCCATCAGCTGTCGAAAAGGCGCCGGTGAGCCAGCTGCCAGATTCAGAGCGTCGTCAGAGCCGCCTTCTGGCTCGTTGCGTTCCCTGGAACTCTTTGGTTCCTTATTAAGTCAATTGTCTTGACTTATTACTTCTTCAATATTCTACTGCTGTCAAGAGGGAATTCAGGATGAACGACACGCGCCTGATACGGGCAAAGAGTGGCACCAATCATGAAGGCACCAGCGCCCATAACCGGCGTGTGATGATGGATGCCCTGAGGATGAACGGGGCGCTCTCGCGCGCTGATCTGGCGCGCGCCACGAAGCTCACCAAGCAGACCGTGTCGAACATTATCGACGAACTCGAACAGGAAGGGCTGGTCACCGCGCAGGAAGCCGTACGCAAGGGCAGGGGCCAACCATCGACACCCTATCGGCTGGTGCCGGAAGGGGCGTTTGCGATCGGGCTACAGATTGATCGTCACGTAACCCGTGCCATCGCCGTCGATCTTGTCGGCAACGTGCTGACGCGAGCCGAGGCGAACCTGCCGCCCGATGGCCCGTCACGCGGTGCAGCGGTTATTCTCCAACTCATCGACAAGGTCCGTCGCGATCTTGCTGGGCTTGTCGCGCAATCGGAGCGGCGGCTCGTTGGTCTGGGTGCGGCAATGCCCGGCCCGTTCGGTATCGAGGCGACCGGTGACGATCCCTGGATGATGGCAGCCTGGCAGAAATTTCCGCTGCTGGAAACGCTTGCGACGGGCACAGGGCTTGGCGTTCGTCTGCAAAACGACGCGGCTGCATGCGCCACGGCAGAGCGCATGGTTGGCGCCGCCCACGGGCTCGATCACGCCGTCTGCCTCTATCTCGGTTACGGTATCGGTGCCGGCCTGATCCTCGGCGGGGAACTTTATAGCGGTGCGCATGGCAATGCCGGCGAAATCGGCATGGCCCTGCTTTCGGCAAGTGGCAGCCCGACCCCACTCGAACATCGCGCTTCACTCGCCTCGCTCTACCAGCATCTGGCGATCGATCCCGCCGATCCAGGCGTCTACGCGATGGTGAACGAACTGGCGATGAACGATGACGCGAGAATTCAGAGCTGGATTGAAGAAGCCGTGATGGATCTGCGCTGGAGCGTGCACCTGATCGAATCGATCTTCGATCCGCAGACCGTGATCCTCTGCGGCGGCGCGCCGGAAGCCCTGGCGCGACGTCTGGTCGAGGCAATGCACCCACTCCCACCGTCGATCGCCGATCGCCGAGACCGGCTCATTCCTCGCTTCCAGCTTGGAATGACCGACCCCTGGGCCGTCGCCCTTGGCGCAGCCGCCGACCCGATCAGCCGCGCCTTTGATCCGAGCTTTGCGGCTATTCTCAAGGATTCACTGTAAGGGCGTTACTGCCTATGGATCGGATCGATCCATGGCACGTCTTCCGGCTTTTCGACTGGTTCGATATCGAGATTGACGACCACCGGCTCCTGGCCGGAGCGGATGACGACGCATTCTAGGGTCTCGTCACGGCTGGCATTGATCTCCTGGTGGGGCACGTAAGGTGGCACATAGATGAAATCGCCGGGGCCGGCCTCTGCCGTGAATTCGAGATGCTCGCCCCAGCGCATGCGCGCCTTTCCCTTGACCACATAGATGATGCTTTCGAGATCGCCGTGGTGATGGGCGCCGGTCTTCGCATTCGCGTGGATGGTGACGGTGCCGGCCCATATCTTTTCGGCCCCGGCGCGCGCATGATTGATCGCCGTTGCCCGGTTCATTCCGGGTGTCTGCGCCGTATTGGGATCAAGTGAGTTGCCTGGAATGACCTTTACGCCATGCTCGCGCCAGTCGATCTGCTCGTGATGATTATCCTGGGTCATTCATGCCTCCTTGAGGGTGGTCACCCTTTCAGATGATATCGCCAGGCCCTGCGAGCAGGAGTCAACAGGCGATTGGTCAAAGGCCCCGGATGCCGGCGATGTCGTCTAGCTTACCACGCAGCCTGCGCTTGACCTCCTCGTCCTGCTCCTCCATGGCGGTAAGCAATTCGCGAAGCGTTCCGCGCAATCCATGAATCTGATCGATGAGATCCATAATGAGGTCGACGCCGGCGTCGTTGACACCCATATGCCGCGTCAGGTCGAGGATGAGCTGCGCCCGCGCAACATCACTGTCGCGAAAATCGCGAGCGCCGTTACGTGTCTGCGGCAGCAGCCATCCCTGCTCAACCCAGACCTCAAGCACCCTCACATCGATCTTCAGAAAACGCCGGAATTCAAGATCATCCATGGCTATGCTCCCATGCCCTTTCTCGGATCCTGCGCATCGCCTGCCGTCCAGCCGGTCATGAACTCGGTCAACTGTTGATCGGGAGCGTCCGGCAGCACGATCTTCAGCGAGATGTAGATGTCTCCAGCGCTGCCGCCTTTCTTCGGAACGCCCTTGCCCTTCAGGCGCAAAACCTTCCCGGTGTTCGAATGCGGCGGCAATGTGAGGTTGACAGGACCGGACGGCGTCGGCGCACGCACCTTGCCGCCGAGCACGGCCTCGCGCAGCGTAATCGGCAGATCGAAGCGAATGTCGTCGCCATCACGAACATAGAAGCGATGCGGACGCACGCGAATTTCCACGAGCGCATCTCCAGATGGGCCGCCGCCGATACCGGGCTCGCCTTTGCCTCGCAGCCTGAGCGTCTGGCCATCACGCGTTCCAGGCGGTATCTGCAGATCGAGCGCTGGCCCATCCGGCAAACGGATCTGTGTCTTCGTGCCGTTGACGGCATCGAGGAAATCCACCTCCATCGAGTAGTGGCGGTCCTGGCCTTGTGCGCGAAATTCTCCTCCACGTGCGCGTCGCGAAAAGAAGCTCGAGAATACATCGTCACTGTCGCCGAAATCGGCAAAACCCGCACTGTTGTGGTAAGGATTGCCGGCGTTGGCGGCCGAGGCATAGTCGCGATAGTAGTGGCGCTGCGGCTGCTCGGCGCCGGTCATGTCGATCTCGCCGCGGTCGAAGCGCCCGCGCTTTTCTTCGTCGCTCAGCAGTTCGTAAGCAGCAGAAATCTCCTTGAAACGGCTCTCCGCCTTCTTGTCGCCGGGGTTAAGGTCGGGGTGAAGTTTCTTGGCGAGCTTGCGAAATGCGCTTTGAATGTCTTTTTGCGTGGCGTCCTTTTTCACGCCGAGAAGCTCGTACGGGTCGCGGCTCATACATATCTCCGGTTCAGTCGGCAAAAATCGCCGGCGTTTTGCGGCTATATAGGTTTCCCGACTTGCTCAGACGAGGGGTCCTATCCCTGCAGAGGATCTCAGTTGCGACGCAGATTGAGATCGCTTGTCACGACCTGCTGGCCGGACGCCGGATCCACGTCGACCGTTCGGATCCGGATCGCATTGTCGTCCACACGTTGGATCGTCATGCTGGCGCTGCGATCGCCATTGATTACCTTCGACCAGCGCACGGCGAAGTTGATAGCATCGCCGCTGCGCGTTCCACGCAGGCCCGAAACGCCCCCTGCCGGGCCGATGTAACTGCCGGCATAGTGCGCGCCGTTGACTTTGATGTTGGCGGAAACCGCTCGTGTGACGACGATCATCCCACGGCAAATTCCCTGCATCGAAAGCGCCTCGCCACTGGCCTGCGTCTTGAAATTGCAGTTGAGGTTGATCGGGGACGAGGATGTCGTGCGCTTCATCATGCCTCCTCCGGTCCAATCACCGGCCAGCGATTGGAGGAAAGGCGCCTCATCGGCATATGCAGCGCCTGTCACCACTAAGAAGAGCACGGTGACAGCAGCATGGCGGCAGCACTTCATGACGTCCTCCCCTGAAGATGATCAAGAATGCTTCAGAATGCTCAAAGTTCCCTCGGTGAGTAGCCAACCAAGATGTCCCAACCAGATACGCAAGTGCAAGGGATTTCTCTTGCCTGGAGCGCGTCGAACCGTCGGCATCGCAGGGACGTCATGCGACGAGGAAATTTGCTCGTCAGCCCTGCTAAGCTATCGCTCGTTACGCAGCGTCAGCCATAACAGCGCCAAAACTGCATCGTCGATCCTGTCCTCATCGATCTCCATGGACCGACGTTACCACGCGCGGCGTCCAAAATCCCGCGGCCTTCCTCGGATGGATACGCTGCACTGTCCGATCTTCTGATCGAAAGTCTCAAAGCTATCGAAGCGGAACACCAGAATGACAAGCGTTTGACGACAGAAAGAGGTGTTTTCTGAGGACGCCGGCAGTCACCGAGCTACAAGCGCCGTTGTGCTGGAAGCTTCGGTAAGTGCCCTTGTCGGCCGCTATTTAATTGCAGGCAGATTTAGGGCATAGCGCGTGTACCGTCGCTCACCCGCACGCTTGAGTGCACCTTTTTCCACTAAATCATGAAGGTCGCGCGTGGCGGTCGCTCGGGAACTTCGGGTGATCGAGATATAGTTCTCAGCGCTTAATCCACCCTTGAAACCCATTGGGCCTTCACGAAACATGCGAGCAATGACCTTCTCCTGCCGCTCGTTGAGCAGATCGCGAAAGCGGTCATACGAATGCGCCTTGGCGATGAAGAAGGCCACACGCTCCAGGGCCGTCTGCTGTGCCTCGAGAACGGTTTCGGCAAAATAGACCAGCCAGATCAGGCTCGGTTGGCCGATATTCTGCGCCAGTGATTTTTCCGCAAGCGCCCGGCCAATTCTGCCATTGCCATCTTCAAATGGATGGATGCTTTCGAAATACAGATGACCCAATCCCGCTCGTGTCAGAGCGGGCAGGGGACTTTCACCGCTCGGCGCTGATCTGTTGAACCAGTCCATGAAAGCTTCCATTTCTGCCGGCACTTGCCTTGACGGTGGAGCTTCATAGTGAACGGTTGGCTGGTCGAGACGGCCGGACACGATCTGCATGGCTTCGTCATGGGTCCGATATCTGCCGATCGTTTCAAGATGACGGTTTCCTGTCATCAGCATCCCATGCCAGCGAAACAGCGTTTCGTGATTGAGTGGGCCCGAACAGGTCTCGTACACATCGACCATCATTTCGGCGATCCCACGCTCTTGCGGCTTTACGGGACAGTTGTCAGCATCGAGACCGAATTGCCGGCGCAACAAGGATTGGACACTCAGTCGATCGAGCATTTCGCCTTCTATCTCCGAGGTTTTTACGGCCTCGTCGCTTAAAAGCTCGACAGACAGCAGATTGCGCTCCTCATCACGGATGTGACGGACAGCCCCGATCACTTCCCCAGAAGATAGAAGAAAACGATCTTCCAGTGTCTTGAGGTGAGCCTCGTCATAAATGAATTGAGGCCAAGCTTGCTGCGTCCAATTCCACTTCATGAGGTATAGACGTCCTTTCTATAACTCATGCTCCTACAATTTGTGAGCGATAGAAACCGATTCTATCGCTCACAACCGGCACGATTTGGGACGGCGACATAGCTGGGCGCGCTTCACTGAACGGTTTGTCGCAGCGGTTTCACAAACGGTACTCCAGCGCCCGTCAGCAAGCGCCTGGGACGCGAACACGGATGTAGTGATTACCTTGCGTGACCTTCACGAATTCCAACCGACGCCAGCTGCCTTCAATCTGTCGAGTAGAGGTTTTGTGATGACGTTGAACAGCTTGGGATCGTCCAGGGCCCGCGCTGACAACATCGCGCCGTGCACTGTTGCCATGAATAACTGAGCTTCGTCAGCGGGCTTTTTGGTGAGCTGGAATGCGCCTTGGTCCGCCCCAGCCTTCAAAACGTCATTCAACCATTGAGCCAACCGCTGGAAATGCGCACGCACTCTCGCGGCTACCTCCTCTGGCAACATTGCCATCTCGCCGGCGAGCATGGCGCAGACGCAGATCGGTGCCGATGCGTCCTTGATACATTGCTGCCAATAGCCGAGATAAGCTTTCAGTCGCTCGAGCGGGTTGGGAAAGCTCTCGTCCAGGGCCTTGAGGCCCTCGGATGCTTGCCGACGATATCGATCAACGAGAACCACGACCAGCTCGCTCTTGGTCGGGAAATGATGATGGATGCTTGCCTTCCGGATTCCAATGGCACCCGAGATATCGGCATAGCTGAAGCCATTGTAGCCACCTCTCACGATGAGTGACTGCGCGATGTCCAATATCTTGTCCGAGGTCGAAGGCATTGTCTCCATGGCTGTTCCTACCTATTGGTAGGAAGCCTGTCAACGTTCTATAGGAAATCTATAACTACTTGACAGAATTTTCAATGCTACCTACTAGAAGGTAGACAAAACATAAACGGAGCCAGCTATGATCAGCCAACAATCCTCGCAGTCCAACTGGTTGCGATCCTATTACTACGTGCGTGCAGCCTTCTCGATCATCTGGGTGGCGGCCGCCATTCTCTACGCCGGCAACCCGATCTTGGCATCGGGATTACTCGTAATCTACCCTGCATGGGATGCCGTTGCGAACCTTGTCGACGCCCGCACAAATGGCGGCTTCAAAGCGAACAGCTCGCAAACCCTCAACATCTTCGTCAGCACCGTTACGACGCTTACCGTGATCTTGGCCGCGACGAAAAGCACCTATGCCATTTTGGCCGTGTTTGGTGTTTGGGCCATTCTGTCCGGTGCACTCCAGCTGATGACCGGTGTCCGCCGGTGGCGCGGCTATGGTGCGCAGTGGGCGATGATCCTGAGCGGAGGCCAGTCCTGCCTGGCTGGCGGGTTTATGATCACCCAATCGCTCGGTACCACGCCGCCTTCCATTCTCGACGTCGCCCCATATGCCGCCTTCGGTGCCTTCTACTTTCTGATTTCCGCGATCTGGTTGACGGTGTCAGCTCGCCGGAACGCCGAAGCTTGACGGGCAAGCCCGGCCATAGCCGATCGCTATCGTTGTACTTGCGCCAAAGCTAAAATTGTATCTATCTCTGCGAACCAACTTCTGAGCAAGGGGCGTTCATGTTGAGGTTCGCAGTTGCATTGTCATGGATGCTTGCTTGCGGCTTTAGCGCCCAAGCAAAAGACGTTACGATCGCAAGCTGGAACCTTGGCTGGCACATGGATTTGGCGACGGCCAACCAGTGGATTGACCTCTGCAGCAAGCGATATGTCAAAGATGCCACGGCTGATGTCTGGCGCGAGGGAAGCGGTCCGGATTCCAAACCCGGCTGGTTCGTCGACGCTTTCAAAATCGACGGCTGGGATACGACGAGGTTTCCCGTTTGCGGCGTTTACCGAGATCGGGACAACAAGATTGTCTTCGTAAAACCTGCCGGATACCAAGAACGGCATAAAAGCCTTGCAAGATACGTCGCATCCTCGGTGCCCGCAGACATTATTGCCTTCCAAGAAGTCAACGGAGAGGATTCCATTCGGGAAATCCTTCCGGATCACGGCAATCAGTACGATTTCTGCGCGGTCGTTGGATACAAGGTTCAGCGTATCGTGATTGCGTGGAAGAAATCAGTGGGAACTAAGATCTCTTGTGCCGTCGAGGACCCTGTAAGCCTTCCCGGCAATCCCGAAAGTGAGCGGCCTCGGCCCGGCCTGGCCCTCTCCCTCGATATCGACGGGACGACCGTCCGGATACTGTCCGTCCATTTGAAATCCAGATGCGTCTCGCCCTTCGAGAACGGCAGGCTAGCGTCGCCCGGAGATCATTGCCCTATACTGCAGCAGCAAGTCGAGCCGCTCGAAGCGTGGATCGAGCGCGAGACAGCTGACGATGCCAAAGTGGTCCTAATGGGCGACTTTAACAGAAACTTTTGGCATGAACTGCGTGATCTCTCGCCCGTCAGGACGGACGGTGGTTCGCCAGCATCACCACACATACCGGCTTCGCTCACCAATTCCTTGATCGAGGATCTAATTGACGGTGCGCCAGCCACTAGCGTGATGCGCCTACTCGACGAACACTGCGAGACGAATGAGGTCGGCTCGCTGCTCTGCGATGTTAGCGAAAGCCGTCCGTTGGACCGCGAAGAGCGCGCTTTGCTAAGCGCGCCAGGATATCTTGGTTGCGGCAACCCGGTTGGCCTTGATCACATCCTTGTCGGGCGCGGGGTCAAAAATTCACAAGGTGCCAAGCATTTAAGCATCGGCGATCTCGGTAGCAGCATAGCGGGAACCAAACCTGATGGTAGCGATCAAAAGCTCGCCATTTCCGATCATTGCCCCATCGTGGCGCAGATATCTTACTGAGCCGACGGCTGTCGTCTCTGCGGGGGCACGGTCAGCCTCAGACGTCGTCCGGCTGCCTTGCAATGAGCACAGCGGGCGGGTTGACATCGAGCGGATCGTGGCAGGGCAACAGTATATTGGATGCGTGAACTTACGCCTCCACTCAAGGGCGTAGCCGTACCATCTGCTCGCCGGTCTGGGCATCATAAAGGGTGAGATCGACCACGAAGTCACCCGACCTGCCAACGAGATCGAGGATCGTCGCCGCAAGGCGCACAGCACAGAGAGGATTGATCGCCAGATCCATCGTCTCGCTGCTAGAGAGGGCAAGGCGGGCGAGCAGGTCGCCTTTTTCCGTAGCGGCGAACATTCGGAAGCTATCGACTTCCAGATATGCGTCTGCATCGCCTTCACTTGATGGGAGTTGCGCGTCGAAGAGGCGGACAAACTCGTCCTTCTGTTCAGCCGACAACATTTGCTCCTCCTGAAAGCTCAGCAATGGGAACGGACAGCCCAGACCTGACGGCATCAATGAACGCTCGCAGGGCAGGAGCCATCTGCCGCTGCTGCGGGTAGCAGACAAACCAACCCGGGAACGGCGCGGACCAAGCTTCGAGGCAACTGATCAAGCGTCCCTGCGCAAGATAATCGGCTACCGTGTCCTCGACCGCAAATCCTATTCCCAGCCCTTGAAGAACAGCATTCACCGCCGTTTCCTTGTCGCTCACGATGAGGGGACCGTTGACGGCGACGCTGAACCATGCGTCGTTCTCGAAGAATTCCCAGGCATAAGGCGCCCGATGTCCAGGCCAGCGCCACCGTACGCATCGGTGGTGGACAAGATCACGCGGATGCTCGGGACGACCATGCCGGCGGAAGTAGTCAGGTGTCGCGATAGCCAGTTGGCGTAACTCAGGTCCCAGACGGACAGCGACCATATCTCGTTCAATGACCTCGCCGATCCTTAGCCCGACATCATAGCCTCGAGCGACGATGTCAACCGCCTCATCATCGATCGTGATGTCGAGCACGATGTCGGGATAGCGTTCGGCAAAGCTCGTGAGGATTGGTTCGATATGCTTCTGCGCCGCCGAGCGGAACGTGTGGACGCGGACAGTGCCCGCCGGTCGCTCGCCAGCAATTCTTGTCTGTGCCAGGGCTTCACCCAACTCGAACGCCGCGGGTCGAACGCGTCGGAACAGGTTCTCGCCAACCTCCGTCAGTGATACGTTCCTGGTCGTTCGATGGAGGAGCCTCATTCCCACCCGTTCCTCAAAGCTGCGGATCATCTGGCTAAGTGCCGATGGCGACACACCGAGCACCTCTGCGGCGCGGCTGAAGCTCAGGTATTCGGCAACGGCGATGAAGGCGCGCATTTGATTGTAGTCGTTGCCCGCCGGAAGCTTGTCCACCAACATGTCTTGCATTGTTAAGTTTGCCTAACAAGGACATTCACTTTCCTGCGGATTATACAGCGCCAGGCGATGTGGCAAGTTCCTTCTTGTCGAAAGCGAAGGAGCATTTCATGACCACTTGGTTCATCACCGGCATTTCACGCGGCCTTGGGAAAGCACTGGCCGAGGCAGGGCTAGCAAGGGGCGATACTGTCATTGGCACGGTCCGCGGGACCGACCTGCCCATAGAACACGGTCCGGGTCGGTTGCACATTCTTTCGGCCGACCTTAGCGACGGCGAGGCCGCGGAGGCTGTCACACGTCGGGCCTTTGAGATCGCGGGACAGATTGACGTTATCGTCAACAACGCGGGCTATGGCCTACTCGGCGCGCTCGAGATGGCAGCCAACGAGGATGTCGCAAGGCTTTTTGCCGTCGACGTCTTCGGCCCATTCCGCATCATCAAGGCAGCCCTACCGCACTTGCGAGCGCAGGGACGTGGTCATATCGTCAATGTCACCTCTGTCGCAGGCCGCGCCCCTGGCGTCGGAACCGCCATGTATTCTGCCGCCAAAGCTGCCCTAGAAGGGATGTCGGCGGCCCTTGCGCTGGAGGTCGCGCCGTTCGGTATCAAAGTCACAGCGGTCGCCCCGGGTGCATTCCGCACGGATTTCCTATCGGGCCACTCCATCCGAAAGAGCGATGCCGCCGGTGAAGCGTACGCGGAATCGGTCGGGAAGAGTTCAGCAGCCTTTGACGCTGCCCATGGCCGACAGGCCGGCGATCCGGTTCTCGCCGCGCAGGCAATCCTGGCTCTCGTGGACTGCGATAAGGCTCCGCTCCATCTCCTACTGGGAAGCGATGCTCTCCGGCGCGCGCGAAGCAAAATCGATCACGTCGCCGAGGAGATCGACGCATGGGAGGCCATCACACGCAGCACTGATTTCGTGGACGCATAGGGCAGGCGGGTTGTTTCCGAGCGTCGGTGTAGTCAAAGTCGCTCGCTCGCCTCGGCAACACGCAACTGCATGTTGGCCTCGATAATAAGGGCGATAATCTCGTCGCCCTGCTCTGGAGTCGGCTCGGCAAAGCGACCGCAAAAATGGGCGAGCGACTTCCGCCGAGGAAGACGTCTTCACCATGTTCGCTTCCCGCCCAATCAGCGTTTGCGAAGGACGCATTTGCAGAGTTGACGGGCTCCAATTTGTTGGCCGAGGTGCAGTGGGTATCGGTGGCTTCTGGCTTATACGCATCCTCATTGATCAGAACCCATTTGCCCAGTCTCTGCGCCCGATGGACATGATGCGCCAAGGCCGGGTTTCGAGTTTGCGCCAGGCATCGCAGCAATTGTCGACGATATTGTCGTAGGATTTGAAGATGCGGTTCGACAGCCAGTTCTCGCGCACGAAGAGCCAGAGATTTTCGACGGGGTTAAGCTCCGGCGACTTAGGCGGGAGGGGCAGGATCGTGATGTTGTCCGGCACGACGAGATTGTTGGACATGTGCCATCCCGCTTGGTCCATGACGACGATGGCATGCGCGTCATCGGCAACATGATGGGATATTTCTGCAAGATGTTGGTTCATGGCGTAAGTATCATACCAGGGCATCACGAGAGCGGCAGCCTTGCCGAGCTTGGGGCAGATGGCACCGAAGATATAGGCTGAGCGTGTGCGCTGATCATGCGGCGCGGACAGCCTTGGGCCCCGCTTTGCCCAGCGGCGGGTGATCTTGTTCTTTTGACCGATCCGGGCCTCGTCCTGAAACCAGATTTCTATTCGCTTGCCTTGAGCGGCCCCGTTTGCGATCTCTACCACTGCGGCGGGGACGTTTTTTGAAACGCCTCACTCGCTTGAGGGTCCTGCGCATGATGTTTCGGTCGCGCTGCCAGCTTGCGGTAGCCCATGGCACGCACCTCCCGGCTCTGCGTCTGTTCGCTCACCGACACACGAAGCGCCTCCCAGAGCCACTGGGCCAGATCACACAGACGCCAGAGAGGCGGTCGATGAGGGCGAGATCGCGAGCGGTGACCATCCAGCCGCTTCCCGGCAGTTGAAAGAGCCCCATGTACCAGCTCCGGCGTAGCTGAGCCGGGCGCGGTCGATCAGCGCGAGCACGTCGCTGGTGAGGGCTGCGAAGTCGAACGGCCCCGCGGTCGGGGACGGCGCGTAACCGCGAAGCCAGGGTGTGACGACGTGACGTCCGCGGCGGCCGAGCTCGGCAAGGAAGGGCGTCGCGGTCGGCGGATGGTCCGGGAAGCCGTGCAAGACGAGCGTCGGTTGACCATCGGGATCACCACCCTGCAGCGCGTGAAAAGTGCCGTGTGGCAGGTCGAAGGTGACGTGTTCGAACTCCATGTCTGTCAGCCTTTTTCCAAGGGTGGTCGGACCAGAGATGCTGATGCTGGCTTTGGTGTCTCTGGCTTTGGACATGTGCGTCTCCTCAGGCGCCGGGTAAACTGCGGGGTCAGCCGGCCAGTCGGTTTTCGATGACACCGGCCCGCAACCTTCAGAATCCGAGAGCCGCGGCAACCGGAGAAGGGAATCTGTGCTTTCAAACCAGCATCGACTGCTGGGCGGAGATACCCGCCGTCGCGCCGTGCGATATTGCCGTGGTGACCGAGGCCATGGCTGGGTTTGCAAGATCGCCGGCAGCATAGATGCCGGGCGTGCTGGTTTCGCGGCGCTCGTCTACCTTGAGGGCGATGCCGAGGGGCGTATTGACCGTGGCGAGGCCCAGTGATTCATGCAGGCTTGCGGACGGCTTGTTGCGCGGATGCGCGAACAGGATATCGACCGCGGCATTGCGGCCACTTTCAAGATTAACGGTGGTGATATGGCCCCGGTGATGGGCGATTTCGGCGATCCGGCCATCAACGACAGGTATGTTGCGGCGCGCCAGATCGGCCTGGATATCGGGTGCAATGTCGTGACCATCGGCGAAGACCGTCAGCGTGTCGGTCCAATCGTGGTACAGTCTCACATAAGTGTGCGACTGCGGGCCGGACCAGACGAGGCCCCAATGCTGGTCGGCGACTTCAAAGCCATCGCAATAGGGGCAGGGCACGATGGATGTGCCCCAGCTTTCGGCAAAGCCCGGAACATCAGGCATCTGGTCGGCAACGCCATAGCTTAGGATCAGGCGGCGCGCCCCAAGGCTTTCGCCATCGCCAGTGAGGACGGAGAAATTGTCGATGGTGCCGGAGATGCTGTCGGCCCGCGCATTGACCAGCTTGACCGTGGGATAACGCGCCAGTTGCTGCCGCGCCTCAGCCAGGATCTCCAGCGGTGGCTTGTGATCGTGGCCAAGCAGGCCATGCGAGTGGCCAGCGAAGCGATTGCGCGGCAGGCCGGTATCGAGAACGGTGACCTTGCGGCGGGTACGGCCGAGCTGCAGGGCGGCGGCGAGACCGGCAAAGCTGCCGCCGATGATGATGACGTCATCCATGGTGATAAGCTCCGTGTTGTTGATGGAGGGGGTTGGGCTGGGTCTGGCGCAAAATTTCGTCCAGCGATACGCATTCGATATCGCCAAGCGGCCCAGGGAAAAGTGATTTGGAGGACAGGGTAAAAATCCATTCTTTGGCTTGCACATTTCGGATACTGCATGTTATCGTAATTCAAGAATAACGATACTGTCAAGGATCGCAATTGCCGTGACCGAAAAAAGCCAGGGCCGGCGCGGCCGGCCCACCAACGAGGCGCTTGGCCAAACGATAGTCGACGCCGCGAGCGAACTCTTTGCGGAATTGGGTTTTCACGCGACGACATTGGACAAGGTCGCCCAGCGAGCGAAGATATCCAAGCTCAGCATCTACAAGCACTTCGAGAACAAGGAGGCGCTGTTCGGGGCGGCCTTTACGGCCCGCTGCTATCAGTTTTTACCACAGTCCCTTTTTGAAGGCGTCGACGGTTCGGTCGAAGATCAGCTCATGGCGGTGGGATCATCCCTGCTTCGCACGCTGTTGCGCCCGGACGTCAGCGGTGTCGAAGCCATGGTCATGGCCGACAAGACCAATCAAAGGTCGTTAAGCAAGCTCCATTACGAAGCCGGCCCCGCCCATATCATCGCCCAAATCGAGGCCCTGTTGCGTCAGTTGCACGCGAAGGCGGTTCTGAACGTGCCAGATCCCCTCCGGTCCGCCCGCTTGTTTGCTGCGCTTTTCAAAGGATGCGATCTCCTGATTATCGCACGCTTCGATCAGGCGAGAGGAGAGGACGATAACGAAATTGAATCCTATTGCCGGTCGGCCGTCGCCATGTTCATCGCCGCCCATGGTGGCAACGACCACGCGGGCGGATAGCCTGGTCAAGAACGGATCAGAGCAAGGATATGGTATGACAGAGGAATATGTTTATCAGGTAGCCGACTGGAAAGGCCAAAGCGGGGAGCGCTGGGTCGCTTACCAGGCCCGGCTCGATGCCATGATGGCGGTGTTCGGCCAGGCAGCAATCGAAGCGGCCGCGCCCGCCACCGGCGAACGCGTGCTGGACGTCGGCTGCGGCGCGGGAGCGTCCAGTCTGGATCTGGCCGCCCGCGTCGGCGCGGGGGGCCATGTGCTAGGCGTGGACATATCCGCACCGCTGATCGGCAGAGCGCGCGCGCGAGCGCCGCAGGATACGCCGGCCCTGTTCCAGGTGGCCGACGCCAGCAGCACCGAGTTGCCCGAGGGCGCGTTCGACATCCTGTTCTCGCGCTTCGGAGTGATGTTCTTTGACGATCCGACAGGGGCGTTCGCTCATATGCGCCGTGCGCTCAAGCCGGGCGCGCGGGTCGCTTTCGTCTGCTGGCGCTCCATGGCCGAGAACGATTGGGTGCGCTTGCCGATGGGCGCGATCAAGGGCATCCTCCCGCCGATGACGCCGCCCGATCCCGAAGCGCCCGGCCCGTTCTCGTTTGGCGATCAGGGGCGGGTGGCGCGCGTTCTAACGGTGGCTGGTTTCACCGATGTCGCTATCGCGCCGTTCGATGCCTCCATCCCGTTCGGCAAGGGGGAGACGCGGGATGCGGCGCTCGACGACGCGGTGAAAATGACACTCGAAGTCGGCCCGCTGTCGCGCGCGCTCGTCAATCAGCCCGACGATATCCGCGCTCGCGCTTCGGCTGCGGTTCGTGCCGCCTTCGCGGGCTGCCCCGGTGAGCGGTCGGTGATGATCGATGGCGCGGCGTGGATCGTCACCGCGCGCAATCCGGCAAGCTGACAGGGATTAATACGCCCTCTTGCTGAGTGAGACACTTGAGCTTCCCAATTGACGATGAATCAGAATCTCTGTTGCAAAAGGGGAGGTTTGCGATGGGAGCAGCGATCTCATTACGGGCGGATTTTGACGCGGAAGGTCTTCGGCGTCTGGCCCGCAAGAGCAAGCATGCGGCGCAGGCGCGTCGTCTTTTGGCGCTTGCCTTGATCTATGGCGGAGGCTCGCGCTCGGATGCAGCGCGTCTTGGCAATGTCACCCTTCAGATCGTGTAGGTTCACGTCACCCAAAAGGTCATAAAAGAACTCAACCTGAAAGATATCCCGGAAGGCTTGTTGAACGATACGCAGGGCATCAGCGGCGACACGTGGGACGCCTTTCACATCAAGGTTGCGGAGCTGCTGAACAAGGTGCCGCTCACGCAATGGAAAGACCGGTTCGCCGAAGGGGACGCGATCGGCCGTCTGGCGCTGGGACATTTTTTCTGGTTTCCTGCAATCGGCTCGGCTCAGACGAGGGCGAAACGGAAAAAGGCAGTATCGCCAAAAGCAATTTCAATATCCCCAGGCGTGACGAGTTCGATCGCGCCGCACAGCGTGCCCGTTGTGACGAGCGCCCCGGCCTTGAGCGACGTGTTCGGCCGCAGGCCATCGTTGGCGTAGGCCAAAAGCCATGTCAGCACATCGCCCTTCGGATGCTGAGCTGGCGCGTCAAAGATTGGCTGGCCGTTGAACGTTATCTTGAGCGGCGTGCCGCTTGCCCCATCGATGGCCGACTTTTCCACCCGAGGACCGAGCACATAGCCGCTGTTTCCAAGCCGATCGGCCAGGAATAGCAGGAAGGAGGTCTTGCCGCTCTCCTCGACCGCGCTCGCCAGAAGTTCCGCGCCGAGATGAACGGCGTCGATCGTATCGACGATGTCGGCGCGGCTGTAGCTGCCCTCGCGGCGGATCGGCAGGTCGCGACCGAGGCGCACAGCGATCTCTGCCTCGAACTTTGTGCCTCTCTGCCAGGGAATCCGCGCTCCAGAGTCGGCTTGCACATAGGGATGCAGTGGCGCGGTCACGGCCTGCCCATCGGGCGAGACGGTCACTTTCCAGGCATTGCTTTCGATAGCCTCATCGGCGACAAGAAAATTCTGCGCGTCCATTGCGTGCCTGAGATCGGCAGGCAGCGCAAATTCCGCCGTCGGCGCCTGGCTTTGTGAACGGCGCAGGCCGTGTAGTTTTGCTGCAAGCGCACGCGGATCAAAGGGTGCGGCGGCTGAAGCTGCCATAAGGTCTCCTCCATTTTCTTTGAGTCGCGAGCCTATAGCTAACGCTAAGATGGAGCGAGGTGTCGCGATGGAAAGACTGTTATGCCACCGCTGCGTGCCAAGCCTGGCGGTAGGCGCCGAGCCCGGGTATGGCGCTCGGCGCAATATGCCGCTCGCCGCCGGCAGGCGGCTTGATGCCGGTCAAAAGGGCGGCACCCTGGCTCGTACCGGTCGATCCGGGGATGGCGATGACATCGCGATTGGTGAGTGCGGCAAGCAGCATCAGATAGAAATCATTGAGTGCAAAAGGTCCTTCGACGATAACCGGGCCCTGCACGCCAATCAGGTCGAGGCAGGCCTGGTTCATCAATGCGAGATAGAGGCACAGCGCGGCATACCGCTCTTCGCGGGTCGCGCTCTGCGCGTTGAGCCAGCGTGCGTTTTTGCCCGGGAACGGTCCGGAGCCGGGTACAACGTTCGGAAGCAGCATCAGACCTTTCACGATGACCTGCCCGATTGCCGAGGCAACCTCTTCCTTGTCAACATGTCCGATCTCGCCTGAGATCGTTTCAAATTCGCGTCCGCCCATGAACCGGGAGGAGGGAACAGCTCGGCCATAGGCATCGACATTGGCAAGTGTGTCGCGCTTGGGATCGAGGTGATCGAGATCTCCGCCGACACCGAAACTGATCACCCATGTGCCTGTCGAGACAACTGCGAACGGTGCTGCTCGATCAATCAGATGCGGCAGAAGTGACGCGTTGGAATCGTGAATGCCACAATAGACAGGGATCTCACGGGTGAGGCCGATCGCTTCGGCAATATCAGGCAGAACCGGCCCGAGCGGATCGAAGGCAGAGCGGATCGGCGCCATGAGATCGCGGACGCCAAGCGCGTCGACCAGCGAGGAATAGCGGCCCTCACGCGGGTTCCAGAGATCGGTGTGGCAGCCGAGTGAGGTTACCTCGTTAGACACAATGCCGGTCAGTCGCGCTGTCCAGTATTGCGGATAGGTGAGGATCGTTACCACCTTGGCAAAGTCATCGGGCAAGGCGGTCTTCTGGTAATGCAGCTGTGCGCCGATATTCAGGCCCATGGTTTGGTGCGGCGAAAAGGTTTCCTCGAAGGGGGGGCGCAGCCGCGCATAGGCATCGCGAATATCGGCGGGATATTCGTGCTCGTAATCGAGCACCGGCATGGCCAAATTGCCGGCCTTGTCGAGAAGCGCAGCCGACGCTCCATGGGTAGTGATCGAGATGGCGTCGAAACCAGGCTCCTTGGCGAAGGAGCAAAGGGCATCCAACGTGAAGGACCAGAGCCTGTCGATATCGTAGTGCGGATAGAGACCGTCCCTGAGGACCGTGTTCGGGGTCCTCGCCTCTGCGACCTCGGCGCCCGTCGCGCTGTCCAGGACCACCACTTTGGCATTGGTCTTGCCGATATCGAGAACGGCGATGCGGCTATAGTTCGGTGTCATGGCATATGGAAGACAGTGACGAGGTCGCTCTGGACGGGAGAATTGTCCGGGTTCGTCGCCATGATATCAGCCATATGCGCCCACCACTTCTTCATGACGGGATGCTCGGGCAGACTTGCCATCGTATGATCGGCGCGACGTGTCAGAACGCCGAACAGCGTGTTCGTTTCGCGGTCGAGATGGATCGAGTAATCGCTGGCGCCGGACTGGTGCAGCAGATCGATCAGTTCCGGCCAGATTTCGTCGTGCCGCTTCCGGTACTCGGCTTCCATGCCGGGGTTGAGCGTCATCTTGAAGGCGTGTTTTTCCAGCGTCATTTGGAGCTCATGGCCTTGAGGCGGCGTGCGACGATCGGGATCGCGATGGTGATGATCAAAAGCAGGCCGATGAAGATCGACATGACGATGCCAGGGACATTCAACAGGCCGAGCCCGAAGGTGACGAGGCCCATGACGAAGGCGGCGATGACGACGCCACCGATCTTGCCCGAGCCGCCGAGGATCGAGACACCCCCGAGTACGACCATGGTGACGACTTCGAGTTCCCATCCCTGGGCAATCGAGGGACGGGTAGAACCAAGCCGCGAGGTCAGGCAGACGGCGGCAACGCCGCTCATGACGCCGGTCAGGATGAAGAGAATGAATTTCACGCGCTCGACCGGAATGCCCGAGAAGCGGGCGGCGAAGTCGTTATTGCCGATCGTATAGACCTGGCGGCCGAAATTCGTGGCATGCAGCAGGATCGCAAAGGCGATTGCCAGCACAATGAAGAGCACGAATTCGAAGGAGAAGACCCAGAAGACGTAACCCTGGCCGAAGAAGGCGAAATCCTCCGGATAACCGCCATAGGCCTGGTCGCCGAGGACGATATAGGAAATACCGCGGAACAGGCTCATCGTGCCGATCGTGACGACGATCGACGGCAGCTTCATGACGGAGACGAGAAAGCCGTTGAACATGCCGCACAGCAGGCCGACGCCAATGCCGATGAGGACCAAGCCGGGTGCTCCGACGCCAACTTGCGCTGCCGCTCCCATGGCTGTCGAGGCTAGCGCAATAATGGCGGCAACCGAAAGGTCGATCTCGCCGGCAATGACGAGCAGCGCCATGGCAAAGGCGATCATCGCCTTTTCCGTGAAGTTGAAGGTCGCGTCCGACAGGTTCCAGGCGTCCAGGAAGTAGGGGGATGCCAGAGAGTTAAAGATGAAGATGAAGACGGCGACCCCGAAGAGCAGAACCTCCCAGCTCGACATGATGCGCTTGAACGGCGTGCCGAGGCGATCGGGGATGACGCGCTTTTCGCTCGGGGTGGGAACGACGGTGCTCATGCTGCCACCTCTGCGGGGATCTCTGCTGCGGCCTTGTCGCGCAGAATGATGCGACCGCGATTGCGCTCGCGCCTTGCGTTGAAGACGACGGCGAGAATGATGACGGTGCCCGAAATCGCCATCTGCGTGAACGGTGAGATGCCGATGACGGGAAGTGCGTTCTTGATGACGCCGAGGAACAGAGCTCCAAGCACAGTGCCGATGACCGAGCCGACGCCGCCGGCAATCGAGATGCCGCCGATGACGCAGGCCGCAACGCTGTCGAGTTCGAAGCCGTTGGCGATATCGACATAGGCGACGGCGTAGCGCGACACCCAGAGATAGCTTGCAAGGCCGGCAAGCGCGCCTGATAGAACGAAGGCGAGGAACTTCGTCCAGCCGACATCAATGCCGGCGTAGACCGCGGCCGTCGGATTGCCCCCCGCAGCATAGGTGGAACGGCCGAACTGGCTGTATTTCAACAGCATGTAGATCAGGGCGACAATGACGATCGCAGCCCAGCTGAGAACCGGCATGCCAAGGACGACAGTGCGCGGAACGTTGAGGAACGTCGGCGTCATCTGGTGCGCGTTGACCCATTCGCCGCCAGACAGCACGAAAGCCATGCCGCGATAGATGGTGAGCGTACCGAGCGTGACGACGATCGGCGGAATTTCCAGTGCCCAGACGAGGAAGCCATTGATCGCACCGAGAAAGGCGCCGATCAGGATCGCCGCGAGGATGAGCACGATGAGGGGCAGGTCGGGATAGGCGGCATTCATCATCGCGATCGCCATGCCCGTGAAGGCAAGGTTTGCAGCAACCGACAAGTCGATCGACTTGGTGAGAATGACTGTCATCTGCGCGAGCGCAAGGATGATAAGGATGGACGTGTCATTGAAGATTGCGGCGAGGTTGCCGGGCGTTGCGAAATCCTGGGCTCTTGTCGAGAAGATCGCGACCATGACCGCGATAATGACGAAGAGCAGCGTTTCGCGCTTTTTTAGGAGTCTGGACATTCCGATTACCTCAAGCATTACCGGTCGCGGCGCGAACCAGCGTTTCCGGCGTCAGATCCTTGCGTTCGAAGAGACCGGCCATCAGGCCTTCTTTCATCACGAGGACGCGGTCGGACATTCCGATGATCTCCGGCAGTTCCGACGAGATCATAATGATCGATAGGCCCTCGGCGGCAAGCTCGCTGATAAAACCGTGCACAGCAGCCTTCGAACCGATGTCGATGCCCTTGGTCGGTTCATCGAGGATGATGACCTTGGGCAATGTCGCCAGCCATTTACCGATCACGACCTTCTGCTGATTACCGCCAGATAGCGTTCCGACAGGAACGGAGAGTGCTGCAGCGCGCAGATCCAGGCGTTCGGCATATTTGCGGGCGAGCGCAAATTCATTGGCCGCCTTCAGAAAGCCCTTGCGCGATGTACGCGTGAGTGATGGCAGGGTCATGTTCTGGTAGATCGGCATTGGCAGGGCCAAGCCGTGGCGGCCACGCTCCTCCGGCACATAAACGATGCCGGCTCGGATAGCATCAAGCGGGGAATGGACTGAAAGCGACTGCCCCTCAAGCTTCAGCGTGCCGGATGCAGGCTTGGTGATACCGAAGAGGGACTGGCAGAGCTCGGAACGACCCGCACCGATCAACCCGTAGACACCGAGGATCTCACCCTTGCGAAGGGTGAACGAGATATTGCGAAACTCTGTCTGGTGACAGTATTTCTCGACTTCGAGCACCGGGCCGCCGATGGCCACGTCGACCTTGGGAAACGCATTCTCGACATCACGGCCGACCATGAGCCGGACGATATCATCTTGCGGCGTCTGCTTGAGTTGGCCGTGGCCAACAGCACGACCATCGCGGAAAACGACGAAGTTATCGGCAATCTCGTAAAGTTCGTCGAACTTGTGGCTGATGAAGAGGATGGCTTTGCCCTGCGCCTTCAGCCCCTCGACAATGCGGAAGAGATCATCGATTTCCTTGCGCGATAGTGCTGCGGTCGGCTCGTCCATGATGACGATGCGTGCTTCGATCGAAAGCGCTCGCGCGATGGCGACGAGATGGCGCTGAGCAATCGAGAGATCCTTAAGGCGGATCGTCGGATCGATGTTGCTTTCAAGCGAATGCAGCAATTCCTTAGAGCGACTGTTCATCAGTTTCCAGTCGATCGTGCGGAACCTTGTGCGCGGCGCATGGCCGAGGAAGATGTTTTCTGCAACCGTCAGCTCATCGAAGAGCACGGTTTCCTGGTGGATGGCGGTGACGCCGACGTCGATGGCGGCCTGCGCATTGGCGAAGGTCGTGGGCTTGCCGTTAACGATGATCTCGCCTTCGTTTGGCCGATAGATGCCGGTCAGGATCTTGACGAGTGTTGACTTGCCGGCGCCGTTTTCGCCGATCAGGGCAGTGACCTTGCCCGGACAGAGCGCGATGCTGACGTTGTCGAGCGCCTTCACGCCGGGGAAAATCTGCGAAATGCCACGCATTTCCAGAATGGCGGGCGCGTCCTCGGTCTTGAGGCCTGCGACGGGTTGTTGAAGGGCGGTGTTCATCAGCGGTTACCGGTGTCGAATTGCAAGGTCCCGGCGGCTTTAGCCGCCGGGTTCTGTTTCTTGAGCGAATTCAGGCTCAGAAGACCTTCGAGAACTGGTCGATGTTCGACGCATTGTAGACGAACGGGTCGGCCATAGCAGCTTCTCCGTTCTCGCCGATCTTGATCTTGCCCATGCGGCCGGCTTCGACTTCGGTGCCCGGCTTGCCAGTCGCGTCTCCCTTTACGAGATGGTAGGCGATTTGCGTTGCGGAGTAGCCGAGGTCGATCGGATTCCAGATGGCGAATTCCTTGGTTGCACCCGACTTGATCGCGCCAGCCATTTCCGACGGCAGACCGAGGCCAGTCACATAGACCTTGCCGACAAGGCCTTTGTCTTCGACGACCTTGGAAGCGGCCAGAACGCCGACCGTCGTCGGAGCGACGATGACCTTGACGTTCGGGTTCGACTTCAGCAGGCCTTCGGCTTCGCGATAGGACTTGTCCGACAGATCGTCGCCGTAAACGGTGGTGACGAGGTTGAGGCCCGGGAAGTCCTTGAGCTGCTTCTTCATCTGGTCGATCCAGATGTTCTGGTTCGTCGAGGTCGTCGTGGCCGACAGGATCGCGAAGTCACCCTTGCCGCCTTCGAGGTGGTCCTTGGCGAGCGTTAGGCACATTTTGCCGATCAGTTCGTTCGACGACGGGTTCAGTTGCAGGATGCGGCCGTCCTTGTTGACGCCGGAATCCCACGAGATGACCTTGATGCCGCGCTGCTTGGCCTTCTTCAGGGCCGGAACAACTGCATCCGGGTCATTGGCGGAGATGGCGATGGCATCAACACCCTGAGCGATCAGCGAGTTGATGACTTCGATCTGGCCTTCGGCCGTCGTCGAAGTCGGGCCGGTGTAGATCACTTCCACGCCGCCGAGTTCCTTGGCTGCTTCCTGGGCGCCCTTGTTGGCAGCCTCAAAGAAGCCGTTGCCGAGCGATTTCACCACAAGACCAATCTTGACGTCCTTGGCGCTAGCCGCGCCGGCCATCATGGCGACGGCAAACGCCACGCCGATTGCGAGTGTCTTTGCAAGTTTCATGCTTTCATCCTCCCACGTTGATAAGACTTGACTACATCCTGACGGCGCCACTCACGCGACCGACGAGGAATCCTCCTTCGCTTGCGAGACAGTGCTCGCTATGACGAGCTTGATGCCCGCATCTTCGATCATCCGGACGGAGTCCTCGGGAACACCGTCGTCAGTGATAATTGTCGAAACGCGGTCGAGCCGGCACAGAATGAGGCTCGATCGGCGGTGAAACTTGCTGGAATCGACCATGACGACCAACTCGTCGGCCTGATGCATCAGCTTCTGCTCGCTCTGAATGATTTGCGCGTCGGATTCCATGATGCCGAGCGGGCCGACGCCCTGCGCACCGATAAAGAAGCGGCGGGCGTAAAAATTGCGGATCGCATCGTTGTCGAACGGCGACAGGATCAGGCTCTGCTCGCGGTAGATGACGCCACCTGGCACCGTCACCGTATTCTTCGAGTGCTTGACCAGGTGCTCGGCGATCGCAAACGAGTTGGTCATCACCTGCATGCGATGGGCCGCCATGAAGTGCACCATCTGGAACGTGGTCGTCCCGCCATTGATGATGATGGCATCGCCTGGGTCGCACAGATCAACGGCTGCCCGCGCGATTGAGCGCTTTTTATCGATGTTGACTGATTCCGAAACCCGAAAGGGGCGTCCAGCGAGATTTCCGAGCTGCGGCGGGTGCACGGCTTCGGCGCCACCGCGCACACGCCGGATCTTTCCCTGCACGTGAAGGGCCGCGATGTCACGCCGGATCGTCGCCTCGGAAGCCTCGGTCAGTTCGGAAATATCCTGAATCGTGACGACCGACTTTTCCTGAACGGCGCTCAATATGATGCGATGGCGTTCGCGTTCGTGCATGGGGTTCCTCCTGGCTTGCTTATTTCGCAGTTGTGAGAATGTGTCAATCAAAAACGATCATAAAATTTCATAGTGCGCTGCAACATAATCGAAGTTGATCGTTTTCGATTGACAATGTCCATTTCGATGAGCGATACCGTCACCGCAAAGGAGCGCTGAGGTCGTTCGCGCTTCCAAGAAATTTTACATGGGAGGATGACATGGCGGCAACCGTCCGGCTTCTTGATAACCGTTGGGACGATTCACACGCGGCAGGCCTCGATGAGCCCGGTAAGCTTTTGTATCGCTCGAATCTGCTTGGCGCCGACAAGCGCATCACCAACTATGGCGGCGGCAACACCTCTGCCAAGGTGATGGAAACCGATCCGCTGACTGGCGAAAAGGTAAAGGTTCTCTGGGTCAAGGGTTCCGGTGGCGACGTCGGCACCATCAAGCTCGACGGATTTGCGACGCTTTATCAGGACAAGCTCGAGTCGCTGAAGGCGATCTACAAGGGCGTCGAGGATGAGGACCGCATGGTCGGCTTCCTGCCGCATTGCACTTACAACCTCAACAGCCGCGCTGCTTCGATCGACACGCCGCTACACGGTTTCGTGCCCTTTACGCATGTCGACCACATGCATCCGGATGCAATCATCGCCATCGCTGCCTCGAAGAACTCCAAGGACCTGACGAAACAGATTTTTGGCGACGAAATCGGCTGGCTGCCATGGCGCCGTCCGGGCTTCCAGCTCGGCCTGGACCTCGAAGCTTTCGTCAAGGCGAACCCGAATTCGAAGGGCGTCGTGCTTGAAAGCCACGGTCTCTTTACCTGGGCAAACGATGCCAAGGCCTGCTACGAGCTGACGCTCGAGATCATCAACAAGGCGATCGTCTGGTTTGCCGAAAAGACGGAAGGCAAGACGATCTTCGGTGGCGCCGCTACGCAGAGCCTGCCGGTTGAAGAGCGCCGCGCCATTGCAGCCCGCCTGATGCCCGAAATCCGCGGCCGCATCGGTAAGGCGGAGCGCAAGCTCGGTCACTTCGACGACCAGGACGCCGTGCTCGAATTCGTCAACTCCAAGAACCTGCAGCCGCTAGGCGCGCTCGGTACCAGCTGCCCGGACCACTTCCTGCGCACCAAGATCCGCCCGCTGATCGTCAATTTCGACCCGGCAAAGCCTGACGTGGATGCGATCGTTGCCGGTCTCGACAAGGCGCTTGAAGACTACCGCGCCGACTATGCCCGCTACTACAGCGACTGCAAGCATGCCAATTCGCCCGCCATGCGCGACGCGAACCCGGTTATCTTCCTCGTTCCCGGCGTCGGCATGCTGTCGTTCGCCCGCGACAAGGCGACTGCCCGCATCGCCAGCGAGTTCTACGTCAACGCCATCAATGTCATGCGCGGGGCTTCGACCGTTTCCGAATACCAGGGTCTGCCCGAGCAGGAAGCATTCGACATCGAGTACTGGCTTCTCGAAGAAGCCAAGCTCCAGCGCATGCCGAAGCCGAAGAGCCTTGCTGGCAAGGTTGCCTTCGTCACTGGCGGTGCCGGCGGCATTGGTCGTGCAACGGCTGCTCGCCTGATCGGCGAGGGTGCTTGCGTGGTGCTTGCCGACATCGATCAGGATGCACTCGACAGCACAAAGGCCGATTTCGCCAAGCAGTTCGGCGCGGATGCCGTTTGCGGCGTCAAGCTTGATGTGACCAAGGAAGACGCGGTGATGTCGTCGTTTGCGGAAGCCTGCGTCGAATTCGGTGGTGTCGATATCCTCGTTTCGAACGCAGGTATCGCTTCGTCTGCTCCGATCGAAAGCACCGAGCTTTCGATGTGGAACAAGAACATCGACATTCTGGCGACCGGCTACTTCCTGGTGTCGCGCGAAGCCTTCCGTCTTTTCCGCAAGCAGAGCCTCGGCGGAAACGTCGTATTCGTCGCTTCCAAGAACGGTCTGGCATCCTCGCCGAACGCTGCGGCCTATTGCACGGCCAAGGCGGCCGAGATCCATCTTGCCCGTTGCCTGGCGCTCGAAGGCGCAGAAGCTGGCATTCGCGTCAACACCGTCAATCCGGATGCAGTTCTTCGCGGATCGAAGATCTGGAGCGGCGAGTGGCGCGAACAGCGTGCAGCATCGTCAAAGATCGAGATCAACGAGCTCGAGGAGCATTACCGCAAGCGTTCCATGCTGAAGCTCAATGTCTTCCCTGAGGACATCGCCGAAGCAATCTACTTCCTGGCGTCTGATCTCTCGGCGAAATCGACCGGCAACATCATCAACGTCGATGCCGGCAACGCGCAGAGCTTCCCGCGCTAAGTCCAACTGCTACGGCGGGCGCCATGCCCGCCGCTTCTTATCCACATATGTCGGGAGGAAACCATGGCCGAGTTCAAGATCGCGCAGGATCTGATTGCGCAAGAAAACGACAAGCGCGCATCCGCGCTGAAATCCGACTACGAAGCACTTGGCGCCAATCTTTCGCGCCGTGGCATCGACATTGAAAACATCACACGCCGCGTATCCGAGTTCTTTGTCGCCGTTCCGTCCTGGGGCGTGGGCACTGGCGGCACGCGCTTTGCGCGCTTTCCCGGCACTGGTGAACCTCGCGGCATCTTTGACAAGCTGGACGACTGCTCCGTCATCAACGAGCTGACGCGCGCCACGCCGAACGTCTCCCTCCACATTCCGTGGGACAAGACCGATGCCAAGGAATTGAAGGCAAAGGGCGATGCGCTCGGCCTCGGTTTCGACGCGATGAATTCGAACACCTTCTCCGACGCGCCCGGCCAGAAGCATTCCTACAAGTATGGTTCGCTCAGCCACACTGATGCCGCAACGCGTGCACAAGCCGTCGAGCACAATCTCGAATGTATCGAGATTGGCAAGGCGATCGGTTCCAGGGCGCTGACCGTCTGGATTGGGGACGGCTCCAATTTCCCCGGCCAGAGCAACTTCACCAAGGCCTTCGAGCGTTACCTTGCGTCGATGGCCGACATCTACGAGGCACTGCCGGACGGCTGGAAGCTGTTTTCCGAGCACAAAATGTACGAGCCGGCCTTCTACTCGACGGTCGTGCAGGACTGGGGCACCAACTACCTGATCGCCCAGACGCTCGGCCCTAAGGCGCAATGCCTGGTCGACCTGGGCCATCACGCGCCGAACACCAACATCGAAATGATCGTTGCCCGCCTGATCCAGTTCGGCAAGCTCGGCGGATTCCACTTCAACGATTCGAAGTATGGCGACGACGACCTCGATGCCGGTGTGATCGAACCATACCGTCTGTTCCTGGTGTTCAACGAGTTGGTTGATGCCGAGCAGCGTGGCGTCAACGACTTCAATCCGGCTCACATGATCGACCAATCGCACAATGTGACCGATCCGATCGAAAGCCTGATCAACAGCGCCAACGAAATCCGCCGCGCTTACGCGCAGGCTCTGCTTGTCGACCGCAAGGCGTTGGCCGGCTATCAGGACGAAAACGACGCGATGATGGCGAGCGAAGCCCTGAAGCGCGCTTATCGTTCTGACGTTGAGCCGATCCTGGCGGAAGCGCGCCGCCGTACTGGCGGTGCGATCGATCCGGTCGCAACCTACCGCGCAAGCGGCTACCGCAGGAAGGTCGCGGCCGAGCGTCCGGCTTCGGTTGCCAGCGGTGGTGGCATCATCTGATCCCTAAGCCTCCCAAGGCTGTTTTGTCGGGCCGCTGTCTATGGGACGGCGGCCCGATCCCGTTTTACGGCTTCCATTCGCCGGCGATCTGCCGGGTGGCGATGTTCAGTCGGTTCCAGACGTTGATGTTGGCGATGGCGATGACGAGGGCCGCCAGGCTCTTGCCGTCGAAATGCCGCGTGGCTTCGTCCCAGATGTGATCGGGCACCGGGTCGGCGCGATCGCTGACGCGAGTGACCGCCTCCGTCAAGGCAAGGGCTGCCCGTTCGGCCGGCGTGAAGTACGGCGTGTCGCGCCAGGCGCTAACAGCAAACAGGCGCTCATCCGTCTCGCCCGCCTTCTTGGCAATGCGCGGATGCCCGTCGATGCAAACGCTGCAGCCATTGATCTGGCTGGCGCGCAGATTGACGAGTTCCAACAGGATTGGCGAAAGACCTGATTTGGCCGGTATTGTCCCGAGGGCATGCAGAGCCTGCATCGCTTCAGGGACGACGACGGCTGGATTTCCCATTCTTGCTTGCATCATATGTCTCCTTGAGGTGTTTTCCAAAATGACGCCGCCGGCTGTGCTTTGTCACATCGGCCGGGTTTCGTTCGTCATGGAGCTGACGAAACAGGCTGGAGGAATGTGACAATGGATAAGAAAAACTGGCTGGCTGGAGAATTCGAAGCAAACAGGGCGCATCTCAGCGCCGTCGCCTATCGTATGCTCGGCTCCCGCGCGGAGGCCGACGACGCCGTTCAAGAGGCCTGGCTGCGGCTCGGCCGTTCTGATGCGGACACGATCGACAATGTCGGCGGCTGGCTGACGACCGTCGTGGCACGCATCTGCCTGGACGTGCTGCGATCAAGAAAGACGAGGCGAGAAGAGCCGTTTGATCTACCCGTTCATGAGCGCGTCGCAGATACGTCCAAGGCGACCGATCCGGAACGGGAATTGGCCCTTGCCGATTCCGTTGGCCTGGCGCTGCTCGTCATTCTGGAGACATTGGCGCCGGCCGAGCGCGTCGCCTTTGTACTGCACGATATGTTCGATCTGCCCTTCGACGACATTGCGCCGATCATTCACCGCTCTTCGGCGGCAACGCGCCAGCTCGCAAGTCGCGCCCGCCGTCGGGTCCAGGGCAGGACCGATGTCCCGGAGGCGAACGCGGCGCGCAAGAAGCAGATCGTCAACGCGTTCCTCGCGGCCTCGCGTCTTGGCGACATCAAGGCACTGCTCTCGATCCTCGATCCGCAGGTGGTCTTCACCCCCGACGCTACAGCGATGCGGTATAACCCCTCCGTTCGCGAGCTTCACGGCGCAAATGCCGTCGCACAAACCTTCAAGGGGCGGGCCCAGGCCGCCCAGCCCGCGCTGATCGATGGAGAATTCGGGCTGGTGGTTGTTGTGGGTGGACAACTGCGCGTCGTCCTGCTTCTGACTTTCGAAGAGGAGAAGATCACTGCGATCGATGCGGTTGCCGCCCCCGAGTATCTCGGTCATCTAAAATACGAGTTGCTGGGAGAATAGTGGCGCCGATCCCCAAACGGCCCGATCCCCAAACGGAAAGAGCCGCCGCTTGATCAGCGACGACTCTCACAGGGGCAGGGAAGCACCCGAAACTTCAGCAATAGCTGCACATGGCCGCTGGGTTGTTGGAGATCACGCTCAGAAATTTGCCCACTGGAGAGGTCCGTTGTTCGCGCTTCTTGGCGGCCGTCTCAAGCAGATGCTTGAAATCGTCGAGTTTCACGCCGTCGGCGCGGAGCACCATGGCGATCAGGGGGTCGCGAAGGGCTTCGGTAATGGTCAGGTCTTCTCTGGTCTTGCTCATGGTTTGCCTCCTTTCGTGGGCGGTAGCCCGTGTTCCACCCCGGCCGCATCATTCAACCACGTTGACTTCAGCGAGAAGTGGTGTTACCGGTAAGTAACAATGCATTTGTTACCGATCGGTCACATGGATGTCAAGGACCTTGTCCGCAAAAAAATCAGAATCATTGAGCCTGCTGTCTCCTGCAAATACTGACGAGAAAATCCCGCCACGGGAGCGCATCGTCTCGACCGCAGCCGAGCTGTTTCGTGAGCACGGCATCCGCGGCATTGGCGTGGATGCGATCGCAGACGCCGCATTGACCAACAAGATGACGCTCTACCGCCATTTTGGCTCTAAAGACGAGCTGGTCTGCGAGACGCTGCGGCGCGCTTCGGAAAAAGCCGAGGCGATCTGGCGCGATCTCGAGACGGCCCATCCGGGCGATCCGAAAGGGCAGCTCAGGGCGTGGGTCGAAGCGCGAACGCAGAGCCTTTGCGGTGAACATGTTGGCTGTGATCTCGCCAATGCAGCCATCGAGCTCAAAGGAGAGGGGCATCCGGCCTATGGCGTGATCGAACGCCACAAGGCAGAGCAACGCGACAGGCTGGAAGCGCTCTGTCTTTCAGCCGGTGCGCGCGAACCGAAACTGCTGGCCGACACGCTGACGCTCCTTCTTGAGGGCGCTCGCGTGACGCGCCAAGCCATGGGCAACGACACATGTTGCAATCATTTCTCCAAGGCCTGCAACGCTGCCATCACCGCTTTTGCGTGATGGCGCCCGCCGATCGGCGGGAACCATACGCCTTTACACTCGTTTCGGACGATGTGGGAAGTAAAGGCATGGATTACATCTACCTTCACCGTCTGTATGCAAAACGAGCCGAACTCGAGGCAAAGCTCGAGCTCTATGAGGCGCGCGGTTGCTTCGGCGACGAAGAGATCGATGACGGCACCGATCAAGAGCTGCGAGAGCGGATCAATGAATTATCTGCTGAGATCGACGCGCTGGAGCATTCGAGCGCATTTTAGTTGCTCGCGTCCAATAACTGGATGGTGCGATCGTCGAACTCTCCCCGATAGAGCCGGTCAATCACCTTGTGAAAAGGCGATCCATGTTCGCTGATCGCCGCAAACAGCGTCATGGAAGAGCGCAGCTTGAAATCATCAGGAGAGCCAAAGATTTCGTGCGCGGATTTGCCCTCGATAGCAAGGACGGCTTCGACGCAGCGCAGTAGCCTGCCGCCGAGAACGGGATCTGCAAGATAGGCAGCGGCCTCTTCCGCTGATCGGATGGCGTATTTCTCTGCCATGAATGATGAGCCGAGGCCGGCGATCTGAGGAAAGATGAACCACATCCAGTGGGAGCGCTTATGTCCGGCTCTCAACTCCGAAAGCGCCCGCTCATAGTCCCCATTCTGCGCGTCAACAAAGCGGCCCAGATTATAGTCAATCTCATCGGGCATCGACGATCCTCCTCTTGCGCATAACTATATCGCAGGGAAGGGTTGTCCATGCCCGCAGCGCGACAGATCCTCAGCAGGATCTGTCTGGGTACGGGCTGTGTTCACGGCAGTAATCGACCGCGGGCAACGATTCCGAGATCGATCCCACCGTTGCCGTGTCGAGGCCCGATGCCATGGGTGCCGTCAAATGGACCGTCAGCCCTGCAATGCCCAGAAGCGCAAAGGCTGCAAGAACGATGAAGCGTTCTGATATTGAAGGTTTGTGCGCATTCACATGCTCAACGTATTCGCGTTCGCCCATGCCGTCCAACTCGTCATCTGTTGCGTGGTGGTGCACCACGTCGCCGCGCGCCGTGTTCCAACTCTCGCCGTTTGTCATTTTGTTAACTCCTACACGGATGCGTACACCGGAATATGATCGTCCTTTCGCCGGCAAACAGTACGCAAAAACCATGTGTGTTTTCTTGGTCCCCAATGGAAGACCGGATACACAAACGCAGTGTTCATAAAATCGAACCAATCGGTTTGATTTGACTTTAAGGGCTTGGCTCGCCGAACAAATTCGGCTTAGTTCGGCAGGTCAGTCAGATTGTGGATACCCCTATGACGAAAACATTTGGCGCCATGTCCGTCGCGCAGCTTTCCAGTCTCATCCAAACGACAGCTGTCGATCCCATCGAAGTGACGGAAGCCGTCATCGATGGCATCGAAGCACATGCCGATCGGGCGGTCTTCACGACAATCCTGAAGGATCGCGCGACGGAAGAGGCGAAAGCCTCATCGAAGCGAATGAAAGAGGGCCGCTCGCGTGGCATGCTGGACGGCATTCCAATCGCCTGGAAGGACCTCTTTGATATCAAGGGTCGCACAACGACCGCCGGATCGACGGTTCTGGCAAGCGCTCCGGCTGCGCAGGCAGACGCGCCAGTCGTGGCAACGCTGAAGCAGGCGGGCATGGTCTCGATCGGCTGTACCAATATGAGCGAGTTCGCGTTCTCCGGGCTCGGCCTCAATCCGCACTACGATACGCCCCACAATCCGCGCAGCAGCGATGTTCCACGCGTTCCGGGCGGTTCGTCTTCCGGCGCTGGCGTTGCGGTGGCAGCCGGCCTCGTACCGGTGGCGATGGGGACGGATACGGGCGGCTCCGTGCGCATCCCTGCCGCCTTCAACGGCATTGTCGGATATAAGGCGACCCGCGGCCGCTACCCCATGGCGGGCGTCTATCCGCTGGCGAAAAGTCTGGATTCGCTGGGTCCGCTCTGCAGGACCGTTCAGGATGCGGTTTGGATCGACGCTGGAATGCGCGGTGCGGCGGCGCCGGCAATTGCTGCCCGGCCGCTCAAGGGGCTCGATATCGTGATCCCTGACAACGTCGTGTTCGATGGTGCGGAAGCCGGGGTTGTTGCGTCTTTCGAGACGGCAGTCGATTGGCTCGCGGCGGAGGGCGCATCGATCAGCCGGATCAAAATCCCGGCTTTTGATGAATTGTTGGCGCTCATGGCCCAGTACGGCGCCCTTGTCACGGCCGAAGCCTTTGCGCTTCACCGCGAACGGTTGGCGGGGCCGCAAGCCGCCGACATGGATCACCGCGTCGTGATGCGCATAAGGCTTGGCGAGAAGACAACGCTGGCGAACTATCTTGCGATCCTCGATAAGCGCGAAAGGTTGATAGGCGATGTCGAGCGCCTCGTCGGCGACAGCTTCGTCGCTTTTCCATCTGTCGTCCATGTGGCGCCGCCAATCGCGCCGCTTCAAGCCGACGACGATTTGTTTTTCGCAACCAACGGGAAGACGTTGCGCAACACGCTGCTTGGCAACTTCCTCGATTGGTGCGGCGTATCGATACCGTGCGGGACGGGAGATGCTGACATGCCGGTAGGCTTGCTGCTTTCTGCCTTGGGCAAACGGGACGAGGCACTTCTCAGCGCAGCGCTCTCGGTGGAGGAGGTTATCCGCGGATAACTCATTTAGGACGGTCGCTATTGCTGCTGGGAGGAGAACATGACTGAAGGCAATTTGGAGAATGGACGTTTTGCAGTTTCGACATGGTCGCTGCATCGGCTGTTAGGGGCCGTCTATCCCTACAGCCCCGATCCGGACAAGCGTGCCACGCGCAAGGAGCCCTATGGGCCAGGGCGGTCCGCGTTGACCGATATCCCGGGGCAACTTGCCGACCGTGGCATCGGACGGCTTGAGATATGCTCGTTCCACCTGCCAAGCCTTGAACCCTCCTATCTCGCGGAGATGCGCGCCGCGCTTCACGACGCTGGGATCCTGCTCCAGACGCTGCTCGTTGAAGATGGGGATCCAAGCCATCGCGAAACCGCCGAGCGGGATATCCAGTGGATCGCCGGCTGGATTGAGATCGCGCAAGCGCTTGGCGCCAAGAACATGCGGGTGATCGCAGGTAAGCAGCCGCCGACGGCAGAAAACCTCAAGCGGGCAGCGGGCCATCTTGGTTGGCTTGCGAAACAGGCGGAAAACAGCAGCGTTCGCATTGTCACCGAGAACTGGTTCGATCTGCTGGCTTCTGCGAAGGAGACGAATTGGCTGCTAGATACTCTGCAAGGCAAGGTCGGTCTGAATGGCGATCTTGGCAATTGGGCTGCACCGGCAAAGTACGCGGGGCTTTCCGACATCATGCGTCGTGCGGAACTCTGTCACGCCAAGGCCGATTTCAACGGATCGGGGCTAGACAGTGCGGACTACCGCAAATGCCTGGAGGCGTGCCGGACGGCAGGTTACAGCGGACCATATACCTTGATTTACGATTCATCGTTTTTTGCCGATGAGTGGGACGGCATTCTGCATGAAAAGGCATTCGTCGAGGACTTCCATCAAGAAAAGCAGCGCGCGGTTGGCTGAACCGCGAAAGGAGCATGGCATGAGTGGCGCAACGACAATCGACGGCTTCGCAAAGCGGATCCGAAGCGGTGAGGGCGGATTGATATCCGCGTGGATCGGCATTCCCGATCCGCTTTTCGTCAATCATCTGGCGCAAGAGGCCTTTGATGCCGTTGTGTTGGATATGCAGCATGGCGTTTGGGATATCGGATCGGCCGCTGTTGGTATTGGCCAAGGGAGGCTTGCCGGCAAACCGGTGCTCGCTCGCATTCCGGTCGGCGATTTCGCATCGGCCTCGCGTCTTCTCGATGCGGGAGCCTCCGGCATCATTGCGCCCATGATCAACTCGGCATCGGACGCCAGGGCCCTGGCGACGGCCACCAAATACCCACCCCTTGGCGAGCGTAGCTGGGGGCCGACCCTGGCGATGAACCATACGGGGCTTTCGGCAACCGAATATCTCGCGACCGCCAACGAGCACACCGTGGCAATTGCCATGATCGAGACGCGCGCGGCCCTTGATGCTGCAGATGAAATCATGCGTGTCGACGGCATCGACGGCATCTTCGTCGGGCCATCCGACTTGTCGATCGCACTGTCAGATGGAGCGAAGGTGGCACCCGATACGGCGCAGGTCGACGCCGTTCTCAAGCACTTGATCGCCCGTTGCCGGGCTCACGGCAAATTTGCCTGCGTGTTCGGCAGCAATGGCGAGCGGGCGGGCGAACTGTTGAAAATGGGTTTCGATTTCGTTATCGCCGGGGCCGACACGCAGCAATTGCGTTCGGGTGCAGCAAGCGCGATTGCAGCCGCCAGGCGGGTCCAGGCAAGCTGATCTATTTGACGGCGAGCCATATGACGTGACGCGCGCCACCGCGCTTGCCGTTGGCGCGTGTGTTGACGGCATCGACGGTAAAGCCGCAGTCGCCAAGCCGCCGGGTGAAACCGGCGTCGGGACCTGATGACCAGACGGCAAGAACGCCGCCCGTTCGCAGGGCATCGCGTGCAGCGCGTAAACCCGCAAAATCGTAGAGGCGATCGTTGGAGCGGCGCGTCAGACCATCAGGCCCATTGTCGACGTCAAGCAGGATTGCGTCGAATTGCGCCTTGCTTCGCCGTACGAGTTCGCCAACGTCGCCCTCATGGATGGCGACGCGTGGATCGTTAAGGCAACCCTGAAACACGTCTGACATTGGCCCGCGTGCCCATTTCACCACCGCCGGCACGAGTTCGGCAACGATAATCGATGCATCTTGTGGCAAAACGGAAAGGGCAGCACGCAACGTGAAACCCATCCCGAGACCACCGATCAGCACATGCGGACGCGCACGCCCTTTGATCCTTTCATGAGAAAGCGTTGCGAGCGCCTCCTCGGAGCCACTCAGGCGGCTGTTCATCAGCTCGTTCGAGCCCAGCATGATCGAGAACTCGCTGCCTCGCCGTTTGAGACGCAATTCACCGCCTTCTTCAGGAATGGGGGCGCAATCAAGCTGGATCCAGGGGAGCATGTTATTCGTGCCTCGCGTTGCGCGGTTCCCCTAGCACAGAAATGGCAGATCCGCGAACCTGGAAACAGGCTCGCGGTTGGCTGCAAGGTTTGCTTTCAGTTCCTCTCAAGGCAAGCTTGGTTGTTGCCTTGGACCCCACGGCGCTGTGGTGGGCATCGCGTCCATTGTATATTGCCGGACCCTGTCGTACTGCCGGTTTGGAACGTGTCGAACGGTATTGCGAATCCACCGCTCGGTGCCTCGTCTTCGCGGGAAGTCCCGAGCGGCGGTGAACCGTCGAAGCGGCCGCTGCTATCCATGCCCATATTCGCTTGCGCAAAGGCTGAACCGGCGAAACTGAGGACTAGGACTGACGTCACTGCGATAAGCCTGCGCATGATCGAGATCCCTTCATGTTGATGCAATTATGAGTATAGCGCGCCGTTTGGTTTGTGCCAGCGTCGAGAGAGGATATGGCGTTGAAATCGCGCGATGTCTGGGTGACGCTTGGCGATTGCCGCATGCTTCGGGACAGACCGTGCTTGAATTCTGTCCCGGTGTTCCAGATTGCCTACAAGGCACGCGAATGGAGACGAGCATGGGGAAGGATCGGAAGGCAGTATTGGTGCGGATATCCGGTCGGGTCCAGGGCGTCAGTTTTCGCGTCTGGACACGCGCCCGGGCTGAACAGCTCGGTCTGGTGGGCTGGGTCCGCAACGAAGATGATGGAACCGTGAAAGCGCTCATCGCCGGCCCGCAGACGGCCGTCTCAGCGATGTTGAAGGAATTCTGGAAAGGACCGCCCGGCGCGTCGGTCGTTGCTGTCGAAGTGGAAGTGGCATCTCCTGCGGCTATACCCTCCGGGTTCCAGATCACAGCGTAGCTACGCCGACTGATGGCGAAGAGTGGTTCAGTGCATGGGGCGAGGTGGCCCTGTGAAAATGAACGGGGGAAGCCGCGCCTGAGCCAGAGGCATTGTTGCACTCTTCCAACAGTCGTGACTGCGCGAGACGTTGCTCGAAACTTCCGGCAGTCTCAACCATATTTCAGCCATGGTATGAGCGAGTAGGGCATATCTCACCTGATCAGACCACGAATCGGAATCTTTGAAATTGCTTACCACATTCATGATCCGGCCGCTGATGGCAGCGGCCGGCATCTCACTTCTTGCAGCCTGCACGCAGCTTTCGGCGGAACGAATTGTCGAAGTCGCCCAGTCCCCCTCCGTCGAGGTGGTCGCGCCCCAACAAGAGCGACAGCCCCAAACCCAGCCAGTGATCCCTGCTTCCGAAAAGCCGGATTATGCGCTCGCCTATGCCGAAGTGGATGACGGCGAATTTCGTTGGCCGGCTATAAATTATACGGCCGTCGATCCCGACTATCTGCGCCAGGAAGTCGATTACGCAACCGACGAGCCGCCAGGCTCCATCGTCGTCGAGACCGAGAAAAAGTTCCTCTACCTTGTTCTGAAGGATGGACGAGCCATTCGCTACGGCGTGAGCCTAGGCGCACAGGGTCGCGCATGGAAGGGACGCGCGATCATTCAGTGGAAGCGAAAGTTCCCGACATGGACCCCCACGCCTTCGATGATCAAGCGCAATCCAAAACTCGAACAGTGGAAGCAGGGCATGCAGCCCGGTGTCAATAACCCCCTGGGTGCGCGCGCACTCTATATCTTTCAGGACGGCGAAGATACGCTTTATCGCATCCACGGCTCACCAGAGTGGCAGTCAATCGGCAAGAACGCGTCGTCTGGCTGTGTGAGGATGTTCAATCAGGACGTCATCGACCTTTACGAACGCGTGAAAGGCAAGGCCCCGCTACTTGTAAAGTGAGCAGGAAGGACGAGCCGCCGAGCAGATGTCACTGCGCAGAACCGACCGGGTGCTCGTGATCCCAGCCACCGCCCACAGGGGCATCGACCACACACACCACGCCCGCTGGGTCGTAGGCGATCGTTACTTCCCCTTTCAATTCGGCCGCCAGCAGGCTTTCTATCAGGCGTGAGCCGAAGCCTTTGCGCGAGGGCGCAGTGACGGTCGGTCCTCCCGTTTCCCGCCATTGCAGTCGCAGCCTGGCATGTTCATTCCTCTCGAACGACCATTCAATCGAAACGCGGCCTTCCGGTGTGGACAGGGCTCCATACTTGAGGGCATTTGTTGCCAGTTCGTGCAGTGCCAGGGAAATCGACACGACGGCGCGCGGCGCAAGTTGAATGCTCGGGCCGGAGATCGAAAACCTGTCCTGTTGATAGGGAGAAAGTGATTGTCTGACGACCGTCTCTAGTTCTGCTTGCTCCCAGTTGCCGTGCGTCAGGAGGTCGTGCGCCCTCGACATCAAGGCAAGCCGAGCCTCGAACGCGTCCACGCCCGCTCGGTTTGCTTTCTCGCGCCCGAGCGTCTGCCGCGCGATGGCCATCACCGTTGCGAGCACGTTCTTCACGCGATGATTGAGTTCGCCGACGAGAACGCTCTGGAGCCGTTCGGCCTCCTTTCGTGCGCTGATGTCGTGTGCTATTTTCGAAGCCCCGACGATCCTGCCATACGCGTCGAAGATCGGTGAAACGCTGAGCAGGACGTCGACCAGCCGGCCGTCCTTGCGTCGCCGCTTGGTCTCATAAGGAGCGACCCTTAGACCGGCGTTGACCTGCCGGATGATTGCCGGCTCCTCTTCAATTCTGTCATCAGGAACCAGAAGCATGACTGAGCGGCCGATCGCTTCCTCGGCCGAATAGCCATAGAGCTTCTCGGCTCCGAAGTTCCAGCTCGTGATTCTCATGTTCAGGTCGGTCCCGAGAATGGCGTCGTCGGACGAGGCAATGATCGCGGCAAGGCGACGCTCCACTTCCTGAGCGCGCTTGCGTTCGGTGATATCGACGACAACGGCGACAGCTTGCCGTATCGCTCCCTTCGTGTCGCGAAGCGGTGAGATGGAATTCGCCACCCAAACGAGGCTGCCGTCCTTGCGCACATAGCGCTTCTCAATGTCAAAGCTCTGGCCGGTTTCCAACATTGTCCTGAATGATCGGACGTAGTCGTCCAGATCCCTGGGAAATGTGATGTCCTGCACACGCAACTTCTGAAGCTCGGCTTGCCTGTAGCCGACGATTTCGCAGAAGCGGCTGTTGACCAGGAGGAGACGCCCGGCGAGATCCGACTGGCCGATACCCGCTGCCGTCTGCGAGAATATTGCACGAAACCGGTCCTCGCTCTCTCGCAATTCGGTTTCAAACTTAACGCGTTCGGTGGTCTCACTGACAATGCAGAAGACGCCGCCGACCTTGCCCTCCTCGTCCCGGATCGGTGAGTAGGAAATGTCGAAGTGAACAGTCTCGCGATAGCCGTGACGCTCGATAGAGAATGCACGGTCCTTGGCGGCCACCGTTTCGCCGTGGTCAAGCACACGCCGCAGGAGCGGTTCCAGATCGCCCCACAATTCGCTCCAGTTCTCGCGGGCCGGGCGGCCGAGGGCCTGAGGATGCTTGCTCCCGATGGTGGGCGCATAGGCATCGTTGTAAAGGGCGACGAAATCCTGGCCCCAGAAGATGACAATCTGAGCTTTGGCGGGCAGCATGATGTCGACGGCCGACTTCAAGCAGAGTGGCCACGAGGAGGGCGGGCCTAGAGCGCTTGCTTCCCAGTCACCGCCATAAATGCGATCGGCCATCTCGCCTGGCTCGGGATATGTGTTGCTGCTGCGCAGGAGCTTCGTCCTCTCTAGAGTGGCCTTTACAATTCAAAAGTTGGCGCGCAAACCGCAAGAGGCAAATCAGGGAGGCGCTCAAGCTATCTCTCGACGTGACACCAAGCCGCCAGAAGAGGTCGCGCGGTGCACCGCATCGCGACGTTGTGGCCCGCTTCGTTGAAGAAAATCGAGCCGATGGAAGCGCGCTGCCAGCCCCTGTCGTCACAAGAGAACTCGCAGTCGGATAGTGCCAGAAAAACGCGGGAGCGATACTGTATATGATCTGGGAAGCGGCTGTAGGGCGCCATTATCGTTAGGCCGAGAGCCACGTCGCCTCGTTCCTCCACGCCCGATATGCCCGCCACCACCGCATGCGCATGTGTATGCTCGATGTTGATGCTGGCAAACGGGCCGGTCTTGCTCGCAACCCATTCGAGGCTCTTGGCAACATCGTTGATGGCAGCCGCGACCTCGGCGAAGGGCTCACCCTTCGAGGCCAGATTGCGCAGTGCAAACTGCAACTGAGGCCCCAAGGGCACAGGCGTGGCTGGCTTCGTTGCGATTGCGCCCGGCTCCTGCAGCAGGTGGAACACCTTCCCAGCAACGAATTTTTCCATGAATGGAGCGGCGTCGGACAGCATGATGTTGCCCAATGCACCGATCAGACGTTGCACGGCGGCAGGCCTGCGCGCGCGGCTCACAGGATAGTCGCCGCTGGCAGCTCTGGTCCCACGATGCAGAAGGAGATCTGCCTCCCGTCTCAACCGGGGTTTCGACATCGATGTGGAAAACTCCTTGGTCACACCGGGGATCCTTATCCCGGCGGGATCAAAAAGCAAACCGTTCGAAGCGCCTTTTCCGAGGATAGTTGGCGCGATGCCTGCAGGCCGATGGCAGAATTCTTCGTCGAGCGAACGCGTTGTGTTTCTGTTTGGCCGTTGGTCGCCAAACAGAAACGCTTCGCAGGTGATTGCTATAGCGCGCGCGTCAAGGCATCTGCCAGAATGGCGACGATCCTTTCAATTTCGCCCGTCTCAATGATCAGTGGCGGCGACAGCGCGATAATGTCGCCGGTGACGCGAATGAGCAGTCCCTTGCTGAAGCAGTCCACGAAGACGTCATAGGCGCGTGTTCCTGGCGCGCCGTCGCGTGACGCAAGTTCGACGGCGCCGACAAGGCCGAGGTTGCGGATGTCGGCAACGTGGGGCAGCCCCTTCAGGGAGTGAAGAGCCTCCTGCCATGTGTCTGCCAAAGAGGCGGCTCGGGTGAGCAGGCCCTCCTCCTTGTAGATTTCCAAAGTCGCGATGCCGGCGGCACAGGCAACCGGGTGACCGGAGTAGGTGTAGCCGTGGAAGAGCTCGATCTGGTTTTCCGGCCCGACCATCAATGCGTCGTAGACTTTTCGGCTGGCAAAGACCGCTCCCATCGGGATGGCGCCGTTCGTCAGGCCTTTGGCGGTGGTGACGAGATCGGGGACGACGCCGAAATAATCGGTCGCGAATGGCGTGCCCAGCCGGCCGAAACCGGTGATGACCTCGTCGAAGATCAGGAGAATGCCATGCTTGTCGGCAATGGCGCGCAGGCGCTCCAGATATCCGGCCGGCGGCAGGATGACGCCTGCCGATCCGGACATCGGCTCGACGATGACCGCGGCGATCGTCTCCGCGCCATGTAGCGCGACCAGGCGTTCCAGGTCGTCGGCAAGCTCGACGCCATGCCGCGGGAGCCCCTTCGAGAAACCATTGCGCTCGATGTCGAGGGTATGGCGCATATGGTCTGCGGGAATCTGCGGAAAGACCCGACGATTGTTGACGAGCCCGCCGACAGAGATGCCGCCGAAGCCAACGCCGTGATAGCCCTTCTCGCGACCGATGATGCGGGTGCGCGTGCCCTGGCCGATCGCGCGCTGATAAGCGATTGCGATTTTCAACGCGGTATCAACAGACTCCGAGCCGGAGCCGGTGAAGAACACACGATCGAGTTTTGCGGCCGGCCCGCCCGGCGCGACCCTTGCGAGCTTTTCGGCAAAGTCGAAGGCGACGGGATGGCCCATCTGAAACGTCGGAGCGAAGTCCATCGTCTGCAACTGGCGGGCAACGGCGTCCGCAATGCGCTTTCGACCGTGGCCGGCATTCACGCACCAGAGGCCGGCCGTGCCGTCCAGCACCTTGTTGCCGTCGACATCGGTGTAATACATGCCTTCAGCCGAGGCGAGCAGCCGGGGGGCGGCCTTGAACTGGCGGTTTGCCGTAAACGGCATCCAGAAATTCTCGAGAGAAAGTCGGTTCGACATGCTTACCTGGTCCATCACTCTATTCTCCGTTGAGTTTGAAGAATGTTGAGTGATTTACAGCTATGGACAAGTCCTTTTCTGTGCGCGCATAAGCACTTGAAATTTATGTGTGTGAGACGAATATGTTTGATATTTGCAACAGGTAAAACACGCCATGTCCATTGATATCGGCAATCGTCTCCGTCATCTGAGGATGATGCACAATCTCTCCCAACGCGAGCTCGCCAAGCGCGCCGGTGTCACGAATTCGACCATATCTTTGATCGAATCGAATTCCTCCAACCCCTCCGTCGGCGCGCTGAAGCGCATCCTTGATGGCATTCCCATCGGCCTGGCGGAGTTCTTTGCGTTCGAACCGGAGCGGCCGCGAAAGGCATTCTATGCAGCCGAAGAACTGGTCGAGATCGGCAAGGGGGCAATCTCTTATCGGCAGGTCGGAGAAAGTCTGTTTGGCCGCAGCCTGCAGATCCTGAAGGAGTGCTATCAGCCAGGCTCAGACACTGGCAAGGTTCCCCTCGTTCACGAGGGAGAAGAGGGCGGGATCATCCTCTCCGGCCGACTTGAAGTGACGGTCGACGACGAGCGCCGGATCCTTGGGCCGGGCGATGCCTATTATTTCGAAAGCCGCCGACCGCATCGGTTCCGATGCGTCGGACCGGTCGCGTGCGAGGTCATCAGCGCCTGTACGCCTCCGACCTTCTAGGCGCCTTGTATCCTCGCCAGAACACGGTCAAGCGCCAGGACCAGGGCATCGCGCCCGCCGCTATTGTGAAAGTCGGACAGAACCTGTTCGTTCAGGCCGCCCTTTGTCGCGAATTCGCCGCTGAGCTCTTCGAGCGGAACGGTGTCTGAGCGCAGCGCCGTTTGCGAAAGGCTCGCAAACAGCGGCGCGATAAAGGCGCGCCCCTTGCCTTTGGCGAGGCCGCGCTGTTCCAGCCAGGCCGCCGAGACATCCATGATCCCAAGGACAGTGGACATCAGCGAGCTAGCGGCGGCCAAAAGGTCGTACTCCTCCTTGGTCTCGCATTCGACCGCAGTGCCAAGCACGGAAAAGAGCGCCGCAACGGGAGGGTCCGGCGGGAAGACGGCAGTCACCCCATCGCGATCGGCGACGAAGGGCAACGGAATGGCCTGTACGAGGTGAACATCTGCACCGATCCAGTCGAAAAGCGTCTTGCGGTCGGTCGCCGCGATAACGCTGAGGACGGATTGTCCCTTTCGGAACGTCAGTGCGCTCAGGACGTCCTGTGCAATCTGCGGCCGCACCGCCAAGACAACCATGTCGCTCGCGTCGATGACCGCCTGGTTGTCGGCGGCGACGGTGATTTCGGCAAAGTCGGCCGCCAGGCGTTGCGCGATCTCGGCGTTGCGCGGCGAAATCGTCACCTGCGAGACGGCGGCGGGCTTGGTCAGCAGGCCTCTGACCATGGCGTCGGCAATGGCCCCTGTTCCTATGAAGCCGATCTTCTGTACGTCCATCCGATTGCCCCCCGCACCGTCGAAACGCGCGATTTTGGTCGCACATGTCGTGGACAGCGGGATTATCGTCTCGCACGGCCGTTTGCAAGGCAGGACGGCGCGGGCTTGCCCAGCGGCCGAATGTGTTCGTCAAAGGCGTGGCAGATCAAACTCGCTTGCCATGTGGTGCGTTCTGCTTACTCCCGGGCGCGCATGGGAGCCAATGACATCGATTGGCCATACGCCTGCGGCGATCGATTTCCTGGCAGATTTTCCATCAAGCACGATCGTTTTGAGGTCGTCGGAGCGGACATCGAGCGCGACCACGCGCTGCCGCTTGTCCATCTGCCCACCGCCCTGGGAGGTCCTGCCGACGTTGCCGCAGGACGCAATTCAGGGCAGATTGCGCATCGTTGGACCGCCGGAGGTTAGGCATTGCTGGAGAGACTGATTGGTGAGTACGGCGTCCTCGCCGTTTTTCTCGGAGCCGCAGCCGAAGGTGAAACGGCCGCGTTCCTGGGCGGAGTTCTCGCCCATAGGCAACTCATCCCGTACTGGCAGGTCGCGCTGGCCGCATGCCTCGGATCGTTTGTTGCAGACCAGTTCTTCTTTCTATCCGGTCGCTACGCCACGAAGTGGTCCTACGTCCAGAAGCTGCTTGGATCGGAACCGATTGCGAGAGTGACGCGGCTCCTCGAAGCGCACCCCACGGGCTTCATGCTCGCCTTTCGCTTCATCTACGGCATACGAACGATCAGCCCCGTTGCCATCGGCGTCTCGAAGGTTTCGACGCGGAGGTTTGTCATACTCAACGCGATCGCTGCGCTAATTTGGGGCGTCCTGATAACTGCGATTGGGTTCCTCGCCGGGCAGGCAGTTGAGGCCTTGCTCGGACGGCTGCAACTCCACTTGCATTTGTTGATCGCGATGGCCTGTGTTGCAATCCTTGTTCCGGTCAGTGCCTTTGTTTTCCGGCGAGCAGTGGCGAAACGTTCGGCTCGCCTGGGCGCTTGAGGAGAAGCGGGCGATCAACATGCGCTCACGGCCAACTGCTTGGCGTCAATTGAGCCGAAGGAGGCTTGGCAGGCCCCAAAGATGCTTGCCAAGGATGGCTCAAAGATCGCGGCGGCGATGAGGCGAAGCGTGCCTGGCTATGGTTCCTAGCTGTGTTGCGGTGATCCGATCCCCTGCAACGCTGCGATCTTGAAAGACGCGAAAGAAACAGTCGTTGCGACCGGCTTGGCGCTGGTGTTCTGTGGGAGAATGCCTATGTTTCGCGTAGTTTCGAAATTACAGGGTTCCTATTTTTGCTTCTCGAAATTTCAATCGTTGTTATTCTCACCATCTTGAATGGCGTCCTCGCCATGTCCGAGCTTGCTGTCGTTTCCTCACGGCCGGCTCGTCTCAAGGTCATGGCCGATCAGGGAAGCCGCGGGGCCGCCATGGCAATCCGGCTCGCTGAGCAGCCCGGGCGGTTTCTGTCGACCGTACAGATCGGCATTACGCTCGTTGGCGTACTGTCCGGTGCATTCTCGGGTGCAACGCTTGGCGCGCGACTGGCCGGTTGGCTGGGCGCGCACGGCTTGTCACAGGCCGCAGCCGATGCACTCGGGGTCGGCTCGGTCGTTGTTGCCATCACATACCTGTCGCTGATCGTTGGCGAATTGGTACCAAAGCAGATCGCGCTTCGCGCCCCCGAGACGGTTGCAAGCAAAGTCGCTCCGGCGATGATGCTTCTGTCTCGCCTGGCCGCCCCGCTCGTCTGGCTGTTGGATTTCTCCGGCCGCACCATCCTTCGACTTCTGGGTCAATCGGGCAAGTCTGGTGACGTGGTGACCGATGAAGAAATCAAGACCGTCCTGGCAGAGGCGCACAGCGCTGGCGTCATCGAGATGGAAGAATCTGCGATGATCTCTGGTGTCATGCGTTTGGCCGACCGAAATGCCAGGGCCTTGATGACACCGCGCCGGGAGGTGGAGGTGATCGATGTCGAGGACGGTTTCAACGAGATTCGGGATCAACTCCGCCGGACCGCGCAGGCGCGACTGCCAGTGCGCAAGAATAGCTCCGACGAAATCATCGGCGTGCTTTTGACCAAGGATTTTTACGACGCGCTTGCGTCGTCCGGCCATGTCGACATCACCGCTATTGTGCAGGAAGTGCCGATCGTATCTGATCTGTCCGGCGCTCTCGACGTCATTCAGGCCATTCGTCGTTCACGCTGCCACATGGTGCTGGTCTATGACGAATATGGCCACTTTGAAGGCGTCATCACCTCCGGCGACATTCTGGAAGCAATCCTGGGCGCGGTCCAGGAGGACTCGATTGGCGAGAAGGCGATCGTACGCCGCCACGATGGCAGCTATCTCGTATCCGGCTGGACGCCGATCGATGAGTTTGCCGATTTCATGGGCTTCCAGATTGACAGTGACAGGGATTATCAGACGGTTGCAGGGCTCGTACTGGAAGAGATGAAGCATCTGCCTGACGTCGGCGAGAGTTTCGTGATGAACGGCTGGCGGTTCGAGGTGGTCGACCTTGATGGACGTAGAATCGACAAGCTTCTCTTGACCGCTGAAGTGCCGTCCGACGATGGCGCAAGCCGCACACTTCAGTAAGTCGATTGGACCTCGTTCGTGCGGGACCTTCATGTGGAAAGGGAGTTCCCCTTTTCATCTATGGAGGCAGATATGAAAGCTCGTACAATAGCTGCTGCAGCAGCACTTGCGTTTACCGGCACCGCTATGCCCAGACTGTTGTGACTGTGCCTGGCGAGGTAAGAACCTACATAACCGGACAGGAAGTACCGTCCGTTGCCTACGACTGATATCATTGTCGGATCGCAACTGCCGCCTTCAGTTGAAATACACACGATCCCCAGCAATGATGCATACGGTTACGCAGGATCAACAAGCAACGCCTGATCGTCGATCCACATACGCACAGCGTGATCGAAATCATCAAACAATCAATCTACTCACTGAGCTGGCTGGCATCGTGCTTGCACTCGGATGCATCGACCTTGCGTTACGGAATGTGACCGTGCCCAAACGCTAGCTATTGGCTTGCGCGCTCCCGGAGTGCCGATTGGTCGGGTCCTAGAGTGATGAGCGCGTTTCCTTTCGACCGAGGAGCCAGAGAAGGTACGGTCCTCCGATCAGGGCGGCGAACAGGCCGACCGGCACCTGGTAGGGATAGATAACCACACGCGATAACCAGTCGGCCACGAGAAGCAGGCCGGCGCCGATCAGCATGGCCGCGAGCAGGTTATCGCTGGCCCGTTGAAAGCCGATCAATCTTGACAGGTGGGGTGCGATCAAGCCGGTGAGGCTGAGCGGTCCAATGAGGAAGGAAGAGATCGCGCTCATCAGCGCGGCGAAGGCTGCAAGCAGCAGCCGTGTCGATGTGACGCGCAGTCCGACACTGCGCGCCAACCCTGTGCCAAGCGGCAGGATCGCGAACCAGCGCGTCATCAGGAAGAGCGGTGCTGTCAGACTTGTTAGCGACAGGATTGCCGTCCAGGCTTCGAGCGTGCCGGCGCGGTTGGTCGAGCCCGATATCCAGGTCAGCAGAATGTAGCTTCGCATGTCTCCCTGGGCGAGCACCATGCCGACGATTGCAAGACACAACGCGCTGATGGCAACACCTGCAAGCAGGAGTGCCTCCGTCGATAGCCCGGCGCGCCGGGCAATGGCGATCATGGCCAGGAATGAAGCGAGTGCGCCTGATGCCATGCCGGCGATCATGATTGGAGGCGAGGGGAAGGCGAATATGAATAGCGTCACCGTCAGTCCAGCCCCGGCGCCGGAGGAGACGCCGAGCACCTCGGGGCTAGCCAGCGGATTGCCGGTCACGCGTTGCATGATGAAGCCGGCCGCTCCCAGCATCGCGCCTGCTGCGGCCGCAACGACAATCCGCGGCAGCCGGAACGGCAGAAGATCTAAGAGCAGCGAGCCGATGGCTACTCTCCAGCCACCCTCGGTCGGTCCAACGACAAGCACGGCTGCGAACACCAGCAGAAAGCCAGCGGCGAGAAGCATTAGCGCCGGTGCTGGTCGCAATCGACGTCGCACAGCCCCGGCCGATCTTGCCGTAACCGCCGCCCGCCCGTGCACGCGCGGCAGCAAAAACAGCAGGAGCGGGCCGCCGGTGAGCGCGGTGGCTGCTCCTGTTGGCGCAAGGTCAAAAAAGCCGGGACCGAGCAGCTGCGTCAGGCAATCCGTCAGAAACAACACCGCGGCGCCGGCAAGAGGCGCGGTCGTCATGATCTGACGCGTGGTGCGCGCACCGCAAAGCCGTGCGATCGCCGGCGCGGCAAGCCCGAGGAAGCCAATGATGCCGACCGTCGCGGTGACGGAGGCTGACAGCCAAACGGCGAGCATCAGAACGGCAAGCCGGACGGCGTGGAGCGAAACACCGAGACCTTTGGCGCTGGCATCGTCCAGAGCCAGGATGTTGAGCGGCCTGAGCAGAAGCAGCGCGGCGAGGATACCAGCAGCGAGCTGAGGTGCAAGCGATGTTACGCCACCCCAATCCTGCTGGTTGAGGGCGCCGGCGCCCCAGATGTGGATCGACATGGCATATTCGCCTCGTGCCAGCACCAGCGTAACGCTGAGTGAGGCTGCAACCATGCTGACGATCATGCCGCAGATGGCCACGGTGACCGGATCAAGACCGCGGCGCCAACTCAAGGCAAGGACAAGGGCGACGGCGCTCAGACCACCGGCAAAGGCGATGAGCTCACGCGAGACACCGGCAAGGACGGGCGAAAAACTAAGACCGATCGTCAGCGCCAGTTGCGCGCCGGAGGCGATACCGAGCGTCGAGGCATCGGCGATCGGATTGCGCAGGATGCGCTGCAGGAGCGCCCCGGCGAGGCCCAGTGCGGCCCCTGAGATCAGAGCGATCACAGCCCGTGGCATGAGGCTGCTCCAGAGCAGGATCGCGTCGAGCGCCTTGGCCTGCTCAGGATCGCCGGGCACCTGGGGACGCAGCAGCAGTAGAAGGACGAAGGAGGTGACGCATGCAACCGCAAGCACCCAAGCCGGCATGCTTGGTCTGCGGGAATGCGTGCGTGGCATGGAACGGCTAGCCATTTCGGACACGGGAGAATCCTTCGGCGAGAAAGTCGGCGAAGCGACCCGCGGCCGGAAGCGCGCCATAGGGGTTGATCGAACCGGTCGTCAGGATGCGGTCCTCGCGTACGGCCGGAAGGGCCTTCCAGAATGCGCTGCCGGTCAGGGCATCGAACGCGTCTTGCGGATGCGGCGGAATGAGGAGGATCCAGGCATCCGGCATGGACGCCAGAGTTTCAATGCCGACAGGCGCCGTGGCGGAATAGCTGGTCGCTCCTTTCCAGGCGTTAGACAGTCCGACCTGCTGCAATACTTCACCGAACATGCTGTCGGAACCAAACACCCGGCAGTGGCGGGCATCGCCGAGATTGATTGGCAGGATGGGGCGTCCATCGCCGCTGGCGGCAAACAGGGACTTATAGCGATCCAGTTTCGCAGCGAGATCCTCGACCAGCTGCCGCGCCTCCTTGCGCTCAAGGCGTTCGCCAATCGCCAGTGTTGCCTGCTCGGCCAGTTCGTAAGGACTTCTTCCGGGCACATAGATCGCATGACTTTCAACCGCTGCAATGCGGCTCATCAGCGGATCGGCCCAGGCGTAGAAGTTTGAGCTGAAGATCAAGTCGGGGCGCGCGAAGCGCAAAACCTCAAGGTTCGGCGTTCCGCGCAGCCCGAGATCAGCGACGGTCTCGGGCACTTCGGGTGTTACGGCGATCTGCCTGAATTGGCGCAGTTCCGTCGCCGCAACCACGTTGGCACCGATCGCAAGCAGCGTTTCCAAGAGCGCCCAGTCGAGCGTGGCAACCCGTGGTTCTGGCGACCGGCCTTGCGCCACACTCGTAACGAACGTGGCCGTTCCAGCCAGAAAAGTCCTGCGGGTGAGCAGTGATGCGCGCAAATTCATCTCCAGTCGCGCGAAGAAGGTCCGGAAGGGCCTTCTTCATATGCAAAATTATTGTGCTACCAGACTTTGCTCAGCTTGAAGGTGAAGGTGCGTGCGTCACCATAACCGCATGCGCCTACACCACCGCAGCTTTCCACGTATACCTTGTCAAATATGTTGGTGACGTTGAGTGACGCGACCCAGTCGTTCTTTTTGTAACGGACCGCGGCGTCAACAAGTGTCGCGTCGGGAACCTTGAGTGTGTTCGCTTCGTCGGCCCACGACTCACCCTTGTAACGCACGCCTGCGCCGAGGCTCAGGCCCTCGAGTGTGCCTGTCGTGACGGTGTAGTCGAGCCACAAGGAGGCTGTAACGTCCGGCACGATGTACGGGGTTTTCCCGACAAGCGACGGGTTGGGATCGTTCCTGGTGACCTCGACATCATTATAGGCAACTGAGCTGAGAACCTTCCAGTTATCGTTGAGGTTGACCTTGCCTTCCAGTTCGACACCCTGGGATCTGACTTCACCCAATTGATCCTGCCACGGTGGTACTGCAATCGACACGACGTTGTTACGCTTGTTGATGTGGAAGACCGAGGCCGTGAAAGTCGCGTCCATGAAGGTCGGCTCGTATTTTACACCGGCTTCAAACTGCAAGCCTTCCTCCGGCAGCAGCGGGCCTTGCGCGCCGAGCCCAACCAACGGGTTGAAGAAGCTTGCGGCACTGATGTAAGGCGTCACGCCATTGGCGAACTCATAGGCGAGGCCCGCACGACCGCTCCATGCGCCTTCGGAGGTGCGGAAGTCGTCATTGGCGGGCAGCCGATCGTCCATCTCGCTGCGCACATAGTCGTAGCGGCCGTTAAGCGTGGCTATCCAGCCATCACTAAAGCGGATCTGGTCCTGGGCGTAGAAGCCAAGCTGGTTCATCGCCAGAACCTGATTGTAAAGCGGGTTGTTGGGCGGCAGCGGCAGCCCGTAGATCGGGTTAACCGGGCTGATCGGCGTCGTCCCGAACAGCGAGTTTTGAACATTATCGATGCGATAGTAGCGGTAGTCCATCCCCGCCATGACGGTATGGCTGGCACCGCCGAGCTCAAAATCGGTCTCGACGCGGTTGTCAAATGCCAATGTGTCGGCGCTGGTATTACCCTCAAAACCGATGCGCAGCAGGTCGTAGTTCGGCGCCGTCGGCGTGCCCCCGACATAGCCGTAGGGGTAGGGTCCGAATTCATACTTGTTGAGATGCCCGTAGCGAAAGTTCGACGACAGTTTCCAGCCGTTGTCGAACGCGTGCTCCAGCTCATAGCCGACCATTTCCTGATTGTAGCGACCGGTGTCGCTGTCCGGTTCGCCCGGGAAGAAGTCGCGGCGTATCTTGCCGAACGGTGCGTCCACCACGGTGCCGACATAGGGGAGGAACCCGTTGCCGATATGGACCTGATCGAGCCCGCCAGCGTAGGCCCATACGGTGAAATTGGTGGAGGCGTCCGGGGAGACCGTTAGCTGTGGCATGATGAAGCCGCGCAGGTCATGTGAGAAATCGGAATAGTTGTCGCCGCCGGCGATCTTGCCGGTCAGGCGATAACTCATGGTATCGCTGCTGCCGACCTTGTCCGAGAAGTCGAAACCGCCGAACCCGTTGCCGTTACTGTTGATGCCGGTCTCGGTATAATAATAGGGCTCGTCGGTCGGTCGCTTGCGTATCATGTTGACGATGCCACCTGGGTTGGAGCCGCCGTAAAGAACGGAGGCGGGGCCCTTCAGCACTTCGACACGCTCCAGCATGAATGGATCGATCTGGAAGCCGCCGAAGCCATAGCTGAACAGGCTGAGGCCATCGAGGAAAACGCCCGTTTGCGTGGCGTTGAAGCCGCGAATGTAAAACCAGTCCGTGTCAGGGTCGGTGCCATAAGGAGCAGCGGTCACGCCAGGCGTATAGCGCAAGGCTTCATCGACCTTGTTGACGACACCGCGGTCATCCATTTCCTGCCTTCCAACAACGGAGACGGCCTGTGGAATTTCGTTGAGCGGCGTGTCGGTCTTCGATCCCGTCGTGGTTTCCTTGGCGACGTATCCGTTCACGGGACCGATCGCTTTGTTGTCGGCGCTCTGGCCCTGGACGACGATCGGCGCAAGTGCGGTGTCGGCCGTCTGCGCCTGCGCCGTCCAGGCGGCGCAAAGACCGATCAGCGCGACGCTCGCACGCAGAGCCCGCCGCGCGCCCTGGAAACCTTCAACTTTTTGCATATTCCTACTACCCCGCTCACAGGCCCGCCGGCGGCCTGCCAGGCGCCAGCTCCAATAAGCTGAGCGATTAACTCAAATTTAAAGGTCGGGCTTGGCCTGATCAGCGGCGATTGAACGATTTTGGGCAATTTCAAAATTCGTGGGCAAATCTTTGCAAAAATGCATCACTCACACTTAGACCGCTTCCAGCGCGCCGGTGTCGTGCCGACGTGCTTGCGAAAGACACGTGTGAAATGCGCCTGATCGGAAAAGCCCGTCTCCACGGCGATTGCGGTGAGGCCTTGATCGCCATCGCGCAGCAGCTCTTTGGCAAGCTCAAGTCTGGCGTTCATCTGCCAATCGTGTGGCGTGAGGCCGGTAGAGGCCTTGAACGAATGGCTGAAATGCGACTGCGACAGCCCCGTCAGTTCGGCCAGTTCCTTGAGGCGGATGTTGCGACCGCAATGCTCCTGCATGAACTCGGTGGCGCGGCGCAATTGCCAGGATGCCAGTTCACCGCGCTTGCGGGGCGGCGTCTTGACCATCTTCAGCACGTCGATGACAAGTGAGAGCGCAAGACCATCGCCGTAGAGATCATGCAACGGAACGGGGCTGGCGATCTCTGTGGCAATCAGTTCGGCAAGCGCCATTGCCCGCTGGTCTAAGAAGAGCAGTTGCGGCTCTCTCAGTTTTTGCGGATCGATATCTTCCATTAGCCGCTGGCTGATGACATCGGCATCGAAATGGACGTCGAGATGACGCATCTGGTGAACCTCTCTGATGTCCACCCACAGTTCCATTTCCGCTGGGATGTAGGAAATTGGGCTGGCTCGACGGTCCTGCGGTGTCCCGGCTGCCGTCGCCGAACGCCTGACCGAAGGACGACCGCGCCCGAGGTGGTCGAGAAGGATGAAGAGGCGCGGATCGCGCGCGACGTAATGTCCGCCTGCATAAGCGCCGCATTCGACATCCCACAGGTCGGCTGTAATGCCGTTCCAGTTTCGACGCCTGAGCCCGCCAACGACCGAGAACCCCTCGATCGCGTTCTGCATGCGCGGCTGAAATGTCATGGCAATGTCCTGCAACTGTAAAACATGTGTGCAATTATCAAGTTTATCGCATCGCATCAATCGTGACGTTTCAGGTTTTTCAGTGGTTCCTCATCTGTGCATCATGCAGCCGGTTATAGGCGCCGCGTTTGGCGATGAGGTCCTGATGCGTGCCCTGCTCAACGATGCCCTTGCCGTCCACGACGACAATCCGATCCGCTCCCTGGATGGTCGCGAGCCGATGGGCAATGACGAGGGTCGTGCGTCCTTGCGACAGTTCGCCAAGTGAGCGCTGGATTGCGCGCTCCGTCTCGGTGTCGAGCGCCGATGTCGCTTCGTCGAGGATCAGGATCGGAGGGTTCTTCAGGAACATGCGCGCAATGGCAACACGCTGCTTCTGTCCGCCGGAAAGCTTGACGCCGCGCTCGCCGATGACGGTATCGAGACCTGCGGGCAGACCCGCAAGCATCTCTTCCAGGCGTGCCCTATGGGCTGCCTCGACGATCTCGCCCTCGCTGGCACCCAATCGACCGTAGGCGATATTCTCGCGGATCGTGCCGCCGAACAGGAAGACGTCCTGCTGCACAATGCCGATCTGTTGGCGCAGTGACACCTTGGCCATGTCGCGGATGTCGAGGCCGTCAATCGTGATGCGGCCACCGCGAACCTCGTAGAAGCGCGGCAGGAGCGAACAGATCGTCGTCTTGCCGGCGCCCGAAGGGCCGACAAATGCGATCGTTTCCCCGGCGCGGATCGTCACATTGACATGCTCGAAAACCGCCGCTGACGAACTGTATCCAAAGGAAACGTCCTCATAGGCGATTTCGCCGTTGAGATGATCGACCGTGACGGCATCAGGTGCATCGGCGATATCTGGCTCGGTATCGATAAGCTCGGTGAAGCGTCGGAAGCCGGCAATGCCCTTGGGGTAGGTTTCAATGACGGAGTTGATCTTTTCGACAGGACGGAAAAGACGCCGACCAGAAGCAGGAAACCGATGAAGCCACCGGCGGTAAGGTTGCCAGAGAGTACGAAATAAGCCCCGGCGATCATCACGACCATCTGCGTCAGCCGCATGCTCATATAGCTCAGCGAGCTGCTTGCCGCCATGAGCTTGTAGGCGTCGAGCTTGACGCGCCGATAGCTCTGATTGTCCTTTTCGAAGAGCGTGCGCTCGTAGTTCTCGTTGGCGAAAGCTTGCACAACGCGGATGCCGCCGACATTTCCTCAATGCGGGTGTTGAAGTCGCCGACCCGGTCGAAGAGATGACGGAAATTCTGCGTCATGCGGCTCCCGAAATGGCTCGTCACCCAGGCTGCCAGGGGCACGACAACAGCCGTTATCAGCGCCAGTTGCCAGTTGACCGAGAACATCAGCAGCAAGGCGCCGGCAAAGGTCATCAATGCGATGAAAAGGTCCTCGGGGCCGTGGTGAGCGACTTCGCCAATCTCTTCGAGATCCTTCGTCAGCCGCCCGACGATATGTCCGGTCTTCTGGTTGTCGAAATAGCTGAAAGACAACTTCTGCAGATGATTGAACGCCGCGCGGCGCATGTCTGTCTCGATATTGATGCCAAGCATATGGCCCAATAGGTGACGACCGTCATCAGGCCGGTATTGACGACATAGATTGCAAGCAAAGCTGCCGACGCAAGCAGGATCAACAGCCATTCATGGCTGAGCAGGAGCCTGTCGACGAACAGCTTGACGGCCATGGGAAAGCCAAGCTCCAACAGGCCTGACAGAATGGCGCAGGAAAAGTCGAGAATGAAGAGGCCGCGATACGGCCGATAATAGGAGAAGAAGCGACGCAACATTGAAGCACTCGAAATGAACAGGGGACGGCCTGATCCAATCAGCCCAAAATCCGCATTGGAGAAAATATGACTTGGCTTCTCCATATTCTGAAGCCGGCTGGATAGTGCGTTGCACGCCCAAATGCAACATCGTGCGGCTCGCGCCTTGAAGGCTCGGATCGCAATGCTTGTTGGCGACGCCATAGCGGTGTCACTGGTTCAATTTCGCTCGCCTCTGAAACGCGCGAACGTCAAGCAGCATGCCGCCGCTCACGAAGCGTGAGCACGCTTTGGAAGCAGGGCCAAAGACGCGATGCCTTTCTTCAAGAGCGCTTGAGGGTTAGACTTGGTTGTTGACCAGGGCGTCATCCGACGGCTGACACGCTGGCGCAAGGCGTGAAACGAGCCGACTGATTATCGAGTTTGGCAAAGGGGCCGTGATGACTGCGAAAACAATCGTGACGCTTGCGCTTGCTGCTCTTGCGGTATCGGCAAACAGTACGGTTGCCATCGAGGCACAATACGAATGCACCGCCGGCACACGTCTCCATGCAGCCTTTTCGTCACCCAGTGGTTCGCCCGGAAGTGTGGTGCTTGTCTTCTCGGGTTCATCGGGCAAGATCAATCTGCCGCAGGTCGTTTCGGCCGACGGCGGCCGCTACGCCAACAGTGATATGGAGTTCTGGATCAAGGGCCGGGAAGCCACGCTGACGCGTGATGGGAAGAAGGAAACATGCCATACCAACTGAGCGAGTTGGTTGATACATCTAGGAAGCCCGTTGGCAACGCGGCGACTTCGCTGCCTGACGAGAATGGAGCGGATATCCGGGAAGGAAGACATTGTGAGTCTGAGGCCACCACGATCACTCTCTGGCCAGTCGAGTGCCTTGAATCCATTGGAATATGAGCTTGCCTCAGCGCGAGCGGACGCTCTGGGCCGTCAGGGCAGGAAAGCGGAAGCCGCGTTGGCGAGGCTTGCAGCGTGGTCAGTAGACGACCGAAGAATTGACCGGCAAAGCCTTCTCGACGACGCCTCCGAAGCCGTTTGGGCGTTGTTTGTTCAACGCGAGATCTGCGGGCTCCACAATGGGAGGGATGTCATCAAGCGCTACGAAATCCCCGACGAGGTTCTTGCAAGGCTTGGCGCGCTGCGCAAGTGATCGGAGCGCGATCATCGAAGCCTTGCGATCGACCGCAGGTCATCTGCCGTTGTCGTTGGGAATCCAAAGAATTCCAGATAGGCCGGGATCTGCTCGAACAGCATATCCGTGCCAATCTGAAATGGGCATCCACGCGCGCGTGCCGCGGCCAGCAGCGGCGTGATTTCTTCCTTCATGACGACTTCGCCCACGAAAGTGGACGCAGAGAGCCGAGACACATCAAGAGGCAACGGATCGTCTTTCCCCATTCCGAGCGGTGTCGCGTTGACGACGATATCGAAACCTGTCGGGTCATTCGAGCCAGCAGTCACTTCTGTCGTCGGATAGTGTGTCGTCAGACGGCTTCTAAGCCCATTGAGCGTGACAGCGTTGTCATCATGAAGCGCAATCCGGCGCACGCCAGCGCCTGCCAGTGACGCAGCGATCGCCGACCCGACACCGCCAGCGCCGACGATCAATACCTGCGCCCCTGTTATCGTTTGTCCCTTGCGCAAGAGTCCCCTCACGAAACCCTCGCCGTCGAACATGTCGCCCATCAACCGTCCGTCCGGCGCGAGCCTGACCGCGTTGCAGGAGCCGGCCACTTTCGCATTCGTCGACACCTCGTCAATCAACCCCATTGTCGTAATCTTGTGGGGCATCGTGACGAGGGCGCCGTGAATATTCGAAAGTCTGAAGACGAGCTTGAGGAATGACGGATAGTCTTCGGGCTTGCAACCCATTGGTACGACGACGGCTTCGATGCCACTCTTTTCGAAATAGGGATTGTAGATCAGGGGAGCCTTGAATGACTCTGTCGGATAGCCGAGATGAGCAATTAGCCGGGTGGTCCCAGTAATCATTTCAATGACCTCGTCGAACCTGGACGTTGTCCAGGTGGATCGTCTCGCCTGACCGCGCCGATGCCTTGATCGCCTCGATCACGCGCAGGGTCGCAAGACCTTCCTTGCCGCTGACAAGGGGCTCTGCTTCACGACGAATGACATCGCAGAAGTGTAAAAGCTGCAGCGCCAGTGGATCGGCCGGAGTGAAGGGCACGTGTTCCGTGACCAGCGGTTCAAGCCAATCTGGCTTCGACGCATTGGTCCAAAGCGCGAGTTGGGGAATGGCCAGCGATCCGCCCGTCCCCCCGATCTGGTAGCAAAATTGATCCTGGTGCGGAAACGCCGGGTTCTCCCCAGTCGTCATCTCCCAGCTCCAGGGAGAGGCGACAGCATCGGATGCATTCAACGTTGCGAGCACACCGCTCGCGAAACGGAGCAGGATGACGACTGTGTCCTCGACAAGGTGCTGGCGGGCCGAATTTGACTCCATTGCATGGACGGCTTCGACCTCGCCGAAGAAATAGCGGAAGAGATCAACGTCATGGATCAGGTTGATGAAGGTCGGCCCCGCACCTTCCTGTCGGCGCCAACCGATATTGAAGTAGCTGTCCGGCTTGGCGACCCAGAATGTCGCCTGGACAGTCAGGATCTTACCGAGCCGACCGCTGTCGAGAACGCGTTTTGCCGCCCGTATCATGGGATTATGACGGCGATGGTGACCAACCAGGATGGGGATGCCTGCCCTTGCGCCGGCGGCAACGAGAAGGGCCGCTGCTTGCGCATTATCGGCGATCGGCTTCTCGACAAGGACGGGAATTTCCGTTGCAATGGCCTCCAGGGCGTTATCGACATGAAGTTGGTTCGGGGTGGCAACAATTACGCCGTCCGGGCGCTTGGCTGCTGTCGCCTCGGCAAGTGTCGAAAACCATGAAGCGCCCTTGCTTGCCGCAAAGTCACGCCCGGCATCAGAGGGATCGATGACGGCGGAAAGTATCGTGCGCGGCTCGGCCAGAATGCCTTCGATATGGCGCTGACCGATGAGACCGGCGCCCATCACCGCGATTTTCAAGGGAGCCGACTGCGATGGTGCTGACATGAAAATTCCCTCAAAAGTCCTAGTTGCGCAGGATTTCGCCGAGGAATTTGCGTGTGCGCTCATGGCTGGGATTGGTGAAGAACTCCCCAGGAGGCGCCTCCTCGACGATCGCGCCGCTCGCCATGAAGATCACGCGGTTTGCGACCTGTCGGGCGAAGCCCATTTCATGCGTCACGCAGACCATCGTCATGCCTTCGTCGGCAAGACTGATCATGGTATCGAGCACTTCCTTGACCATCTCCGGATCCAGAGCAGAGGTCGGCTCATCGAAGAGCATGACCTTCGGGCGCATGCAGAGCGCCCGTGCGATTGCGACGCGCTGCTGTTGGCCACCGGAAAGCTGCACAGGATATTTGCCTGCCTGTTCAAGGATCTTGACCCGGCCAAGCAGAGAACGTGCGCGGTCTTCTGCCTCCGCCCTTCCAACGCCAAGCGCGCGCATCGGCGCGAGCATGCAGTTTTGCAACACGGTCAGATGGGGAAAGAGATTGAAGTGCTGGAAGACCATGCCGACTTCGCGGCGGATCGCGTCGACTGCCTTCGCTTGGTTTGCGAGCAGGATGCCGCCGACGCGGATTTCCCCCTTCTGATAGGTTTCCAGATGATTGATGCAGCGGATCAGCGTCGATTTTCCGCTGCCGGACGGACCGCACAGCACAATCCTCTCGCCCTTGCGAACCGACAGGTTGATATCGTGTAAGGCCTGAAAGGCGCCATACCACTTCTCCACGTGGTCCATGGTGATATTGGTTTCGGCGGTCGATGCGGGCAAAGGACTGTTCATGAGTTTAATTCCGTCTCTTTCGTGGCAGGCGCCGGAGATCACCGCGATGCGGCGGCGAACTTCCGTTCAAGACGGGCGCCGAAAATCGTCAACGGGCAGCACATCAGGAAATACAGCGCGCCCACGATCCCGAAGACCGTCAGCGGCTCGAAGATCTGGTTGGAAATGATGTTGCCGGCGCGGGTGAGTTCCGTGAAGCCGACAATGGAGGCGAGCGAGGTTCCCTTGATCAACTGCACGAGAAAGCCGATCGTTGCCGGCAGTGAGATGCGCAGAGCCTGTGGCAGGATGACGTCCCTCATGCGCGAGACATATTTGAGGCTGAGCGCTCTTGCGGCCTCGGTCTGGCCGTGCGGAACCGCTTCGATCGAGCCACGCCAGATTTCGCCCAGATAGGCGCTGGCATGCAGCGTCAGGCCGATGGCAACAGCCACCCAGGCATCGAGCTTGAAACCGATCAGGGCAAGTCCGTAATAGACCACGAAGAGCTGCATCAGCAGCGGTGTTCCCTGAAAGACCGCGATGTAGCCGGCCATCAGTCGCTCCAGCAGCGGAATTTCCGAAGTGCGCGCGAGCGCCACACCGAGCCCGGCAATGCATCCGCAGACGAAGCCAACCGCGGACAAGACGACGGTCCATTTCAGACCGATCAGAAGGAAGACGAATTCTTCGCTGCCCATCGATTGCTCCTACTTGACCGGATAGGCGAAATAACGTGCCGAGAAGAACGCAAAGAGGCGCATCATCAGCCAGGAAATGACGAGGTAGAAAACCGTCACAGTGAAATAGACCTCGAAGCTGCGGAAACTCTCCGACTCGATGCGCTGCGAAACCGAGGTGAGCTCATAGGCCGAGATGGCCGAGGCAATGCTGGTCGATAGCGTCAGCAGCACGAACTGGCTGGTCAGCGACGGATAGATCGCCCTCAGCGCCGGCTTGAGGATGATGAGGCGGAAAACCTGCGCCTTGTGCAGGCCGAGCGCGAGGCCGGCTTCCATCTGACCTTTCGAGATGGACTGGACGCCGCCACGGATAATCTCGATGGCGTAGGCGCCGCCGTTGATCCCAAGAGCGATGATCGCCGTTGGCGTCGGATCCAGCCGGATGCCGGCAAGGGGGAGGGCGAAATACAGGAAGAAGATCTGAACCAGGAACGGCGTGTTGCGAATGAGCTCGACAAAGCCGATCACCAGCCAGCGCAGCGATTTGTAGCGCGAATCGCGCAATGCGACGCCGCCGATGCCAATCACGATTGCCAGCAGCATGCCGCAAATGGCGAGCAGCAACGTGCCGAGACAGCCGAGGAGCAGGCTCGGCAGGCCATCGATGACCGGCGTGAAATCCAACGTGTAGTTCATCACCTCTCCTCAGTCGCGTTCGACCATCCCGGCCATGGCTTGGATCGCCAATTCATAGCCAGCTGCGCCAAACCCAATGATGATTGCCGTTGCTGCACGAGAGATAAGGGACTTGTGATAGATGCTCTCACGCGCATGCACGTTGGAGATATGCAGTTCGATTTTCGGCGGATCGAAAGTCTTCAGCGCGTCCAGGAGTGCAATCGACGTGAAGGTGTAGCCGGCCGGGTTGATGATGATGCCGCAGGCCTCGTTGCGTGCCTGGTGCACGCTCTCTACAAGCTCACCTTCGAAATTTGTCTGGCGAAAGTCGATGTCGAACCCAAGGTTATTTGCCTTGGCGAGGCATTTTTCCTTGATCTGCGCGAGTGTTGTCGCGCCGTAGATGGCGGGCTCGCGCTGGCCAAGCAGGTTCAGGTTGGGCCCGTTGAGCACAAATATCGTATTGTTCATGATCGCGCTCCTCGAAACGCGCAAAGCCGTGCTTTTCGGCGTCGCGACACCGTCGGCGGGCATCGCAACGCCCGCCCGTTTGCTTTTGCCAAGCGGTTACTGGCTCAGTTGGCGCTGAACGGAATGCCGTCCAGGCTCTCGGGGAACTCGGGAACCGGCACTTTCATCCACTTGTCATAGATCTTTTTGAGCTCGCCATCGGCCTTGATCTTGTCGACGAAGGCGTTGATCGAGGCATTGATCTCCTTCTCGCCAAGCCGTGTGCAAGCGCCATTGTAGAGCTTCTGGAACTCAAGCTTGTTTTCGAATTCGCCCGGACGGGCCTTCTCGACACGGTCCATGTAGAAGATGTTGCCGCCGAGCGCCTGCACCTGGCCGGACACCAGCGCCTGCACGCTGGGTGCATCGCCGTCGAAGCGGCGGATCGTAGCGCTCTGGGGTGCGTTCTTGGTGACCTGGGTATCTTGAGCCGCACCTTTCGCGACACCAATCGAAAGATTGGCCATGTCGTCATTCGTTTTGACCGACATGGACTTTGGCGCAATCAGCACGATGGCGTTGGCGACGTAAGGCTTGCTGAACTGAACGGCCTTGGCGCGCTCCGGCAGCATGGCCATCGTTGCGAAGAGAACGTCGACGCGGCCCGTGGTCAGGGCCGGAATGCGGTTGTTGACTTCCAGCGGCACGAATTCGACGGAAACGCCCAGTTCCTTGGCGTAAAGCGTTGCAATATCGGCATCGAGCCCGTCCTGCTTGCCGCCGCTCGTCACAAAGCCCCACGGCGGGTTGTCGCCCTGGATGCCAACGATAAGCTTTCCTCTGGCTTTGATTTCTTCGGGCGTGACGGCTTCAGCCGGATTGGCAAGCCCGATGGCAGCTACGACAGCAGCGGCACCCAGCATCGCATTTCGGCGCGTCAGCAGCGATTTGAACATTGATTCCTCCTCCTTTTTGGCGGTCGCTCGGACCCAACAGTCATCCTCTCCCGACTGCATGACCAACTCTTGCCAGAGGATCTGTTACAAATCAACAGAGTTTTTAACAATCATATGAGATTTGTGATTTGACCAATTGATTTGAAATGTTCACGACATTTGGCATAATACCATGATCGAGAGTTGGCGCGTCAGGCAAAGTGGCCCATGGCGGCGCTCCGGTGCGACGATGGAAAGGGTTTTGAATTATGAAGACCTCGATTGCGACGGTAACGCTCAGCGGCGAATTACCCGACAAGCTTGAAGCCATTGCGCGCGCGGGCTTCGACGGTGTCGAGATTTTCGAGAACGACTTTCTGGCCTTTGACGGGAGCCCCGCCGACGTCGGCACGATGGCGACCGATCTCGGGCTCAAGATAACGCTTTTCCAGCCCTTCCGCGACTTCGAAGGCATGCCGGATGGGCTTCGAAGCCGTACCTTCGACCGGGCTGAACGCAAGTTCGACGTCATGCAGGAACTCGGAACCGACATGGTGCTTGTCTGCTCGAACGTCTCGCAGGCAGCGCTTGGAGGCATCGATCGCGCGGCTGCCGACTTTCACGAATTGGGTGAGCGCGCGGCCAAACGCGGCCTCAAGGTGGGTTATGAGGCGCTCGCCTGGGGCCGTTACGTCAACGACCACCGCGATGCCTGGGAGATCGTGCGTCGCGCTCATCATCCGAACGTCGGGCTTATCCTCGACAGCTTCCATTCGCTCTCGCGCAAGATTGATATCAACTCGATCCGGTCGATTCCAAAGGAGAAGATCTTCATCGTACAATTGGCCGATGCGCCGCTGATCGACATGGATCTGCTCTATTGGAGCCGCCATTTTCGCAACATGCCAGGCGAGGGCGATCTGCCGGTAACCGCGTTCACCGAGGCCGTGGCGTCGACCGGGTATGACGGCTATTTCTCGCTGGAGATCTTCAATGACCAGTTTCGTGGCGGCTCCACGCGGGCGATCGCCGCGGATGGTCATCGTTCGCTGATCTATCTGGCCGACCAGGTTCGCCGCAATGTGCAGACGCCGATCGGCGTTCCCATGCCGGAACGTGCTGTCGTCAGGGGTATTGGCTTTGTTGAATTCGCCACCGATGAAGACGAGGCCGTCGAGCTGATTGCGCTCTTACAGGCCTTGGGTTTTCGCAAGAGGGCCATCCATCGATCTAAAAAGGTGACGTTGTTTGAACAGGGCAGTATCCGGATTCTGGTCAATGCCGATCCGCTCGGTTTTGCAAGCGCTGCCTATGCAGTCCACGGCACATTCGCTTATGCTCTGGCGCTCGTTGTCGAGGATGCCAGTGAAGCTTATCGGCGCGCTCTTGCGATGGATGCTGAGCCCTTCCAACAGGCCGTTGCCGATGGCGAACTCGAACTGCCGGCAATTCGCGGCGTCGGCGGCGGCTTGATCTACCTCATCGACGACAAGAGCCCGCTCGGCCGTTTCTCGGAAATCGATTTCGAGCCGGTTTCAGAAGACGGCGGCAAGGCTGGCGCCGGACTGCTGCAGTTCGACCATATCGCCCAGACGGTCGCCTATGATGAAATGCTGACTTGGCTGCTCTTCTACACTTCAATTTTCGAGACCAGAAAGACGCCAATGGTTGATATCATCGATCCGAGCGGCGTTGTGCGCAGCCAGGTCGTTGAAAATGAAACCGGCAGGCTGCGCCTTACAATGAATGGCGCGGAGAACCGCCGCACGCTCGCCGGTCACTTCATCGCCGAAAAATTCGGTTCGGGCATCCAGCATCTGGCCTTTTCGACCGACGACATTTTCGTCACCGCCAGATCGCTTCGCAAGCAAGGCTTCAAGCCGCTCCACATCTCACCGAACTATTATGACGATGTCGAAGCCCGCTTCGGTTTGGATGCCGATCTCACCGAGCGCCTGAAGGCAGAAAACATCCTTTATGACCGCGATGAGCATGGAGAATATTTCCAGCTCTACAGCGGCACCTACGGCGAGGGGTTCTTCTTCGAAATCGTCGAACGACGCGGCTATCGGGGCTATGGCGCGCCGAACGCCATTTTCCGTATTGCTGCACTCAAGAGGCAGATGCGGCCCGAAGGTGTCCCGAAGGATGCCGTCTGATCGGCGCCGGTCAGTCGATGCGACCGCTCTTCAGGACGTGCGCCACCCCGCTTTCTATATGCCGGCGAATGACGGCTCGAGCGCCCTCGATGTCGCGCTTCAAGGCAAGTTCGAAAAGTAGCTTGTGGTCGTCAACGACGGCCTGACCGCGAAAGCTCTGGGCTAGCATGTGATAGCGTAAAAACCTGTCGAACACAGAAGATAGCGCCGCCATGAGTGTTGCGGAATTGCAAGCCGATACGATCGCCTGGTGAAATTCCCAATCATAGCGAACCCAGTCGATGGTGCGTGATGTATCGCCTGCTAGCAGTTTCTTCTCCGCTGCCGCCAGCTTGTGGTGGGCGGCGACGATGCGTCCCTCCCACTCGAGATTTCCGGCCGAAAATGAAAGCTCGATCGCATGGGTTTCCAACACGGTACGCAGATCGGCGAGCTCCTCGAGCTCCTTGCGGGAGGCCGGGCTGACTTCAAAGCCGCGCTGGCCTTCCGCTAGCACCAGGTTTTCCGTGGTCAGGCGGCTGAGTATTTCGCGCAGCGACGATACGCTAATCGAATAGCGCTCCTTGGCTTGCTCAAGTTTGATTTTCGCACCAGGCGCCAAGGCGCCGGAAATGATGTCCTGACGGATCTGCCGGAAAACGACGTCGCCTACGGTCTCGGAAGGTTCACCGGCAATTTTGAGCATGAGGTCCCCTGCTTTGCTCAGGCACTACGAGAGTGCCGACTATCACGATTGTGGTGGCACGGCGGATAACAGGCCTTTTCCAAGCGCATGCTCGACGCCTGCTTGTATATGACACTGCAGGACTTTCTTTGCGGTCTTGCTATCGCGTTGCAACGCGGCCTCCAGAAGTTGCCTATGTTCCTGTTCGGCAACGCTGCCGCGATAGGACAGCGCAACCATCTGATATCGCAGGTATTTGTCGAAAACGGCCGAGTGGGTCTCCATCAGCAGACGCGATCCGCAGGCGGAAATCAGGGCCTGGTGAAACTCCCAGTCGTAGCGCTTCCAGTCTTCCGCTCTGCTTGTGTCGCCCGACGCCATGACCTGTTCCATCCGCGCAAGCTTGTAATGAGCAGACACCAGTTTTGCCTCCCACTCCACATCGCCCTGTTCGAAGGACTGTTCGAGCGCGTGCTCTTCCAGAAGCAGGCGCAGAGCTGCGATCTCTTTGAGGTCCGCAACGGATACTGGTGCAACCTCAAAGCCTCGCTGACCTTCAGCCACAACGAGCCCTTCAGACGTCAGGCGGTTGAGAATTTCCCGTAGCGTACTGACGCTGGTCTCGTAAGCGCCTTTCAAATTCTCCAGCTTGAGCTTCTGGCCGGGCGCGAGGCGCCCGAATATTATGTCCGCCCTTATTTGCCGATAACCGCTCTCAGCGACAGTTTCCTCAACAATTTCCTGGCGCACGGTCTGTCTCCGAGATTTCTTCTTTCCTCCTATATATCCGGATAGCTAGGCCAAATTCAACAAGTAGCGCAGATTGGGCGCAGGATCATGAGTGGGAACGGGTCGCCACCGATTCCATCGCGTAGGAACCCCAAACCTGCGTCACAGCCTTGATAGAAATGCCGCCCTTGGCAGAGGCTAAGCAAGATCAGCCGGCCCTCAGCGCCTCACCAAGAGGCCGACCTTCGCTCGGAAGAGGCCTCCGGCGGTAACAGGAGATTCCGGGCCTAAGCGCTCAAGCCGACTTTGGCAATTTTGGACTTTCTGAAAGAATTCGCGCTTGGGCCACTGAAACGCCATAGGATGCCATCAGCCACAGACTGAGCGCAACGGCACGTGGGACCGGCTGCTCACCCGACGCCCACCGACGGCTAGCGAGTTCATCGACGCCAAAAAGCTCTGCGGCGACGCTTGCCGTCAATCCAGTGACAGCGAGCGCCGCCCTGAATTCGGACGGAGTCATTTGATGCGTTCCCGGCGCGCTTCGCGCGCGATTTATTTCGTTATGACGCACATTAGCTTTCATTTAATTACGTGATATCGCATGTGCGACATTTTGTATGTTCTTTACGACCTGCGGCTTTTAGCTGCGGTTCGCGTATCGTTGCGGCCGACAGTGTCGACTAAGCTGGTCCGTCACGCCAGGCCGAAAGGTGCCCAGCCAACCACTCGACGATTGCTTGTCTTCAACGAAGTTGACGTGCCACGACCCGTACCGAAATCAAGCGGCTGCACCGAGCCGTCGGCATAGCGATCATTGACGCGACCGACGACCAGGCCGAGGGAATGACGCCTGCGATCGCATCGTCATTCTCAAAGCCGGTGACATCCAGCAGGTCGTTACCTCCGACGAGATCTGTAAGCACCCTGACGAGCTTTTCGCCGGCGCTTTGTCTGTTCTCCCGTCGATGACGGGAGAAAAGGGGCATCTTGGCGCCTGGCGCCGCCGCGATATCGGGTTCAGCGCGGCACGATACCCGGCTGATCGGCAGGGAATTTCTCAATGTCGGCGACACTGACATTGAGATGCTGTGCCACAAGCGCTGCCGGCGTGTGCGTCAGCCAGGACGACAGGCCTATCTCCTGATACTCAGCAACCTTAAAGACGGCCACGAATTGCAGATCCGTCTTGCCGGTGTTTTCGATGATGTGGCCCTGGCTTCTCTTTATGTATCCGATATCACCCGGCCGGAAGTCGGCCGTCTGGCTGCGCGGACCGGCGTCGAACACCGTCATTCGACCTTCCCCCTTGATCCAATACTGCCATTCGTCTGCATTCGGGTGCCAATGCATCTCCCGCACGGCTCCGGGCCTAATCGTCTCGATCGCCGCCGCAATGGTTTTGGACACCTTGAAGCTATTGCTGTCGGCAAGCTGGATCGTGCCGGATGCGTTCTGCTTCAGTGGAGCCGAGCCCGAAAGCCTGTAGGTAAAGGGATACGGCGGCAGTCCAGCAGAAGCGACGGCCTCTTGGTCAGCCGAAAGCGGACCGGGCTCCTTGCCCTGGAAAATCCAGAGATCCTGCAACGGAATGTTCCTGAACGTCTCCTGCGGCACGCCGAAGTTCTTGGCCAGAAGTTCCGGCGATGTGTGCGCCAGCCAGTCCGTCAGAAGCAGCGTGCCATATTCGGATTGGTCGCCTTCGTCAAAGACGATCACGAATTCGCAGCCATCCGGCCCAAGTCCTTGCAGCGAATGAGGGAATCCGGCTGGAAAATACCAGAGATCGCCTGCCTCCACATCCTGCACATAGGCTCGCCCCTGGGGATCAAGAACCGTGACGCGGCAGCGCCCGTTGGTCATGATCGCCCATTCGGCGGCACGGTGCCAGTGCATCTCGCGGATGCCGCCGGGACCGAGCCGCATGTTGACGCCGGAAACGGCCTCGGAGATCGCAAAATCCGACTTGGTGACCTGGCGCGCCCAGCCTCCATTCTGGATGCGCTTGGCGGCATTGTTGAACGATCCCCAAAACAGCTGCATGTCACCCACATCCGTTGCTGGCGGGTTTTGAAACGAGGGAAATTGCTCGTTGATCGCGGGGTTTTTCGGACCGGGATCCGAAAGGCCGGCACGATTGGCATTGATCGCGCCCTCGGCCGGCTGATCCGGATTGCCGAAGCTGGCGGCGTGGGCGCCACCCGCCGCGAGCGCCGTGCCTCCCATCGCTCCAAGGGCAAGCACTGTGCGTCTGGATAAGGGTTCCATGGCTGTCACTCCTGTTGGACTATTCCGCCGGCGCTGGAACACCGGGAACTGCAGGTCGCCTTCGAGTGATCAGTTCGCCGAGCTTTTCGAGGTAGAGGTAGACGACCGGTGTTGTGTAGAGTGTCATGACCTGGCTGATCAAAAGGCCGCCAACCATGGCGTAGCCGAGCGGTTGGCGAAGCTCCGAGCCGGTGCCGTGACCGACCATCAAAGGCATGCCGGCAAGCAGCGCCGCACAAGTCGTCATGATAATCGGACGGAAGCGCAGCAGGCAGGCCTGGCGGATCGCATCCTTTGGTGACAGGCCCTCTTCGCGCTGAGCCGCGATGGCGAAGTCGACAATCATGATGCCGTTCTTCTTCACGATCCCGATCAGGAGAATAACGCCAATCAGGGCGATTACGGTAAAGTCAAAGCCGAAGAACCACAGCATCGCCAGCGCGCCGAGACCAGCGGAGGGAAGGGTCGACAGGATAGTCAGCGGGTGGACGTAGCTCTCGTATAGCACGCCGAGGATGAGATAGATGACCGCGAGAGCAGCAAGTACCAGCAGCGGCTCGCTCGCCAGAGAGCTTTGATAGGCCTGGGCGTTACCCTGGAAACTGCCGATCAACGTCGCCGGCTTGCCCATCTCGACCTCGGCCTTGCCGATGGCTGCGACCGCCTGGCTCAACGCCACGCCCTTGGCTAGGTTGAAGGACAGCGTGACGGAGGGAAACTGGCTTTGATGATTGACCGCGAGAACCGCCGTCGGTTCGGTGGTCTGCCTGACCAGCTGGTTGAGCGGCACCTGTTGACCGGTCAGCGGCGACTTGATGTAGAGGCCATTGATCGCCAGCGGCGAATTCTGAGCCTGCGGAGCCAACTCAAGGACGACATGATAGCTGTTCAAGTCGGTGAAATACTGTGTGACCTGGCGCTGACCAAAGGCATCGTAGAGCGTGTTGTCGATCGTCTGGGGGGATATGCCGAAGCGGGATGCCTGATCGCGATCGATTGCCAGGGTGACGGTAGCGCCACCATTTTGCTGGTCCGTGGCGACGTCGGTCAGCTCAGGCAGGGTCTTGAACTTGGCCAGCAGCCTGTTTGACCAGTCGTCGAGCTCGTCAGCGTCGCCATCCTGCAGCGTGTATTGGAACTGCGTGGCCGAACTCCTGCCGCCGACATTGATGTCCTGCGCCGGCTGTAGAAAAAGCTGTGCGCCCTGCATCTGTGCCAGCTTCGTGCGCAGCCGGTTGATGATCTCGCTCGCCGATGCGTCTCGCTCATCGCGCGGCTTGAGTGTGATGAACATGCGGCCTGTGTTAACTGTCAGCCCCGAGCCGCCGCCGACAGCCATGCCGATTGTCGCAACGGCTGGATCGCTTGCGACAATATTGCCAGCTTCCACCTGATGCCGTGCCATTTCGGCAAACGAGATATCCTGGGAAGATTCCAGGATGCCGGTGATCAGGCCCGTATCTTGCGTCGGGAAGAAGCCTTTCGGAATGTTGACGAAGAGGATGCCGGTTGCTGCGAGCGAGGCAAGGAATGCGACCATCGTCAGGCGATGGTGGCGCAGCGCGACGTCGAGTGTGCGCCGATAGACGTCAAGCATGAGGTCGAAGATGCGCTCGGATGCAGCATAGAGCTTTCCATGGCCGGACGCCTCGTCAGGTTTCAGGAAGCGGGCGGCCATCATCGGCGTAATGGTCAGCGAGACGAGTGCGGAAACGCCGATTGTCATCGTCACGGTAATGGCGAACTCGCGAAACAATCTTCCGACAATGCCACCCATTAGAAGCAGCGGTATGAAGACCGCGACCAGAGAGATGCTGATCGAGATGATGGTGAAGCCGATCTCGCGGGCACCATCGATGGCAGCCTCGTTCGGCGTCTTGCCCATCTCCATGTGGCGATGAATGTTCTCCACCATGACGATCGCATCATCGACGACGAAGCCGACAGCTATGCTCAATCCCATCAGCGAAAGGTTGTCGAGGCTGAATCCGGCGAGATACATCAAAGCCAGCGTCGCCAGGAGCGCCAACGGCACGGTAATGCTTGGGATGACGGTTGCAAAGAGATTGCGCAGGAAGACGAAGATGACCGTGACGACGAGCGCAATCGTGATCATGAGTGTCGTCTCGACGTCGAGCACCGACGCACGGATTGTCTCGGTCCGGTCGCTGAGGATCGAAAGATGAATGGCTGCGGGCGCGATCGCCTGGAGCTGAGGCAGCGTCGCCTTGATCTGATCGACGGTTTCGACGACATTGGCGCCCGGCAGCTTGAAGATCGGCAGCAAAATCGCGTGCTTGCCATTCGCCCAGGCGGCGAGCTGGGTGTTCTCCGGTCCATCAACCGCCTGGCCTATATCGCGGATGCGAACCGGCGCACCGTCCCGGTAGGCAACGATTGCATCGTTCCAGGGCGCTGCATCCAGCAATTGGTCGTTGTCGTAGATGGTGTACGTCCGTTCTGTTCCCTGAACGGAGCCCTTCGGTGCGTTGCTGGTGATGCCGGTGACAGCGGTCCTGACGTCTTCGAGCGACAGCCCCATGTTCGCGATCTTACGAGGATCGATCTGTAGGCGTACGGCGGGTTTCTGCTGGCCGAAGATCAGGACTTGGGAAACGCCATTGAGCTGGCTGACATGCTGGGCGAGAACGCTCTCGGCGTAGTCATCAACCTGGGTGAGCGGCAGCGTGTCCGATGTTAGTGCCAACACCATGACGGGCGGGTCCGCCGGGTTGACCTTTCGGTAGGTCGGCGGCGACGGCAGGCCCGTCGGCAGTTGCCCGCCGGCGGCGTTGATCGCTGTCTGAACGTCCTGCGCAGCGTTGTCCACATTGCGTGACAGATCGAACTGAAGCGTAATCGAGCTGCTGCCGAGCGTGCTCGTCGACGTCATCTGCGTAACGCCGGGAATCTGACCGAACTGTCGCTCGAGCGGCTGCGTGACGGATGAGGCCATTGTTTTCGGATCGGCGCCCGGGAACTGCGTCGACACCTGGATCGTAGGGAAGTCGACCTGAGGCAACGGCGCGACAGGCAGGAGAGGGTAGGCAACGACCCCGATGGCAAACAACGCGGCCATCAGCAGAGAGGTGGCGATCGGTCTTTGAATGAACCACGAGGAGATAGACACCACGCTACTCCTTCTGCGCCGTGTTTGATGAGCCTTGCTCGACAGACACATGTGTGCCCACATCGAGCCGGTACTGGCCGGCAGTCACCACCTGCTCGTTGCCGGCAAGCCCGTTTGTGATCACGGCCCGGCCTTTCTCGATCGGCCCGGGAACAACCTTGCGGACCGCGGTGGTGCCGTTGCCATCGACGACGTAGACGAAGAAGCCATCCACGCCGCGCTGTAGCGCCGCCGACGGGATCGTGATCGCCTGATGAAGCGTCTTCTGCCTGAGCCGCAGCAGCACAAATTGTCCCGGCCACAGAGCGTCGTCTTGGTTCTCGAACGTGGACTTGATGCGGATGGTGCCGCTGTTTTGATCGATGACGTTGTCGATCAGGGAAAGGCTGCCGGTCGCCAGCGTTCTGGACTGGTCCATCGCGAGCGCATCGACTGCAACGGGACCCGACTTCATCGCATCCCGAACAGCGCCGAGATCGTCTTCGCGAAGCGTCGATACCACAGAAATCGGCTGCGTTTGCGTAATCGTCACGATCGGCGTGGTGTCTGTCGTGTGGACCTGGTTTCCCGCGTCGACGCGGCGGATACCGGTGCGCCCGTCAATCGGTGATCGGATCTGCGTATAGGAGAGCGAGACGTCGGCGGCCTCCTTGGCCGCCTGATCCTCGGCAAGCTGGGCCGTGAAACTCGCCACCTGGCTCTGTTGTTGCTCGACGGTCTCTTGGGTGGCAATCTGCTGTTGGGAGAGCTTTTGGTCTTTTGCGAGCAGATACTGCGCATTGGCAAGATCGGCTTGATCTTGCTGGATCTTTGCAGCCGCCTGATCGGCCGCGGCCTGATACGGACGGGGGTCGATGACGGCGAGAAGATCGCCCTTCTTGACCGCCTGTCCTTCCGTAAAGAGGACGTTCTGAAGCTCACCGTCGACGCGGGTCGTGATGTTGACCGTGTAATTCGCCTGCACAGTGCCGAGGCCATTGAGATAAACCGGCACCTCTTGCATCGACGGTGCGGCAACCTGGACCGGCACTGCGGGAGCGCCGGCCCCAGGTGCTGCTGCGGTCGGCCCGGTTCCCGCGAGCCAGAACGACGCTGCCGACACACCCGCGACCACGAGCACAACGATAGCGGCTGCTGCGGCAGATCGCCTGTGATTCGGAGGGGTGGCAATGGTTCGGATGGTTGTCATTCCGGGCTCCAGAAATGTAGATCGAACCATTGTGTTGAGATGCGGCATCAGCCGATTGATGATCGATCGCGGTGATAGGAAGCCGTGCGCCTGTCCGCGTCCGCGCGGACGCGGACAGGAAGGTATTGAGGCTGCATCCAGAGACCCTGAGGACGGCGTGCTGCCGCCTCGATGGCGTCTTCAAATCGGATCGAGATTGACTTGACGATGTCGTCCAATATCCGGGCCAGGACGGTTGGCTTGTCTTTGAACCTGGACATCATGTCCTCCTGTCAATGAATGTGATGACAGAAGGCTACAACTGGATGGGCATCGGCACATCTATACGCAGGTCTAGTCGGATCTCGCAAAAGGTATGAGCGTGATGCCAGGCGCCGACGTCGCCACCAATGCGCCAATGACCTCGGCCGGCTGTTGGACCGCTGCGGCGTGCGTCAAGGGCGATTGTTCCCGATTAGATCAGCCGAAGACAGCACGTGGCAGCGACCGCATGGATCTGATTGACCACGTCGAGCGTCCCCATGGCAGAGCGCAGATAGGTATTGACAGGATGACTGCTCAAACCGCGGATGAGCGCGATTTCCTGGCTGCTCTTGCCGGCGGCAAACGATCTCGAGCATTGACCTGTTCGCTTGGCGATCGGCTGACAGGGGTAGACGGATGTCGATTCATGGAAGGGCCCCGCGGCGGTCAATTGCCGGAAAAGGAGTTGTCGATCGACCGGCGGAGCGATTGAAGCCGCTCGTCGAAACGTGCCGCGTCAATCGTGTGGCCAGGCTCGTCGCGCCGCAGTTCGCACCGCAACGTGTATGATCGACGCGAGACGTGATTGACCAGGCTGACACTCAGGGACAGCAAGCCATCTCGCTCCGACAGCTGGGTGTTCGTGAATGAGAACATCATCTTGTCTCCTTGTGCATATTGCTTTCGGGGTGTCTGGGCAAGCGACACGGGATCGCTTGCCCAGACGGTGTCGTCAGGGCATGTCCCGGTGAAGTACCGATTTGAGATGCGCCCATTGGCTTTCGCCAGGCGGGCCGTTTTTTATAGGCGATAATCCGACGCGCCAAAGCCTCGTCAATCGAAGCGGCGGCGCGTCAATCCGACCTAGTGCGCGAGCGCCTGCTCGAGGCAAACGATCAGCTTTTCGATATCGACCGGCTTGCCAAGAAAGGCGAATGCGCCACCGTTCATTGCCCTGCTGCGCGTCCGCTCGTCCTTGTACGACGTGACAAAGATCATCGGGGGACGCTGCGAATGCTTGTTCAACTCTGCCTGCAGTTCGATTCCGCTGAGGCCGGGCATCTTCACGTCGACGAGCATGCAATCGATCGCGGATCGCGGTTCGAAGACGAGGAATTCTTCCGCCGAGGCGAACAAACGGCACTCGTAACCGCAGGACTTGACGAGATCATCCATAGCTTCACGGATGGCCTGGTCGTCGTCGACGACGGCTATGGTAGGGACTGAGGGCAATGAACCGACCTTTTCTGACTGCTTTCACAGTCTTGTTATGCGCTCACGCCCCATTCAAAGATACCATACTAAGATACAGGTGGTCGTACCCCTTCGCCCAGCATTTCTGTCTTCCTCACGAGCTCGGCGACCGAGCGAACTTCCATTTTCCGCATGACGTTGCCGCGGTGTAGCTTCACCGTGACCTCGCTGATGCCGAGCTCATAGGCGATCTGCTTGTTCATCAGCCCCTTGACCACCGCTTCCATGACCTCGCGCTCGCGCGGGGTAAGGCTTCCCGCCAGCGAAGCGACCGCTTCGCTTTGCGCATTTTGCCGGCGGCGCACAGCGTCACGTTCCATCGCCGCTGCAACGGCGTCGAGGATATCCTGGTCCTTGAAGGGCTTGGTCAGAAAATCGACGGCGCCGGCCTTCATGGCGCGCACGCTCATCGGAATGTCACCAAACCCCGTCATGAAGACGATCGGCATCTTGCTGCCGATGCGCTCCAGCTGCGTCTGGAAGTCCAAACCGCTGACACCTGGCAAGCGGACATCGAGGAGGATGCAGCCCGGACGGTTGAAGTTCGCGGTTTCCAGAAAGGCCGTCGCGCTCTCGAATGCCTCAGCATCGAATTTCATCGATCGGAACAGGTCCGTCAGCGCTTCTCGCATCGAGAGATCGTCATCGACGATAAAGACCACAGGTTCAGGCGGCTCCTTTTGCAGCCTACGTGTATCAGGCATGTTCCACCTCCGGCTTAATCAGCAGGCTCATCTCGAAGATCGCGCCACCGTCGTGATGATTGGTCCCGTCCAGCTTTCCACCACGGGCCTCCAATGTAGTGCGGCAAATAGACAGGCCCATACCCATGCCGGCCGCCTTGGTCGTGAAGAAGGGGGCAAACAGCTTGTCCTTCACATCGTCGGTGATCCCGGGTCCGGTGTCACGCACAGCAATACTAACATGCTCAATATCCGGCCGCGCTGTCGCTATTCTGATGATCCTCTGCGGGCTGCTGGCCTCATCCATTGCCTGAATGGCGTTGGTAAGCAGATTGATCAGTACCTGTTGCAGCTCGATCTTTACGGCTGAGACGGGCGGAATGTGAGCCTTCCGTTCGATATGCACGGTCGTTCCACTCCGCTGTAGCTCGTGCTCCATAAGAGCCATGGTCTCGTCGATCAACCTGTCCAGGCTGATACTCTCGAGCTTGTTGTTCGACGGAGAAAGAAGGCCGCGGGTGTTTTGGATAATGTCGCTGGCGCGCTGGCTGTCGCGGATCATTCGTTCGGCCGAGCGGCGCACAGCCGCGAGATCTGGCGGATCGCGATCAAGCCACCTCAAGAGCGTCTGAGAGTTTACCACGATCGCACCGAGCGGCTGGTTGAGTTCATGTGCCAGCGATGCCGACATTGCGCCGACCGTTGCGGCCTTCGATGCCATCGTCAACTCAGCCTGTGCTGCGGCCAGGGCCTTAAGGGCCATTTCGCGCTGCGTGATATCGACCATGCTGACAACCACACGGTTGAATGCGGCCGGATCCTCGGGAAATGCGATACTGAGCAGCACGAGTTTGTCTTCGCCATTGTCCGCGCGTACCTCGGCCTTGTCTTCAAAGACCCTCTCGCCGTCCATGATTGCCTGCACTACGTCGAGAAACCGTTCCTGCCCGGTGATAAAGGATCGACGCAGGCTGCCGACTGCAGAAGATTCTGGCCCCAGCATCTCGCGTGCCGCCTCATTGGCCGCGACAACCTTGATAAGGCCGATGCAATGATCGACGAAGGTCGGGTTGGTGCGCGCATGGGTCTTGATGTCGGTAACGCCCTGCGCCCTGACATCCATCAGATAACTCCGCAATTTCGAATAGTCTCGCTCCCAGAGCGCGACGCGCGTGCGATCGAAAATCGAACGGTATCTTGCCTCGCTCTCTTTCAAGGCAGAATTGATTGAAAGCAGCGTCAGGCGCGCGGTCTCCGTTTTCACCAACAGCATCGTCGTTACGAACAGCGCCGCAAGAGCGACGATCAGGCGGGTGGTAGACTGAAGGTCAGCATCGTCTCCATGCGTCAGGGCGTAGGAAAGGAGCGTGAGAGCGGCACATGCAGCCGCAATCACAAACAGGCCGACGCGCGTGGTCGCCTGGGCGGCAAGCAGCATGATGACGACATAGAGCACCGCGATGGCGCCCTCGATGTCAGTGTACGTATCGACGTAAAAGACGGCCGCGGCGAGCGCGACGGCAATCAAGCCGAAGGCCACGTTGTGGCCTCCTTCAGCATCGCGGGCGCGAAGTAAAGTTGATACTATAGACATTGTTCCCCCAGTCTATTTGGCCGCGAGCATATCCTGTTGCAGACGCAATCGAACCTATACATAGGTGTGGCCCGATGCGACCATATCGTTGGCCGCCCGCCGATCAAGCGGCCTTCTCCTGTGCTGCCGGGGCGGCTTGAGGCGCATTGTGTTCAAAATCGGGGTGCAATGGGCCGAACGGCATAGCCCCCGTGAACACCACCAGTAACAGGCCGGCAATCGCGAACCAGAATGACAGCACAAAGCCATCGCCATAGGCAAGCACATAGGCCTGCGCCCGGACCTGTGACGCGACTGCCGACAAGGCTTCCAGGCTTCCCCGCGGAGAGGTCCCAAACAGCGTCTCCAGTTTGTTGATCATGCCATGGAGATCGCGCGACGAAGCCGCAATCGGGCCGCCCAGTATGTTGGAGTGAAACTGCTCGCGCTGCCGCAGCCATGTATTCAATAGGCTGACAGCCAGCTCCGCACTGCCGAGCCGGATGACCTGGATATAGGCGGACGACGCCGTCGCGCGCTTCGGATCGCTGTTGGCCAGCAGATAGACGACGGTCGAAAAGAAGGTAAATGATTGGCCAGCTGTGAACAAGAGAACGACCGGCAGGAAACTCCACGGCGACCATTCAATCGTCAACCTCGAACCGATCAAGGATCCAATGGCCATCGCCACGAGACCGATGAGGATGCACAATCTCGAATCCACCCGACGCTGCAGGTAGACGGCCAGGGTAATGAACACGAAGACCGGAATGACAGCACCAACAACGTAGAGTTGCGAAATCGCGATCGGCCGTAACCCTGCGACGTTTTGCAGGAACGACGGTATGACAATCGATCCGCCCGAGCTCGAGAATGTGAAGGCAACGATAATGCCGTAGCCAATTCCGATATTGCGCGACAGGATGACGCTCGCATGAGCCCAGGGACGTTTTACCACGCTCTCGTTGATAAAAAATCCAATGGCTAGAATACCGCCGCCCACAACAAGCGACGTGACGATGCCTGACTGGAACCAGTCGAGCCGGTTTCCCTGGTCAAGCGCGACATAGAGCATTGTCATTGACGAACCGAGCAGGAGCATGCCGCCCCAATCGGCAGTTTCAAGCAGGCTGACGTTGAGCTCTTCCTTGGGAGCAGCTACGATGAGCAATAGCGCGATGAGTGGCGCGACGATCACGTCCTGCCAATACAGCCATTGCCAGCCGAGATAATCCCCATAGACACCGACGAGGACAAAACCGAGACTTTGCGAGAGCGGAACGCGAAGCGCGTAGATCGCAATTCCGATCAGCCAGTATTTCATGTCGAGGTTCCGGAAGATCACCATGATCGTTGCCGGAATGAACACGCCGAGCAAAAGCGCTCTTACGGCATGAAGGGCAAACAGTGCCGAGCCGTCATGGAGGAGTGGGATCGCCAACGAGATGCAAGCGTAGATAAGGCTCGAAGGGATCATCACGCGGCGGATGCCGAACACCGTGGCGAGCCATGCCACGGCCGACGAGACGAGAATTTGCGGTGCGTTGGCGATGGTGCTCAGCCAGGAGGCCTCGTCGATTCCCAACGCGTAGGCGCCCCGGAGATCCGGAAGGCCTGCGCTCAATACTCTGGTGTCGAAGCCTACCACGAAGGAGGCGAGCAATAGCGCAGCGACGATAAGGTGAGGGCGGCTCGCCGTCGTGCCGCTGGTCACCGGGCCAAAGGCGCTCGGTGCGACACTCATGGGGTCGTGTCCGCCAATGTATCGACGTTAACGTTGGCCGACATACCAGGCCGGAGCTGATCGATCAGCGGTTGGCCGGGATCGAGATCGATCCTGACCGGAATGCGCTGCACGACCTTGGTGTAGTTGCCGGTCGCGTTGTCAGGCGGCAGCAGCGCGAATATGGAGCCGCTTGCAGGCGACAACCGGGAGACTTTGCCGTGGAGCGTCTGACCCGGAAATGTATCAATGGTGATCTCGGCCGTGCGGCCCGGGGTCATCCGCGCAAGCTGGGTCTCTTTGAAGTTTGCTGTCACATAGACGCTAGGAAGCGGGACCTCCGAATTGACGCTGGTTCCGGCCGCAACAAAATCGCCTTCGTGGACGAGTTTGCGACCAAGGACGCCATCAAAGGGCGCATAGATCCTGGTGTAGCCCTGACGGATCAGCGCCGTGTCGACGTTTGCCTGTGCGGCGCCGATCTGCGCGCGCAACAACGGCTCTTGCCCGTCGAGCACCTTCAACTGCGCTTTCTGCTGATCGATCGCGGCAGCGGTCGATTTGACGGCGGCTTGCGCCTGGAGATAGGACGACTGCGCCTGCTGAAGCTGCTGTTGCGACGTGGCATCGCCCAGGCTGGTCTGCCGATGAAACTCAAGCTCGGTCTGCGTCTGCTGGGCAAGCGCCGATGCGTTCTGCGCTTCGGCGGCCTCAATGACAGCCTTCTGCAATTCGATCTGGTTCGCAAGGTTTGCGAGCGAGGCGTTGGCAGATGCCAGGTTTGCCGTCGCCACCTCGACGGCGGCATCGTACTCGCGAGGATCGATCTGCGCGAGCAATTGGCCTTTCGTTACCCGCTGATAGTCGCCAATCGGCGTGCTCCGTATCGTGCCGCTAACCTGCGCGCTGAGGGTGGAGACATCGGCATTGATGACGGCGTCATCGGTCGCTTGCCGGGCAGCATCCGCGACCCATCGGTTCCAATCTGCCATGACCAGAGCGACGCTGCCGCCAACCAGGACGACTGCAAGAACCGGAATAGCGAGGCGCCGGATTGTCGCCACGGTTGTCGAAGGCTGCGCGATCGGCTTGGGCGCCTCTGCGGCCGGTGCTCGACTGGTCGCAGGCGACGGGCTGAGATTTGTGATACGAAGCTGGTCGGCCATGACGACCCTCACTTGTCGTTCCGGTTGGCGGAAATCTTTGCGCGGACAGTCGCGGGTGCCGGAACAAATGAAACGTGCCCGCTGCTGTGGAACTGCGCCCAATAGCCCAGGGCCATGAAGACCGAGCCGCCGATCAGATTGCCAAACGTAACCCAGACCAGATTGTGGATCGCACCGGCAAGTGTGATATTTGCGGGATGATCGCCGATCAGCGCCATGGAGAAGGTGAACATGTTGGCGACGGAGTGCTCATATCCGGCCGCGACAAAGATCGTGATCGGCCAGAATATCAGCATGATCTTGGCTGCGGCGTTACCGGTGCGCCCGGCCATCCAGATTGCCAGGCAGACCAGCCAGTTGCACAGGATTCCGCGGGCAAAAAGCTCTTCGGAGCTTGCCGACATCTTTGCCGAAACGGCTGAAAAGAACGCCTGGCTTCCATCGCCCAGCAGTACGCCGCCGCCTGCCATGTGAAAGAGGGCGGCGAGGATCACCGCACCGATCAGGTTGCCAATCCACGCGCTGCACCAGACGAGCAGCACGTCCGAAAGGCGCGCGCGCCCCGTCAGCACCGCGAGCGGCATATACATGGCCGTTCCGGTGAAGAGTTCGGAGCCTGCAAACACGACGATCGTCAGGGCCGAGGAGAAGACCACGCCCGTAACGAGATGGGCCCAGGCAGGATCGGCATGCGCACCGGCGGTGTACATGAGGATGTCGCCGAAGCCGATATAGGCACCGGCCATCGCCGCTCCAATCAGGAACGCGAAGAACTGCGTACGGACAATGAGCGCCTTGTGTTCGCCTGACTCGGCGAAATTTGTGATGGAATCCTGGTACATGACGAGATCCTCGCATCCTGCCCGGACCGGGCCGAGCGCTTCGCTGGTTGATGCAGGAACGCTAGTCGCACGCGGCGCAGCGTTGAATCATACGTAAGTGTAGGTGGGGAGAGGAAGGAATAGCCTAGGCCAGCGTCACAGCAGCGAAAGGCAGAGCGAAGGCGGCGTGTCGCCGCGAAATCAGGCTCGAATCTTTTGAAGCGAGGTCGGCAACAGTCCCCCGGCATCTGCGACGCCGGTGGATCTGGCAAGGTCGATGACGGGTCAGCTGTTGCTAGCGGCGACCATCACGGGCACACCCTTGTAGGACGGTGTTCCCGAGAGCCGGTCATAATGGCGCAGAGACATGACCGCATTCATCTCCGGGTAGTAACCGGCAGCCGACCCCTTCGGGATGTTGTATTCCACCGCCGTGAAGCCACGCACGAGGTGCGCTCCTTCGCCAGCCCCGACGAGGCCGCGAATGTCGATCCGGTCACCGTCCTTGAGACCAAGACGGGCGAGATCATCCCGGTTCATGAAGATCACGTCGCGGCGACCAAAGACACCGCGATAGCGATCGTTCAGGCCATAGACCGTGGTGTTGTACTGGTCGTGGCTGCGGATCGTCGTCAGGACCAGAGCGTCCGGGTTCTTGATCAGCGGATCTTCGTCGAGACCCGGGGCGACAAGGAAGTTTGCCTTGCCGCTTTTCGTGTTCCATCGACGGAAGGAGGCGGCGACATCAAGGCGGAAACCTCCGCGCGCACGCACACGCTCATTGAAGTCGTGGAAGTCGGGGAAGACCACCTCGATCTTCTCACGGATCCGGTCATAGTCTGCAATCAGCCCGTTCCAGTCGATGCCGTACCGATCGCCGAGCGTTGCCTTGGCGATGTTGGCGACGATGGCGGGCTCGGATTTCAAAGCCTCGCTCGGGGGCTTCAAGAAGCCTCGAGAGGCGTGCACCATCGACATGGAATCTTCGACGGTCACCGCCTGCGGGCCGGAGGCCTGCGTGTCGAGGTCGGTCCTGCCGAGGCAGGGCAGGACGAGCGACGTCTTTGCCGTCAGGAGATGCGAGCGGTTCAACTTGGTGGCAATATGGACTGCGAGATCGAGCTTGCGCATTCCCCGCCAGGTGGCTTCCGGATCGGACATGGCGACGGCGAGATTGCCGCCGAGGCAAATCAGCGCCTTCGATTCACCGGCGATGATCGCTTCCACCGCCTCGATCGCATTGTGGCCCTTCTCCGCGGATGGACGAAAACCGAATGCTCGCTCCATCCCGTCAAGCAACGCCTTGTTTGGAATTTCGGTGATCCCGACAGTGCGGTCGCCCTGGACGTTGGAATGGCCGCGGATCGGTGCAATCCCGGCTCCTTGCCGGCCAATATTGCCACGCAGCAGCAGCAGATTGGCAATCTGCTGCACGTTGCCCGTGCCGTTGGCATGCTGGGTGATGCCCATGCCATAGCAGACGATCACATTCTTGGCTTTCACGTAGACGTCGGCCGCACTCTCGATCGCATTCTTCGTAAGGCCGCTGACAGCGACGATCTGGCCCCAGCTGGTGGCATCGACATCGGCGCGCATGACGTCGAAGCCGACTGTGTGCTCCTTGATGAAACCACGGTCGAGCACACCGGAGCCGCCACGAGCGATGTCGGCGGCATCGCGCTCGAACACCGCCTTCATCATGCCCTTCAGCGCCGCAAGGTCACCTCCGGTGCGCAGTTGGTGATAGGCGGAGGCAATCGGCGTGGAGGACAGCGTCACCATCTCGACCGGATCCTGTGGCGCGGCGAAGCGCTCCAATGCGCGTTCTTTCAGCGGATTGAAGACGACGATCGGCACGCCGCGACGCGACGCATTGTGCAGCGTCGTCATCATGCGCGGATGGTTGGTACCGGGATTATGACCGAAGCTGAAGATCGCATCGGCGTCGTCGAAATCCTCCAACGTCACGGTGCCCTTGCCGACGCCGATCGACATCGGAAGCCCGACGCTGGTTGCCTCGTGGCACATGTTGGAACAGTCGGGAAAGTTGTTGGTGCCAAAGGCGCGGACGAAGAGCTGGTAGAGGAAAGCCGCTTCATTTGAGGTGCGACCGGATGTGTAGAACTCGGCCTTGTTGGGGTCGTCGAGTTTGTTCAGTTCAGCCGCAATCAGCTTGAAGGCTTCATCCCACTCGATCGGCTCGTAGCGATCGGTTTGGCTGTTATAGTGCAGCGGCGTTGTTAGCCGCCCGGCATCTTCTAGTTCATGGTCCGTCCACTTCCAAAGCTCCGAGACGGTATTGTTTTCGAAGAGCGCCGGCCCTGAGCGCTTGGCCGTGGATTCCCAGGTGATCGCCTTGGCGCCGTTCTCACAGAACTCGAATGACGAAGTGTGCTTAGGATCCGGCCAGGCGCAGCCGGGGCAATCGAACCCTTCCGGCTGATTGGCCTTCAGCAGCGTCATGGTGCCTTGCGCCACGACTTGCTGATGCGCAAGCGTCTTGGCAACCGCCTTGAGCGCGCCCCAGCCGCCGGCCGGCTGATCATATTGCTCGATGCCTTCTGGACGCTGATCCTTCATGTCGAAGCTCCTTCGATCCTGCGCGGCGACCAGGACGCCGCCGATGAGTGCACATCAGCCGAGAACCTAGCAATGCGTGCGAACGTTGCACACTATACAGAGGCATAGGGCGCCGATCGTTGGCCCGGTATCCGCACACGACAACGCAGGCCCCAGCTATCTGGTGCGCGATATCGCTGCGTGCGGCTGCCGTGGCCGGATACGAGCCATGACTGTTCTTCTATCACTTGAATCCGATGCGGCTCTCACAAAAAGAAGGCCGTCTCCGGGCGGATGGAGACGGCCTTAAGCGGACCTTGGGAGGATCCGCGGCCTCGGCGGAGGGGAGGGACACCGAAGCCGGTAGCAGGGAGGATGCTACCCGCCTCATCGAGGGGTTGAGGCGATGGGTGAAAGGTAGCCCCGTCCGGAAGGCCGCGTAACTAAACTTAGGTATTGGCCGGACTAGACCAGCAGCCAATTCCAGTCCACGGTTCATGTCGGCGGCGCGCCCAGCGCGTAGAGTATGCCGCGAAGCTCCGCCAGGCCGCGCAGACGCCCGATCGCGGGATAGCCTGGCGTCACGTTCTTGTTGAGATCATCGAGCATGCGATGGCCGTGGTCCGAGCGGAACACGATGGTCTCGTTTGCCTGACGCCGGCGGTCTTCGGCGACAAGCTCCTTGAGAACCGCAACCATATCGACGTCGCCCTCAAGGTGCGCGCTTTCATGGAAAGTGCGGCCGTCGCCCTCGCGCTTGGTTGCACGCAGATGCGCGAAATGGATACGCGACGCGAAACGGCGAGCGATTGCCGGCAAGTCATTGTCGGCGCGCACGCCAAGGCTGCCAGTGCAGTAGCACATGCCGTTTGCCTCAGAGGGGACCGCCTCGAAGAGTGCGGCATAGTCGTCCGCAGTCGACGCGATGCGCGGCAGACCGAAGAGTGAGCGCGGCGGATCGTCCGGATGCAGCGTCAGCTTGACACCGCGAGCTTGCGCAGCCGGGGTCACTGCCTGGAGAAATTCGATCAGATGCTGGCGCAGCTTGGCGGCATCGATGCCGGCGTAGGCGGCAAGCTTTTCACGAAACTGCGGGATCGTCAGCGGCTCGGTTGTCGAGCCAGGCAGGGCGGACGTGATGATCCGGGTGATCTCCGCGACGTCCTCTTCGCTCATCGCATCGAACACGTCGCGGGCACGCGCCATGTCCTCAGGGGTGTATTGCTGCTCGGCGCCGGCACGCTGGAGCACGAAAAGATCGAAGGCGGCGAACGTCTCATGATCGAAACGCATGGCGGTGGCACCGGTATCGATCACATGGTCAAGGTCCGTGCGCGTCCAATCGACGACGGGCATGAAGTTGTAGCAGACGATCGGAATCCCGCAGGCGGCCACAGCTTCAAGGCTGGCGATCCAGGCCTCGATTTCGGCCTTGGCGCGTCCGCCATTGCGCTTGACGGCATCGGGGATCGGGATGCTCTCGACCACCGACCAGGCCAGGCGCGAGCGCCCGGGCGGTGTCGTTTCGATCATGGCCTGTCGCTCGCGCACCTCGCCTTCAGTCCAGGCGCGGCCGATGGGAACCTGGTGCAGTGACGAAACGATATTGGTGGCTCCGGTCTGGCGCACCTCATCAAGCGTGACAGGTGCCTCCGGCCCGAACCATCTCCAACCTTGGCGCATGTGTACCTCCTTGCGGTCTTCTTTGTCGTTGTCGGCTGATCGGCTCAGCGGAAATAATCTGGATATTGGCTGCGAAGCTCGGCGACATCGGGAACGACGGCACTGAGGTGCTGCATCATCGCCGCGCGCGCTGTCTTAACGTCATGGGCCGCAATCGCGTCGCGAATGAGCCCGTGTTCGTGCAAGACGTTGTCCATGCGACCGAGAACCGGCAGCGTCAGACGCCGCGCCCTGTCGATTTGCACCTTGACGGTCTTTAGAATTGTCCAGATGCCGGGATAGCCGGCAATGCTGGTGATGGCCTCGTGGAAGGCCTCGTCCTCTTCGTGAAATGCCGAGGTATCACCAAGGGCGGCAAGCGATCTCTGTCGCGAAATAATGGAATCCAGGCGGGCGATATCGGCTGCCGTTGCAATCTCGGCCGCGCGCTCCACCGTTGTGCCCTCAAGCGACTTGCGAACGACCACGGCCTCGGGGATCGCCGAGACCGGCACGCGCGACACGACGGTACCGGATTGCGGGTAGATATCAACAAGCCCGCCCTCGGACAGCCGCAGCAACGCTTCGCGCACCGGCGTGCGGCTGACGTTGAACTCTTCCGCAATCCGCTTTTCCTGCAACTGCATTCCGGGCGGCATCCGCAGAGCGAGAATGTCCGCGTAGAGCCGATCGAAGATGGCGTCGGCAGTTGTCACGCGGCGGATCTTCACCGGCCTGTCGGCGTCGGAAGCCATGGCTGGCGGGACGGAAACAACTGCTGCCTGCATAACGTACCCTGACGTTGACTTGATCGTGCATACTAGTATATCAATTTATTGCGACTGCCAAGGCACGCCGAGGAGGAACGGTGTTTTTGGCAATCATTTCAGGAGGTTTCATACATTTAAAGACAAGGTTCCGGTCCTGCAGCGACTGGCCCGAGGACGCCTAGCACCCTATTTGCAGCGTCCTGCAACGAGAGGAGGAGAAACACTATGAAAGTCACCCGCAGAACATTTGTCGGCACCGCGGCAGGCGCCGCCGTCGCAACCATGTTGCCGCTGAAAGTCTTTGCCCAGGCCAAGAAGCCGGCAAGCCCCGTCACCATCACGATCGCGGACGTCGCCGGCAACTTGGCGCTGACGCAGGGCATGTTCGAGGCCTATGCCTCGGAAAAGGCCGACTGGGTCTCCAGCTTTGCCTTCACGAAGGCGCCGGCACCGGAACTGCCCGGCAAGATCAAGGCGCAGCAGGCGGCCGGCAAGGTCGACATCGATCTCGTTTTGACCGGCACGGACGCGCTTTCGGCCGGTCTTGATCAGGGCCTTTGGATCGATCTTACGGCACATAAGTCTAAGCTTCCCGACCTCGAGCAGATCCTGCAGCCGCAAGCCTTCAAGATGCAGGCTCTTGCGAAGGATCAGGGCGTCGTCATCACCTATTACCCGTCCGGTCCGCTCATCGAATACATGCCCGACAAGGTGCCTACGCCACCGAAGTCCGCGCAGGAACTGCTCGACTGGGCGAAAGCAAACAAGAACCGCTTCATTTATGCCCGACCGGCCAATTCCGGCCCTGGCCGCACCTTCCTGATGGGCCTGCCCTACCTCCTTGGTGACACTGACCCACGTGATCCCGCTAAGGGGTGGGCAAAGACGTGGGACTATCTCGCGGCGCTCGGCGAACACATCGAGTACTATCCGACCGGTACCGGCCAGGTGATGAAGGAGCTTGGCGAAGGGACGCGCGACATCGTCGTCTCGACGACCGGTTGGGACATCAATCCACGTGCGCTCGGCATCGTGCCGGCTGAGGCGAAGGTGCAGAAGCTCGATGGCTTCCATTGGGTCACCGATGCCCATTACGCCGTGATCCCGAAGGGCGTGTCGGACGAGAAGATCGGCGTGCTGATCGACGTCCTCAACTACATCCTGCAGCCAAAGCAGCAGGCGATCGCCTACGATGCTGGCTATTTCTACCCAGGTCCTGCCGTCAAGGACCTCACCCTCGAAATGGCGCCGCAGGAAAGCCAGGACACGATCAAGGAATTCGGCCGGCCGGAATATGCCGAATGGATCGCCAACAATCCCCTGGAGGTTCCGCTGGAACCGAAGCAGCTGGTTGAAGCCTTCCGCATCTGGGACGAGAAGATCGGCGCCAAGAAGGGCTGATCGAAAGAAATCGGCCGGCCGGGGATTGCGTCTTGGGCCGGCAACCTCATTCTGCAGATGGAGATTGGTTTGACCTCGGTTTCAAATGCCGCCGTACCGACGCGCAAGAACGCACGCCTGGAACTCGATGGGATGCGTCGTGCTTTTGGAACGTTCAACGCCTTGAACGGCATAGATCTTGCAATCGAGCCGGGAGAGTTCGTGGCCCTGCTTGGTCCGTCCGGCTGCGGCAAGTCGACCGCGCTGAACTGCATTGCCGGCCTGCTGGCACTGACCGGCGGCGAAATTCGCCTTGGCGGCACACGCATTGACCAGCTCGAACCCGAGCGTCGTGGCTTTGGCATGGTCTTCCAGAGCTACGCGCTGTTTCCCCATATGAGCGTTCGCAAGAACGTCGGATTCGGTCTTGCCATGCAGGGCATAAAGGGCCCGCAAGCCGACCAGCGTATCCGCGATGCCCTGGCGCTGGTGCGTCTCGAAAGCCAGGCCGACAAGTTGCCGGGCCAGCTCTCCGGCGGCCAACAGCAGCGCGTCGCGATCGCCCGCGCCATCGTCATTCGCCCCCCGATCGTTTTGATGGACGAGCCGCTCTCCAATCTCGATGCGAAACTAAGGCTAGAGATGCGCGCCGAAATTCGCGGCATCCACGACCAGATCGGCTCCACGACCATTTATGTTACGCATGACCAGGACGAGGCGCTGTCGCTTGCCGATCGTATCGTCGTCATGAGCCAAGGCAATATCGAACAGATCGGCTCACCGCAGGATCTCTACCAGCGCCCCGTGAACGTCGAGGTCGCGGATTTCATGGGCTTCCGGACACGCGTTGCGGGCCGCATTACACGCGTATCAAACGATGAGGCCGAGATTGAGGTCGCCGGCGCGCGGCTCGTCGGCACCATGGGGTCGCCGCTCAGCATTGGCGACGCAGCCATTCTGTCTGTCCGGCCGGAAGATCTCGTCGCATCAAGTGGCGAGGGAATCGCCGCAACCGTCAGCAGCATGGAATATCGCGGTCGTGCTTTCTTTGGCATGGCGCGGGCAACGGACGGTTCGGAACTCTATTTCCGGGCAGATGCGCCGTTGGCGCGCGGAGCGTCAACAAGGCTGCAACCGGTTGCCGGCCGGGCGCTGGTCTTTGCGGGAGCGGCGCGATGAGCGGACCGTCGTTGCAAACACGGCTTGCCGCCCGCGGGCTCGATGGCACGACGCTCCTCTTGTTGCCGGGGCTGTTCTTCATGATCGCGCTGTTTGTCTATCCGTTTCTTTATGGCGTGGCCGATTCTCTCGTGCCGAAAGAGGGCGCGTGGTACGCCAACTATGCAAAGTTCTTTAGTGACCCATTCCAGTACCAGACCATCGCTGCAACCATGTGGCTGGCGCTGCCGGTGACCGTCATCAACCTCGCCTTCGCCGTGCCGGTCGCGCTGCGTGTGCGCCTGATGCGCAGACAGCGGCTGTTAACCACCATTCTTGTCCTGCCGATCACCCTTGGTACTGTCTTCGTCGCGGACGGCCTGTTGACGTTTCTCGGGCCGCGCGGCTGGTTCAATCACACGCTATTGACGCTCGGCATTCTCGACGCACCGGTGAAGCTGACCAACAATTACTGGGGCGTGTTTGCCTCGCTGTTGATCACCGGCTTTCCCTTCGCGTTCCTTTTGACGCTGTCCTACGTGACCGGCATCGACCCGGCCATCGAGCAGGCCGCGGCGACGCTGGGCGCGGGACCGCGCCAACGGTTCTTCCGCGTCTTTCTGCCGCTTCTCGTCCCTGGGCTTGCAGTCACCTTCTGCCTGGCCTTTGTGCAGGCCTTCGCAGTGTTCCCCTCCGCCGTTCTTCTTGGGGCGCCTGCCGGCCCGACGCGCGTCATTTCGATTGCCGCCTATCAGGCAGCCTTCGAGCAATATGATCATTCCCTCGGTTCGGCGATCGCCCTCATCATGGGCGGCGTGGAGCTGGTCGTCGTGCTCGCCGTTTTGGCCACACGCTCACTCTTCTACCGCGGCCCGACCGGCGGCACGAAAGGCTAGTCATGATCCGAGATCAGGGCCTCACCTCGAAGATCTGGCGCTTTGCCATTTGGGCGCTGGCCATCCTCTTTGTCCTCAATCTGCTGGCTGTCATCGCGGCCGTCATCGTCAACTCCTTGGCGACGCGCTGGCTTGGCACATGGCTGCCGGTCGGCTGGACGACACGCTGGTATTTCAGTGCCTGGAAGGAATTCCAGCTCTCCAGCGTGGTTCTTGTCACATTCGAGATAGTCTTCACCGTCGTCATCATGTCCGGAATCTTGGGCATCACGGCCGCCTATGCACTGGCGCGGCGCGACTTTCCCGGAAAGCGTCTGGTCGTGCTTTTGTTCTTGCTGCCTCTGCTTATCCCGCCGCTGACTTACGGCATTCCGCTCGCAACCGTCCTTTATCAGCTTGGGCTCGGCGGCACGTTTTGGGGCGTCGTGCTGATCAACGTTGTCCCGTCTCTGCCCTTCGTCGTGCTGGTGATGATCCCCTTCATAGAACAGATCGACCCGCGTATCGAAGCGGCCGCACGGGTATTTGGTGCAGGAACGACGAGCCTCTTCCTGCGCATCTTGCTACCGTTGCTTCTGCCGGGGATGCTGGCTGCACTGCTGCTTGTGTTGGTGCGCACCATCGCAATGTTCGAGCTGACCTTCCTGATTGCCGGGCCGACGACGCAAACGCTGGTGGTGTCGCTCTACTACGCCGTCTTTGCGTCGGGCGTTCGCGCGGGTCAGTCGATTGATGCGATGGCGGTGGTCTACATGATCACGACATTGTTCTGGCTGGTTCTCGCTTTGCAGTTCGTGAACCCGACGCAGATCGTAGCAAGGGCGAAACAGCAAAGCGCCCACTAGTTCAAAATCTCAAGGAATTAGACCGCCTCTTGTAACGAGGCGGTCGGTTGGCGGCTCCGGCTATCGGCAGCGCGCCTCATAAGTGCGGCCATATCGGTCACGATAAACACAATAGCCACGACGTTCGGTTGAGCGTCCAATCAGAGCGCCTGCAACACCGCCCGCCACGGCGCCAACGGCTGCGCCGCCCCAGCTGTTGCTGACGGCGCCGCCGATGATGGCGCCGGTACCGGCACCGATTGCCGTTCCCTTTTCGGTGGCTGTGCATGACGCCAATGCACCCATAAATGCGCCAACTAGAATAATCTTTCTCATCCGCTACTCCTGCGATTGTATTATTGGTTTGCCGGGTAGGAACTGAGTCCGCTGCCCCAAGGTTCCATCGGACTTAGGTCCGACGTGGTCCTGCCTCCGGCGGCCGCTTCGTCACCTTGGCTTCACACGGGACCGCGCAAAGACAACCATTTGTTGTTAAATGCGCTCGTCAGCGCCCGAATACTTCTGTTCACAACGCGTCCTTGACGGCTATACCGGGGCGACGCAAAAACATGGAATGGACCTGCCATGACCGAAACCGTCCTCGATCGCTTTCTTCGCTATGTCGTCATTGATACCCAGTCGGATTCGGCATCATCGACACAGCCGTCGACCATGAAACAGAAGGACCTGGGGCGTTTGCTGGTCGACGAATTGTTGGCAATCGGCCTATCCGATGCTCATCTCGACGAGCATGGCTACGTTTATGCGACCGTTCCCTCGAATGTCGATAAAGCAATTCCGGTCATATGCTTGTGCTCGCACATGGACACCGCTCCTGACTTCACCGGGACGAACGTGAAGCCGCAGATCGTGCACAACTATCAAGGTGGCGACATTCAGCTTTCCGGTGACAGGAAGCAGGTCATTCGGGTCAGTGAGAATCCAGCTCTCAATGACCAGATTGGCAACGACATCGTGACGACCGACGGAACGACACTGCTCGGCGCAGACGACAAGGCAGGCATTGCCGAGATCATCACGGCAGCGCAAATCCTCGTGGACAATCCCGACATCAGGCACGGAACCATCAAGCTGCTTTTCACGCCGGACGAGGAGATCGGCCGCGGCGTCGACAAGGTTGATCTGGCGAAGCTTGGCGCGCAGTTTGCCTATACGATGGACGGCGAAACCGCCGGGCACATCGAAGACGAGACATTTTCGGCCGATGGCGTCGAGATCACCATTGAGGGCGTCGCCATCCATCCAGGCTTTGCGAAGGGTAAGATGGAGAATGCGATCAAGATCGCAGGCGCCATCATCGACCGGTTGCCGAGGAATGCCGCACCAGAGACGACCGAAGGACGAGAAGGCTTCATTCATCCGACCGGCGTCACCGGCTCGATGGAAAAGGCGGCTGTCAGCCTCATTGTCCGCGACTTTGAGGAAGCCGGTCTCATAGACAAGGAGAAACATCTCGAAGCACTGGTGCGCGAGATCATGACTGACTATCCCGGTTCTTCCTATACCTTCGTCGTCAAGCAGACGTACCGCAATATGAAGGTCATGCTCGATCGCCACCCTCAGATTGTCGAGAACGCTGTGGAAGCTATTCGGCGAGCCGGCATGTCGCCAGTCCGGGGCAGTATCCGAGGCGGAACGGACGGTTCCCGCCTATCCTTCATGGGATTGCCATGCCCGAACATCTTTGCTGGCGGCCATGCCTTTCACTCGCCGCGCGAATGGATCAGCAGGCAGGACATGGAGAAGGCCGTAGCCACGCTCGTCGAACTCGCGAAGGTATGGGAGGAGCGGGCGTAAGCTGCGCAGAAGTCTGTACGCTTACAACCAGCGGGTCGCAATCTCACGCGTGCGGCAGTATCCCACTCAGGCGAAAGTCTCGCCCGGTTTCGACCGCGCCGTCGCAATGTTGCGTCCTTCCTGAGCCTGCGCCATCGCCTTGACCAAGGCGACAATCTTTTCGCGCAGTTGGGTATCGGTGATCTGCAGGAAAGCGCGGTTGAGGGCGAGGCCTTCCTTCGAATGCAGGAATTCGGCAACGGGGTCGGCCGCGACAGTCATTTCAGATCCGGCCAAGCTCTGTGGCTCGGAGTCGTCCTGTTGAAAGAAGAAGCTCGGAGACGTCCTCAGTACCTCGGCAATCCGTTGCAGCCGGCTGGCACCGATCCGGTTCAGACCTTTTTCGTATTTCTGCACCTGTTGGAATGTAACACCTATCTGATCGGCCAGTTTTTCCTGGCTAAGACCAAGCAGTTGTCTGCGCATCCTCACGCGAGAACCGACATAGGTATCGATGGCATTCGGCGTCTTTGCATTCATCGTCAATGTTTCCATGAACCGGGCTGGTGTCGCGATCATCGCTCGACCTCCGGTATACAGCACTCTCATGAAATGTGTATTAGCCGCCGACCAAATTCAATTGTTAGTTCATACGACCTGCGTAATATCATCTGGCAGAAATCAGACACTCACCGCAACATGGTAGAACAGCACTGCAACCAGACCTTAGGTCGACGGCGACCGTGCTGAACTGCCCCGACGCAATCGGTCAGCGCTTGAAGCGAATTGGCCGGATTTCCCTGTGCACGATCTTCAGCGACCTGTCAGGTTGTATCATGTAGGTCTCATCGATCTGCCGGCCCCACTGATCAATGAAGTTGTGCGGGAAGGTCGACCCGGGCGGGGATTTCGTCAACTTGGTGCGCGGCTGGCCGCCATAGGTGACGCTGCCCGGGATCGGATCGAGACCCGGCGAAGAAAAGTCCTTCGTCGTGCACCCGACAAGTGCGAGGACACCAAGCAACGCAAGGGCCTTCTTCATGGTACCCTCGACAGTTTTGTTTCATTCCCGAAGCATATATGCAATCAATCGGGCCGGAACAGATGCCGTCTGGCGCAAGAATTCAGCAGGTCCGCCGCAACGCTTGCCCAACGCCTATAACAGGCCCCGCTTTGCAAGATTTGCCATCAGCGCGGTGATACCGAAAGTCCAGGGAGAGCACTCGGTCGACAGCCGCACGGTATTGACGAGCGAGCCGAGGCCCGCCGACGAAATTTCGACGACATCGCCCACCTTGTGGGTAAAACCCTGGTTTGGCGCGTCACGATCCTGTGTCGGGGCAAACAGCGTCCCCAAGAACAGCATGAAGCCATCGGGGTACTGATGGTGAGGCCCGCAGGTCTGCTTGACGAGGTCGCCCGGATCTCGGCTGATCTTCGACATCGAACTCTTTCCGTGAAGGATGAATCCATCTGTCCCTGTCACCTTGAGATCGAGTTCCGCCCTGCGGACCTCATCGAGGCTATAGCTCTCATCAAAGAGGCGAATGAATGGACCGATCGAGCACGACGCATTGTTGTCCTTTGCCTTGCCGAGGAGCAGCGCCGAACGGCCTTCGACGTCACGCAGATTGACGTCGTTGCCAAGCGTTGCACCCTTGATCTCGCCGCGGCTGTTGACGGCAAGCACGATCTCGGGCTCCGGGTTGTTCCAGGTCGAGATCGGATGCAGGCCGACATCGGCGCCCCAGCCGACAGACGACAGCACCGGTGACTTCGTGAACACCTCTGCGTCCGGTCCGATGCCAACCTCGAGATATTGAGACCACATGCCTTCCTCGATCAGCGCCTGCTTGACCTTCAAGGCTTCCGGCGAGCCTGCCTTCAGGTTGTTGAGGCTACCGCCGATCAGCGTACTGACGCGCTCGCGGATCGCGGCGGCGCGATCTGGATTTCCGGCCGCCTTCTCTTCGATCACGCGTTCGATCATCGACTGAGCGAATGTCACCCCACAGGCCTTGATCGCCTGGAGGTCGGCCGGAGCAAGCAGATGGACGCGCGACGGGTCAGGCGTTCCGATACCAACGGCGTCGACTTCCTTGAGCGCGCCGAGCACAGGACCGCGCGCAGCGCGCACGAAGGCAGCCGCGTCGACCTGCTCCAGCAGTGCGCTCAACGTCGGCACGGTCTTGGAGGTGATGTCGACCAGTTGGCCATCCCGAACCACCACGACGCATGGACCTTGGACAGCAGGGTTCCAGGCACGACCGATAAACAAGCCGCCAGCGGCGACAGCGTCCAGAAGAGTGTAAGACATCGATATGTTCCGTCACGCGAGCGATGGAGGCGCTCAATATCAAAACGAACCAGCCGCCCTCCAACCCGACGGCGCGGGGAAATCGACCACAATAGATGCCCGTCGGCAAGGTCAAAACCAATCAATCTCGACCTCGTTTCGAAAATGAAAAAGGGCGCGGTGCCGCAGTTGGCAACGCGCCCATTGTGCATGATCAGCCGTGGCTCACGTAACGTGCACTCCTGCACGCCGGCGGCTTAGTGGTTATCGCGCGGGATACCCTTGGTCTGTGCGATGCGCTGGTACTTGACGGCGGGCTCGAGCACGGCGCCGGTTTCCATCTGACCGACATAGGTACGCTGGATTTCCTGCCAGGGCGTCTGGCTCTCCGGATAGACATAGCCACCGGCTGCCTCGAGCGCCTTGCGCCGTTCGGCAAGCTCCTCGTTGCTGATGAGGATGTCGGCCGTCCCCTTCTTGAGGTCGATGCGAACCTGATCACCGGTCTTCAGCAGTGCGAGCCCACCGCCAGCTGCCGCTTCCGGCGAAGCGTTGAGAATCGAGGGGGAGCCGGACGTGCCGGACTGACGACCGTCACCGATGCAGGGCAGGGAGCTGATACCCTGCTTCAAGAGGTAGTCGGGCGCGCGCATGTTGACGACCTCGGCTGCACCGGGATAGCCGATCGGGCCGGCTCCGCGCATGAAGAGGATCGTCGAGGCGTCGATCGCCAGCGACGGGTCGTCGATGCGGTGATGGTAATCCTCCGGTCCGTCGAAGACGACCGCGCGGCCAACGAAGGCTTCTGGATCGTTCGGGTTGGAGAGGTAACGTTGACGGAATTCAGGCGAGATCACGCTCGTCTTCATGATTGCGGACGAGAAGAGATTGCCGCGCAGGACGCGGAAGCCGGCACGCTCCTTCAGCGGGCGCTCGAACGGGCGAATGACCTTGTCGTCTTCGATCGTCGCCGTTGTGTAGTTCTCGCCGACAGTCTTGCCGTTGACGGTCATCGCACTTGTATTGAGGAGATCATGCTTGATCAGTTCGCCCATCACGGCAGGAACGCCACCGGCATGGTAGTAGTCCTCGCCGAGATATTCGCCGGCCGGCTGCAAGTTGACGAGGAGCGGAATTTCCTCGCCGTAGGTCTGCCAGTCGTCGACCGTCAGTTCAACGCCGACATGGCGTGCCAGAGCGTTCAGGTGGATCGGCGCGTTGGTGGAACCACCGATTGCGGAGTTGACCTTGATCGCGTTGATGAAGGCTTCCTTGGTCAGGATGTCGGACGGCTTGAGGTCTTCGCGCACCATCTCGACGATGCGCAGGCCGGTTTCGTAGGAAACTTCCTGACGGTCGCGGTAGGGGGCCGGAATTGCCGCGCCACCCGGCAGCTGCATGCCCAGCGCTTCGGCAAGCGAGTTCATTGTCGTCGCCGTGCCCATCGTGTTGCAGTAGCCGGTCGAGGGTGCGGAGGATGCGACGAGCTTGACGAAGCCCTGATAGTCGATTTCTCCGCGCGCCATCATTTCGCGGGCCTTCCAGACAATTGTGCCGGAGCCCGTACGCTCGCCGCGGAACCAGCCGTTCAGCATTGGACCGACCGAGAGCGCGATCGCCGGAATGTTGACGGTGGCCGCGGCCATGAGACAGGCCGGCGTCGTCTTGTCGCAACCGATCGTCAGGACTACGCCGTCGAGCGGATAGCCGTAGAGAACCTCGACGAGGCCGAGATAGGAGAGGTTGCGGTCGAGACCGGCGGTCGGGCGCTTGCCGGTTTCCTGGATCGGATGCACCGGGAATTCAATGGCGATACCGCCAGCGTCACGAATGCCTTCGCGAACGCGCTTGGCAAGCTCGATATGGTGACGATTGCACGGCGACAGGTCCGAGCCAGTCTGTGCGATACCGATGATCGGCCTTCCCGACTGCAGCTCTTCCTGGCTCAGACCGAAGTTCATGTAACGCTCCAGGTAGAGCGCGGTCATGTCAGGGTTTGCCAGATTGTCGAACCAGGCCTTGGAGCGAAGCTGGCGCGATCCGTCCTGCTCTTGAACTGCGTTCTGATTCGGGGAGGGATTCTTCTCAACCACGATGAATTTCCTTGCTTTGAAGTCGCTGTTGTCATGCACTTAGCTGATCGATACAGGAATGTATAATCAGTCTTTCGCATTTTGATATGCAAATATCTTATATCGAGTGAGGCAATCGTGGGATTAGATGGTTTCAGACTGCGGCACCTGAAGATGCTCGTGGCGCTCAGCGAGCACGGCAAGCTCGGCGTCGTTGCCGAAATGTTTGGCATCTCGCAACCGGCCCTGTCGAGAACCCTCAATGAGCTGGAGCAAATGTCTGGGCACCAGCTCTTCGAACGACACAATCGTGGCCTCGTCCCCACCCCTCAGGGCGAAGTGATCGTTCGCCACGCCAAGATGCTGATCTCCGAAGCACAACGCGCAGAATATGAAATGGTGGTCGCAGCTGCCGGGCAGGGCGGCAGCGTGGCATTCGGCACGATCATGACGCCGGCAGCCGATTACGTTGCCCCTGCGCTGAAACGGATCTTCCAAACCCACCCGACGATCGACATCAGCATCTCCGTTGGCAGCAGTGACGTGCTTCTCGAGGATGTGCTGAACAGAAGGCTCGACTTTGCCGTCTGCCGCATTCCAGGTGGCATGAACCCCCTCTGGTTCGACTATCTGCCGGTCGGCCAGGAGACGCTGCGTGTCATCGTGGCCGTGGATCACCCGCTCTCGGCCAAGCCTGTCGTCACCGAGGACGATCTCAGGCACCAGAGCTGGGTGCTCCAGCCGCATGGCTCGTTCCTTCGACAGGTCATTGATGATTTCATCCGTCGTCACGGCATCGTGCCAGCAAGCGTCGTTTCGACTTCAGATGCACTTTTGACCATGTTGCTGATATTGCAGAGCCAGCGGCTCGGCATCTTTGCCGAGCCCGTGGCAGCCCTGCTCGAGCGGCATGGTCTCGTCAAGGCGCTGCAGATAGAGGGCGATATCTCCGTCCCAGGGTTTGGCCTCGTCAAACTCAAGGAACGCGAACTGTCTGCCTCCGCCGAGCTTGTCTACAATGTGTTTGCCACAACGCGAAACCCTTGATGCGCCGCGGCCCCTCGTAGCCTAAGGCGCATACTGCGTGACCATGCGCGCATCGCGGCGGAAATCGGAAGGTGACATGCCCGCAATATGGCGAAACGACTTGTTGAAGGCGCTGATCGAGCCGAATCCGCTGTCCATTGCGACCTGCAACACGTTTGCCTCGTCGTTCATCAACATCGCTTGCGCGCGCGACAGGCGCAGGAGATTGACATATTTGCTGAGCGTCATGCCGGTCGTCTTCTTGAACAGGTTCATCGCATATTTCGGGTGAAGGTCGGCCGCACGAGCGATATCGACCGAATCAATTTCCTGTAGGAAGTTGACGGCGATGAAGTCGCACATGCGCGCCACGCTGCGCGAGGATTGCGGATAGCACTGCTCGATATCGTCAGCATCCGTCGGACCGAGTGTCGGAATCATGGAATAGGGCTCCAGGGCGATTCGCTCCACCCGCAACAGCATCTCGTCGACGGCGTGCTGCGCCTTGGCAGGGTCGCCTGACTTGGCGTAGCGCACCCAGCGTGGAAAGTTTTCCCGGTCGGCGGCGTCGGTTGCCGAGGTGAACAGGATCTCGCCCTTCATCAGGCGGCTGGAAATGTTGATCGGCAGGCGCATGCGGAAGAAGTAGACGAGCGGAAGATGCCCGCCGGCATAGATCGCGTCCTCGGAGCAATCGTCCATCTGGTGCGGCTGCCCGCCCCAGAACAGGCACATGTCGCCCGCCCGCATGGTGATTTCGCAACCATTCACGCGATAGTGGACGCTCCCCTGCATGATGTAGTTCACTTCAACCTGTACATGCCAATGCGGCATCAACATGACTGGCGGGTGGTTGTGAAACATCTGAAGGGCCGTCGGCAACCCTTCGATACTGCTTGCTCCCGGCTGATAGACAGCCCGCCTTACGATCTTACTTTCCGCCAAATCCATGTTCCCTTTTTAGGAGACAGCGGCTCCCTTCCAGATAGTCTAGCCGCGTTCACTAAGGGACGGCAATTGAAAAGGGAGGATTTTCAATGCGCTTCAAACTTATCGGTGCGACCGCTGTAGTCGCGCTGCTTGCTTCCGGTTCTGCGTTCGCGCAGCAGTCGGGCAATCTCACCATCTGGAGCTGGAATATCGCCGCATCGGCGCTGAAGTCCACGCTCGAGGGCTTCAACAAGCAGCATCCGGACATCAAGGTCACGGTCGAGGACCTCGGCAACCAGCAGGTGTTCGACAAGATGCTGGCTGCCTGCGCTGCCGGCGGCGAAGGACTGCCGGACATCGTCAGCGTCGAGAATTTCGAGGCGGAAATCTTCTGGAGCCGCTTTCCCGACTGCTTCGCCAACCTGAAAGAGCTGGGCTACACCCCAGAAATTCAGGCAAAGTTCCCAGACTTCAAGCGCACCGAGCTAGAAGTCGGGGATGTTGCCTACGCCATGCCCTGGGATTCGGGCCCGGTCGCTGTCTTTTATCGCCGCGACTTCTATGAAAAGGCAGGCGTTGATCCGTCGACCATCAAGACCTGGGACGATTTCATTGCAGCCGGCAAGAAGATCTCCGCAGCCAATCCGGGCGTCGTCATGGCGCAAGCTGACTTCAACGGCGACAGCGAATGGTTCCGCATGATTTCCAACGAGCAGGGCTGCGGCTACTTCTCGACGGATGGCCAGACGATTACCATCAATCAGCCGGCCTGCGTTGCGACGCTCGAAAAGGTCAAGCAGATGAAGGACGCCGGCACGCTGACGGCAGCCATCTGGGATGAGAAGATACAGGCCAATACGGCAGGAAAGGCGGCCAGCCAGATGTATGGCGGCTGGTACGAGGGCACGATCAGGTCCGGCTCCCCCGATCTTTCCGGCAAGTGGGGCGTCTACACGATGCCAAGCCTGACGGCCGATGGCCCGCATGCGGCAAACCTCGGTGGTTCGTCGCTCGCAATCGCTGCCAACTCGCAGAACAAGGAAGCCGCCTGGACCTACATCAACTACGCTCTTGGCACCAATGAGGGCCAGGTGACGATGCTGAAGTCCTTCGGTCTCGTTCCGTCGCTTTTGACCGCCGTTCAGGACCCGTTCGTCAACGAGCCGCAACCTTTCTGGGGCGGGCAGAAGGTCTGGGTCGATATCCTGTCGACCCTCCCGAAGATCGTTCCGAGCCGCGGCACGGCTTTCCAGACGGACGCCGACTCGATCTACAGGGCAGCGCAGACGAAGTACTTCGCCGGCGGCTACCCCGACGCGAAGGCCGCGCTCGATGACGCCGCAAACCAGATCGCCACGGCGACAGGTCTTCCCATTGCGAAATGAGTAACGGTGCCGGGCGTGGCAACGCGCCCGGCCTCCATCCTGAGGGGTGGCTCGTCTCGTCTGTGAGGAGAATACAATGCCGATCCGCAACCGGAACGCTTACGCCTTTCTTGCGCCCTACCTCTTGATCTTTGCCACCTTCTGGATCTGGCCGATCATCAGTTCGTTTCTGACCTCGTTTCAGAATACCCGCGTCAATCCATGGAAATTCAGTCTTTCCATTAACTGGGGTCGTCTCATCGGCGATCCGGCCTTTTATAACGCGCTCTACAACACGCTGATCATCCTGGTCATCCAGGTCCCGGTCATGATCATGCTTGCCACCGTAATGGCGGTGCTGTTGAACTCGCCGCTCTTAAAGGCGCGGCCGCTGTTCCGCTTCGCCTTTTTCGCGCCCGTCGTCGTTGGCGAGGTGGCCTATTCTGCGGTCTTCCGCCTGATGTTCAGTTTCGATTTCGGGATCGTCAACAAGATCATCACCTTGGTCGGTCTTCCAGCCGTTTCCTGGTTCGACAATGCCAACGCTGCCATGACCCTGATCATCATTGCGGTGACCTGGCGTTGGGCGGGATATAACGCGATCATCATTCTCGCCGGCCTGCAATCCATTCCTGACGACGTCTACGAGGCGGCAACGCTCGATCGCGTCAGCAAGACACAGCAGTTCTTCCACATCACGCTGCCGCTCTTGAAGCCGATCATCCTGTTTTGCGTCATCCTGTCGGTCATCGGCACCATGCAGCTCTTTACCGAACCATTCCTCATCACCAATCGCGGCGGTCCGGGAGGTGGAACGGAAACGCTTGGCCTTCTCCTTTATCGCGAGGGCTTCCGCTCGCTCAATTTCGGCTATGCCTCGGCCGTCGCCTACACGATGGCGGCGCTGGCGGTCGCGATCTCACTCTTCAACCTCTGGATCGGAAGGGAGCCCAAATGAGATCGAAGTCTCAATCGCTGCTGCTCCGGCAGGTCGCCCTCCACGCCGTCCTGACGCCGCTGGCCATAATCTGGCTGTTTCCGCTCTGGATGATGTTCGTCTTCTCGACGATGTCGGACTTCGGCATATTCAGCCCCGAGATCGTGCTCTGGCCGTCGACCAACTTCGTCGAGAATTTCAAGAACCTGCAGGCCGATACCGACTTCATCCGCGCCATGTTCATCTCCATCGGCGTTGCGGTGATCTACACGTTCCTGTCGGTGCTTCTGACCTCGATGGCCGGCTGGGCGCTGGCCCGCTATCGCTTCGTCGGGCGGTCGATCGTCATTGGCATCATTCTCGGGACGATCACGCTGCCCTTTGCCGTCGTTGTCATTCCGCAGTTCATCATGGTGGCCCGCGAATTCAGGCTGGCTAATACCTGGATTGCGCTGATTGTCCCACCGCTCTTCAACTCGCTCGGAGTGCTGTTCATGCGCCAGGCCTTCTCGATGATGCCTGGGGAACTCTTCGATGCCGCGCGTGTCGAAGGCGTCAAGGAATGGCAGATCTTCCTTCGGATCGCACTGCCCCTCGCAAGGCCGACGATGGCGGCGCTTGCCATCATCCTCTTCCTGCACTCCTGGAACAATTACCTCTGGCCGCTGCTCATCAACTCCAGGCCGGGGATGATGACGGCACCGGTGGCGCTTGGCACGCTGATTGGTCTGACCAAGGTATCGTGGGGAGGGATCATGGCGGGAGCAATAATGCTGACGGCGCCGATCCTTGTCGTCTTCGTGCTCCTGCAGCGCCACTTCATCGCCGGCATCGCGGCCGGCGCAGTCAAGTAATCGGAAAACGTCTGATGTCTGAACTTTCGTTGAAAAATGTCGTCAAGCGCTTCGGCGCGCTGGCAATCATCCATGGCGCCAATCTTGAGGTAAAGGACGGCGAGTTTGTCGTCTTCGTCGGCCCCTCCGGTTGCGGCAAGTCGACACTGCTTCGCATGATAGCCGGTCTTGAGGACATCTCGGGCGGCGAGATCAACATTGGCGGCACGGTCGTCAACGATGTCGAGCCGGCCGATCGCGGCATCGCCATGGTCTTCCAGTCCTACGCTCTCTACCCGCACATGACGGTCGAGGAGAACCTGAGCTTCGGTCTGCGCATGAACGGCAACCCGAAACAGGACACGGAAAAGCGCGTCAAGCATGCAGCCAACATTCTGCAGATCAATGAGCTGATGCATCGCCGCCCGAAGCAACTATCAGGCGGCCAGCGCCAGCGCGTTGCGATTGGCCGCGCCATCGTGCGCGAACCACAGGTTTTCCTCTTCGACGAGCCGTTGTCGAACCTCGATGCGGAATTGCGCGTGCAGATGCGTGTCGAGATCTCCCGTCTTCACAAGCAGCTTGGCACGACAATGATCTATGTCACGCATGACCAAACGGAGGCGATGACGCTCGCCGACAAGATCGTCGTCCTGCGTGCAGGCAATATCGAGCAGGTCGGTGCGCCGCTCGACCTCTACGATGATCCCGCCAACCAGTTCGTCGCCGGCTTCGTCGGTTCGCCGAAGATGAACTTCCTCGAAGCAGAGATCATCGAAAAGGACGGTGCAACCGCGACGATTGCGCTTGCGGGTGACAGGAATGTCCGCCTGAACATGCCCGTGGGCAGCTCGGTCATGCCCGGCACACAGGTGACGCTCGGCATCCGGCCGGAGCATTTTGTCGACGCCGGGCAGGGTGAGGCAGATCTCACCGTGACGATCGACGTCGCCGAGCATCTTGGCAACACAAGCTACATCTATGCGACCACGGCAGGCGGCGAGCCGCTCATTATCGAGCGCCCGGAATCGCGCGCTGCCGGCAATCGCGACACACTGACCGTCGGCCTGAGCGCCCACCGCATCTTTCTGTTCGATGGCGACGGCAACCGCCTGCGCTGACTGTAAACCTCATCCCAAGATTTATGCAATGAAGAGGAATTCCCTATGAGCACAGACCAACCGATCCGTTGGGGCATTATCGGCCCGGGCACGATCGCCCGCACCTTTGCGGACGGCATCGCGCATTCGCGGACGGGAAAACTCGTCGCCATTGCCACCCGCAACCCGCAAAAGCCCGGACTCGGCGAGAACTTCCCCGGCGCCCGCATCGTCAATGGGTATGATGCGCTGTTGGCGGACGCAGAAATCGACGCGATCTATATCGCAACCCCACATACCGGTCATGCCGAATGGGCAATCAAGGCTATCCGCGCCGGCAAGCACGTTCTTGTCGAAAAGCCGATTGCACTTTCCGCGTTCGACGCCGATGCGATCTATCACGAAGCCAAGAAGGCCGGCGTCTTTGCCGGCGAGGCCTTCATGTATCGCGTTCACCCGCAAACGGCCAAGATCGTCGAACTGATCACAGGCGGTGTCATCGGCAGCGTGCGCATCATCCGCTCGAGCTTCGGTTTCAACATGGGCTCGTTCAAGCCCGAGCATCGGCTTTTTGCCAACGAGACGGCCGGCGGCGGTATCCTCGATGTCGGAGGCTATCCGGTCTCCATGGCACGGTTGATCGCAGGAACTGTCGAAGGCAAGCCGTTCCTCGAGCCGGAAAGGGTCTCAGGCGTCGGTCACCTCGGTCAATCGGGGGTGGATGAGTGGGCGTCCGCCGTTTTGAAATTTCAAAACGGCGTCATCGCCGAAGTGTCCTGCTCGATCATGGCCCAGCAAGACAATACGCTGCGCATCATCGGCTCGGAAGGGCGCATCGAGGTCAAGGATTTCTGGTTTGCCTCCGGCCACAAGGGCGGCACTGGCAGGATCGAGATCTTCAAGGGCAACGAGCAGCAGACGATCGAGGTCAAGGAAGACCGCTGGCTCTATTCCTTTGAGGTCGATGCAGCCGGCGATGCGATCCGCGCCGATGAAAAGGAATTCCGCGCACCCGGCATGAGCTGGGCCGACTCGGTCGGAAACCTGCGTGTTCTTGATCAATGGCGGGCCTCGATTGGTCTGGAATACGGCGTCGAGAAGGCGGACAAGCGAACCGCGAACATCGCAGGTGGTGCGGTTCGGCGCGGAAACAGCATCCCGCAGCGCCAGATTCCCGGCATTTCGAAGCCGGCTTCGCTCGTCACGCTCGGCTTCGAATTCTTCCCGAACTTTGCTGCCGCGTCTCTGACCCTCGACGCATTCTACGAGGCGGGCGGCAATGTCTTCGACACGGCCTTCGTCTATGGTGGGGGCAAGACCGAGAGCATCTTTGGCGACTGGCACACCAGCCGGAAGGTGCCGCGCGAGGAGATCGTGCTGATCGGCAAGGGCGTCCATTCCCCGCTCTGCTATCCCGATGTCATCGCCAAGCAGCTCGACCAGTCGCTGAACCGTCTGAAGACCGACTATGTCGATATCTACTTCATGCATCGAGACAATACCGATATTCCGGTTGGCGAGTTCGTCGATGCCATGGACGCAGAGGTCAAGCGCGGTCGCATTCGTGGCATCTTCGGCGGATCGAACTGGACGCGCGAGCGCGTGGACGAAGCCGCAGCCTACGCCGCCAAGAATGGCAAGACGGCGCCGGCTGCCCTTTCCAACAACTTCTCGCTTGCCGAGATGCTCGATCCGATCTGGGCTGGATGCGTGGCGGCTTCCGATGACGGCTGGAAGAAATGGCTGAATGCCAAGCAGATCCCGAACTTTGCATGGTCGAGCCAGGGACGCGGCTTCTTTACGGAGCGCGCCGGACGCGACAAGCGCGATGATGAGGAAATTGTCCGTTGCTGGTATTCGGATCGCAATTTCGAGCGCCGGGACCGGGCAATCGAGCTCGCAAACAAGCTCGGACGCAGCCCGATCCACATCGCGCTCGCCTATGTAATCGCCCAGCCGTTCCCGGTCATTCCGCTGATCGGACCGCGCACCATCGCCGAGTTGGAAGACAGCCTCTCGGCGCTCGACATCAAGCTGACACCGGAACAGGTGAAGTGGCTGGAAGCGTGACGCGATAGCAACGATCGCCCGGGGCTTTGGGCGCCAGTCCCGGGCGTGTGGCTTCACTTCCCTCATGCACAAAGGACCACTGGACGCTGGAGCAGGACACCTTCGGGGCGTATAGTCGAAAGCTTTAGGTCGGACCAGCGGCCCCACCCTGACAGTCAATAGGGGAGCGAAAACGATGAAACGGCTGGTATTGACCACGGCGTCGATGACGCTCGTGGCCTTTGGTGTTTTGGCTCAAGAGCCTGTCGTCGGCACCTGGAAGACTCAAGTCGGCACCACTGCGGCCATCGACGAATGCGCGCAGGGCTACTGCATCACGATGAAGACGGGCAACAATGCGGGCAAGCGCATCGGCTCGTTCCAGGGCAGTAACGGTAACTTCACCGGAACCATCGTGGAGCCGGAGAGCAAAAAGACTTTCACGGGAGTGCTCACACTCAGTGGCGACACGGTGCACATGCGCGGCTGCACGATGAAGGTGATCTGCGTCTCGCTGATCTGGACGCGGTTGTAACTGCGAGTGGAACTATGCCGGCTGCTTTGTGCGCTGCTAGTTCCGGCGCTTCAGCCCGTCGATAACCTGCCGGTATTCCTCGGCGATGGAGATTGCCGCTTTTGCGACCACCGGACTGATCGATTTGCGGTCAATGGCGTGCGAGCAGGCTTCGAATACACCGCGCAGCTCGCGTTCGATCCATGAGAGCTCCGGGTATTGCTCCACCAATACCTGCGGAAGAAATTTTGCCTTTGCTTTCATTGACTTGGATCTAACGATGATGCTGGGATCTGCAGACGTGACATCGAGAATGGCTGCTTCGAGTTGTCCAGTGGCGCTGACGATATCGGTAACCAAGGCCGTCATTTTTCCCTCCTAACAAAGGAACCCCTGAAAAATACCATGCATTCCTCGTGCCAAACTGGTGGCCGGAAGGTTTTGCGACTGCCAAAGTTGGGCTGGTGGCAGAAAGGTTGCCATTGGCGGCCATCGATGACGAAGTATTGATGGCACACGCTGTTTTCCCAGTCTCACCGGGACCTAGTTTCTGTCCAGTTGGTGGCAAACTATGTCGTGAGGATGACATGAAAACGCTTCGAAGGATGATGTGCCTCGGGATGGTCGTTGCAATCGCGGGCGTCGCAACAGCGTGTTCGACAAGCTCAGACGCTCCTCGAACAACGGGGTCGGTTGGGTATGGTGCTCACAACGCAGACTTTGCATTGCGGCCAGCGTGCAGCGGTGGATTTGGTAATGATCGTCCCTGTAGCTACTAAGCGTTGGGCGCGGTGCTTGGCCCAGGCTTGTTCGACTGCGAGCCGTCGAGAGCCTTGATTATTTGAAGCCCTGCCGCAACGCCACGACACATAGGAATTCAGCGATCCGGATGTACGTAGCGGAGAAGAGTTCGTTCGAGGGGCCGGCCTTCAGACCCAATACTTCTCACACAAATAAATAACTATTTAGATACAAAAAATTCCATTGTAAATTCCGTACCTTAATGGAACAGCGCCGGACTTTCGTCAATTGTCCGACCTTGACAGCGTGTGGGTTTGGCTGTCTGTTTCAGCCAGAGGAGGCCGCCCAGGACTCAAAAAGCCGGGGCGTTTGGAATTTTCCAGGAGGACATTGCTGTTATGTTGAGATTTGCCGTCGTCGGGATCGATCATGGACACACGTTCGATCACGTGAAGGGCCTGCTTGCGGCGGGTGCAGAATTCGTCGGATATTGCCCGCAGACCTCGGTGCCTGCGCTGTTGGAAACCTTCAAGAGAACCTATCCGGATGCCCCGCAGATCGCTCGCGACGCTATCTTCGCGGATCCGTCGATCGACGTGATCTGCATCGCCGCAATCCCGCGTGACCGCGCAGGATTGGCCATCCGCGCGATGAAGGCTGGCAAGGACGTAATGACCGATAAGCCCGGTGTGACGACATTTGCGCAGCTGGAGGAAGTCAAACGCACCGTCGCCGAAACCGGCCGCATCTTTTCGATCTGCTTTTCCGAGCGCCATTGCGTGCGATCCGCCGTCAAGGCGGGCAAGCTCGTCAAAGAAGGGGCGATCGGTACGGTGATCCAGACGCTCGGTATGGGGCCGCACAGGCTGCAATTGCCGACACGGCCGAACTGGTTCTTCGATCCGGAGCAGTTCGGTGGCATCATCGTCGATATCGCCTCGCACCAGGTCGATCAGTTCCTCTTTTATACGGGATCGACGAGCGGTGAAGTCGTGGCAAGCTCGGTTGGCAATTTCGGCATGCCCGACAAGCCTGCATTCCAGGACTTCGGCGAGGTGCTGCTGCGCTCCGAGAAAGCCTCGGGCTATGTGCGTGTCGACTGGTTTACGCCGGAGGCACTGCCGACTTGGGGCGATGGCCGCCTGACCATCCTTGGTACGGAGGGCTATATCGAGCTGCGTAAATACATCGACATCGCCGGACGGCCGGGCAAGGACCACCTCTTCCTCGTCAACGGCAAGGAGATGACGCACATCGATTGCAGCAGCGAGAAACTCGACTATTTCGATGCCTTCGCTGCCGATGTGCGCGACCGCACCGAGACGGCGATGCCCCAGGCTCATGTCTACGAGGTCTGCCGCCTTTCGCTGGAAGCACAATCGAAGGCCGCGCGCCTGGGTCATCGCTAGGGAAGCTGTCATGTCCAAGAAGTTTCGCGTCGGTATCATCGGGGCGGGGATCGCCTCCCGCCACCTGACAGGCTTTGTCTGGAACAAGGAGCTGTTTGACGTTGCCGTCCTTTGCTCGCTCGACGAGGACCGCGGCCGGGCGCTTTGCGAGGAGTTCGGTATTCCCGAATATACCCAGGATGCCGAGACGATGATCGCTCGCTCCGATCTCGATATCATCGACATCTGCACCCCGCCAAGTTCGCATTTCGAGCTATGCCGCAAGGCGATCGAAGCCGGAAAGCACGTCATCTGCGAAAAGCCGCTGTTCGGCTCGATAGCTGAAGTCGACGAGATGGCCCGCATTGTCGCGCGCGCCGAAGGTCCGCGACTGATGCCGATCTTTCAGTATCGCTACGGCTCGGGACTTCAAAAGCTGAAAATGCTGATCGATCTCGGCCTGACCGGCACTCCATTCCTCACCACAATCGAAACCCATTGGTGGCGCGGCCCGGACTATTATGCCGTCCCGTGGCGGGGAAAATGGGTAACCGAGCTGGGTGGCGGTCTGCTTGGCCACGCGATCCACGCGCACGATATGCTGAACTATGTGCACGGCGCATGCGCCGAAATCTTCTCCTACGGGGCGACACTGGTCAATCCGATCCAGGTCGAGGATACGGCAGCCCTTTCGGTGAAGATGAAGAACGGTTCGTTGGCGACGCTGTCGATGACGCTCGGCTCCCGAAAGGAAATCTCCCGGCTGCGGTTCTGCTTCTCCGATCTCGTCGTCGAGAGCATTGTCGAGCCTTACACAATGGGTCGAGACCCCTGGAGCTTCATTGCCGGGACGGAAGAGCATCAGAAGCGCGTCGACGAGGCGCTGGCAGGTTATGTCGTCAAGGAAGACGGCTACACCAGACAGTTCGAACTCTTCCATCATACATTGACCACCGGCGGCGAGCCACCGGTGACGTTGGAAGATGCTCGCAACTCACTGGAGCTGGTGACCGCCGCATATCATTCGCAGCGCACTGGCAAGCCGACGCTGCTGCCCATCCTCTCCGACCATCCGCTCTACCATTCCTGGCTGCCGGAAGAAGAGCGACGCCAGGCAGCCGGAGCCTGAGCCGATGATCAAAAGCTTCGAGCATGTCGGCATGGTGACCGCAGACATGGACCGGTCGCTTGCCTTCTACCGTGATCTCCTTGGCCTGCGTCTTCATTTGCGCAAGACGATGGCCAACGGCACGGAAGTGGCTTTTCTCGATACCGGTGGCGGCATGCTTGAGATCTTCGCCCCGCCCGGTGGCGCCACACCTGCCTTAGACCTCCCGCGGGCCACATCGGGCGTGCTGCATATTACTTTCCTAGTCGAAAGCGTTGATGAGAGCTTCGCAAAGCTGGAGGCGGAAGGCGTGGAGATCAAGGAGAGGCCGCGCCCAGCCGTCAATTCTGAGGTGCTGGATCGAGTGGCCTTTCTTCGCGATCCCGACGGCATCATCGTCGAGCTCGCGGAACGCCGTGATGAATTGAAGCGCATCTGATCCCCACAAACATGCCGACGGCAGGAACATTTTTGCGTTGCGGTAACGACTCCGTAATGCTGATTTGTCAGCCTGAAGGAGACGATACATTCCTTCATGGCTGGGGTTGGCATGTCACGCAGCAAGGACGACTGGATCAATCAGCGTGCTTATGCACTCTGGGAAGCCGAAGGGCGGCCGGAAGGTCGCAGCGGCGAACATTGGCAGCAGGCCGCACTGGAATACCAACAATTGGAACTGACCCGCGCTTCCGTTGACGGCAGCGACCTCATCGAGCGCCTGCGGGCAATGGGTCGCCTGATGCACGCGAAGGACGTTGAAAATGGCATTGATGTCGCCTCGCACGGACAAACAGCATCTGCGTGATCGACGGGCCGGTGCCTGATGATTGCTGACCGCCAAGAAACGAAAGATTACCATAGCCGAAGCACGCGACGTTGCGATATCACCCTGCCAAAGGTGGAAAGCTCTCGATCATGAATCACGATAGTAACCGTGACGCTCCTCCCACGATTGCCGATGTCGCGCGTTTGGCGGGTGTGTCGCGTGCGGTCGCCAGCCGGGCGCTTTCCAACGAACCGCGGCCAGTATCCTCCGAGAAGCGAGAGCGCGTGATCGCTGCGGCTGCAAGCCTCGGCTATAAGCCGAACCTGTTGGCACAGAGCCTGACCACCAAGACCGTCAATCTCGTGGCCGTCGTGGTTAATCACATCCACGATCTCTCGGACCTCGACCTGTTTGACCGGCTCATCGATCAGGTCCAAATGGTCGGCAAGCAGGTCATCCTGATCCGCATCGGATCGGTCGCGCGCGTCGAAGAGTTCCTGCGCAATGGCGTCGCCTACCATGTCGACGCTGCGCTGGTGTTTTCGGATTTTGCGGACGCGTCGACCGTCCGGCGGATGTTCCGCTCCGATCATGTCATCATGCTGAACGGCCTTCACGACGAGTTTTCTCCCGTGATCATCCCGGATGAGCATGCTGGCATCGCCGAAGCCGTCGCGGATGCCGCATCCAAGGGTGTGCGCAGGACCGTTCTTGTGACCGGACGTGCGTCCTCTCCGGTCGAGCAGGCGCGGATTCGCTCCTACCAGGAAGCCTTTTTGCGCTACGGCATCAATCTCGTACGAAGGATCCAGGGCGACTATTCCTATGAAAGCGGGCATGCGGCGGCCACGGAACTCACGGGCGTTGACCTTTTCGATGCTGTCTTTTGCACATCCGATGCGATGGCGATGGGCATCTTGGACGTCCGCCGGACCGACTTTCCCGATGGCCGTCCCTCGCGCTTCCGGCTTTATGGTTTCGACAACCTGTCACTGACCGATTTCGACGCCTATCCGATCTCTTCGATCGGCTACGACAAGGCGCTCTATGTCCGCCATATTGTCGATTCAGTTGCCAACCCCGGCAATTTCACGCCAGGCCAGCTGCCGGTGACAGTGCCGACACGTTTCGTGCCACGCCTGACGGGCTAACGAGCAACGGGCCGCCCGAAGGCGGCCCGCGATCATTTTACCACTGAGGATTGAGGGCAGGGGGGTTGGATTCTGCACCCCACCACTTTTTGTAGTTCGCCGCATAGGCGCCCGACTGGATGTAATCGGAAACAAACATGTCGAGCCAGCGCACGAATTCCGGATCACCCTTGGCGACGGCAATGCCGATCGGATCGTTGGAATAAAGGCCCGGCAGGGTCACGAGCGACGGGGTCTTGGTCGCGAGATAATCGAGCAGCGACGAATCCTCGATTGCCGCATCGACGCGCTTCTGCTGCAACTGAAGGACTCCGTCCGGAGCAAACTGATCGACGTAGACGAGCTGCGCATCTGGAACGGCGGTCTTGAGGAAGTTTTCGCCCGTCGTGCCGCGACCAACGACGACCTTCTTGCCGGCGAGGTCCTTCAGTTCCTTGATGCCCGCATCCTTCTGAACGATGACGCGTAGGCCAGCCCGATTGTAAGGGATCGTGAAATTCACTGTCTTGGCGCGCTCGAGCGTTGCCGAGGTGTTGGCGACGGCGACGTCGATCTGGCCCGAAACGAGCATCGAGATACGAGCATCGCCTGAGACGTCGACGAACTCGACCGGCACACCGAGCTTCTGGGCAAGCTGTGTTGCGACATCGACGTCGTAACCGACTGGATTGTTCTGCGCGTCACGGAAGCCAATCGGCTCGCCGCCGAGCGACACGCCGATGCGAACGGTGCCCCGCGAGCGGATATCGTCGATCATCCCGGCGAAGGACGGAAATGCCGAGCCAGCCGCGATGGCCAGGGCGGCAAGGGTAGTCAGAATGCGCTTCATGGTTCATTCCCTCTTTTAGTTATGCCAGTTTCGCTGCCCGCAATTCCGGTTCGGGCATCGAGTCCTCCCAGAGCCAGTACCGAATCTCGCCCTCGCATCTGAAATTCACGACCTCGTGGTTTCCTTTGGCATCGACCGCGTGGATCACGACGCCGGCCAGGAATCCGGTGGAGAGTTCATTGAGCTCATCGACGGCGAGCTTCACAGCGTCGGACAGCGAATAGCCAAGCTTCATCGCAAGAACCACCGTGCGCGCCGTCGAACAGCGCATCGTCATTTCGCCAGTATGCGTGCAGGCGGCCGCCCCATAGCGGCTGTCGGCATAGAAGCCAGCGCCGGGGATCGGGCTGTCGCCAAGACGGCCCGGATATTTCCATGCCCAACCCGATGTCGACGTCGCGGCATGGATGCCGCGTTTGGGATCGGCCGACAAGAAGACGGTCGTGTCGCGAACGCGCTCCGGATCGGTGATGGCGCGGCTGAGAGGCGCCAGCGGAATATTTGGAAACTTCGCCAGATCCTCCGGCGAGAGCTCCTTTTCCAGTCGCTCCCACCAGACCCGCTTGCTGTCCTCAAACAACACCTCGTCATGCGAGAAACCGATTTCACTGGCAAAGCGACGTGCGCCATCGCCAGTCAGCATAACGTGGGGAAGGCGCTTCATGACCTCATGAGCAAGGCGAGCCACTGGAAGTGTATTTGGAACGGCGCCGACCGTGCCGACCTCACGTGTATTGCCGTCCATCACCGCCGCATCCAGCTCCATATTGCCAAGCATATTGGGCCAACCGCCGTACCCAACGCTGCGAACCTTCACTTCGCTTTCTACCTTGCTGATCCCCGCAACCATCGCATCCAGGCTGATTGCACCATCACGCAACATTTCGACGGATGTCGGAAAACCCGGCCAGGCTTCTTTATTGGCCAAAAGGAGCATCTAGAACCTCTAATCTTTGCGCATCTTGGAAAGGAACTGGGCGACACGCGGCTGCCCCATGCCGCCATCGGCGGAGAAGAACTCTTTGGTTGGCAGGTCGACCAGCAGCCTGCCCTTGTCGAGAAAGACGATGCGATCCGAAATCTGCCTGGCGAATTCGACCTCGTGCGTGACGAAAAGCATCGTCGTGCCTTCCTGCGCGAGCTTGGCAAGGATTGTTAACACCTCTGCCGTCATCTCCGGGTCGAGCGCACTGGTCACTTCATCCAGCAATAGGTAACGCGGCTGCATCGCAAGCGCCCGGCAGATGCCGACGCGCTGGCGCTGACCACCGGAAAGCTGGGCCGGGTAGGCATCGGCCCGGCCACCGAGGCCAACCGATTCCAGCAGGGCGCGGGCCATCGCCTCCGCTTGGCTGCGGGGCTTCTTCAGCACTTCGACCGGCGCGAGCGTGATGTTGGCGAGGACCGTCATGTGCGGATAGAGGTTGAACAGCTGGAAAACCGTGCCTGAGCGCTTGCGCGCTTCGGCAAGCTCCTTGGGCTTGCCGACATCAAACTCGTCGACCGTGATCCTGCCGCCACTCAGCTTTTCCAGACCGTTGATGCAACGGATCAGCGTCGACTTGCCGGATCCGGACGAGCCTAGGATCGAGACGACCTCGCCCGGCGCAATGGTTAGATCAACGCCGTCGAGCACGGTCGTGTGGCCGAAGGCCTTTCTTACGTTTTCAACTTTTATCATGTCAGAGCCCTCTCCAAGCACTATGGGCGCGAAGGCGTTTTTCGAAGTGCGACCCGAGCCAAGCGACAAGCTTGGCGGCGGCGTAATAAAGCAAGCCGACAGCCGTCCAGACGATAAATGGCTTCAGCGTCCGCATATTGAGAATGTTGCCGATCTTGGTCAGGTCGACGACGCCGATGACCGAGATCAGCGAGGTTACCTGCAACTGGTTGACGAGGAGCGCGATCAGCGGACCAACGGCAAATGCCGCTGCCTGCGGCGCCACGACATGACGAAGCACCTGCCAGCGGCTCAAGCCAAACACGCGCGCGGCTTCGATCTGGTCGCGGCCGATCGACTCGATTGCCGAGACTGCAATCACATAGACGAAGGCGGCAGTGTTGGCCGAAAGCGTGATCGTCGCCGCCGTGACTGGTGTCACGCGGATGTGAAGGAGACCGGGCAGTCCGAAAAACACCAGAAACAACTGCACCAGCACCGGTGAATTCTTCAGGAGCTCGGAAACGAAGGTGATCGCTTCACAAAGCAGCGGCACGCGATAGAAGCGCACGATTGTCCAGCTGATGCCGATCATCAGTCCGACCAACGATGTCGCGAGAAAGAGTGCAACATTGACGCTGAGACCCTGCGCCAGAAGAATGAGGTCAAAGGACGTGAAATCTGTAAAGCGCATCAGGCAACAGCCTCCATCATGTCACGGTTGAGGCGACGGTGGAGCAGTGCGATGGCGAGCGAAACGAGGTAGGTCAAAGCCGCATAGACAACGAGCAGCACAATATAGACTTCGAAGGGCCGGTATGTCTGCGAGACCACGATTTGTGCCGAACCGGTCAATTCATTCAGCGTGATGGTGGAGAGGATCGACGAGGTGAGGATCATGTTGATGAGAACTGAGCCGAGTGGCCGTATCGACGTTCTCAGCGCAATCGGCAGGACAATGCGCGTGAACATCACACGCCGCGACAGGCCACTGACCTCGGCTGCTTCGATGATGCCCTGATCGATTGCCAGAATGCCGGCGCGGATCACATCCGAGGCGTAGGCGCCGCCGGCGATCGACAGCGCGATCACGCCCGTCGTGAAGGCATCGATATAGATGCCGATCTCTGGCAGGCCGTAATAGAAAAAGAACAGTTGCACGATGAAGGGCACGTTGCGGAAGATATCGACGTAGATGAACGAGATCCGCTGCGGGAGCGCCGACGAGGATGTTCGCGCGATCGCCACGAATGCGCCCATGATGACGCTGCCGGCGAGCGCGAGCGCGCATGCTTGCGCCGTCAGAAGGGCGCCTTGCGCGAGAAAGCCGAGATGAGGCAAGAGAATCGACAGGTCGAGCCGCACGATCTCTCCATGAGCGTGAGTGAAACCGGTTTCATCGTGTCCCGACAACCAAACATTGTCAAGAATGCAGGGGGAGATTTCCTGACCTTCCTGGTGTGGTGGCAATGAACTTCGGATTGGCGTGACGTAGCCGATTTTGCCAAGATGATCGAAAACTGCATCAGGACCATTTGCTGATTCGCAGACGTCTGACATTTTGCCCCACATAGAATGAGCATCGCCATGAGTCATATCCCACAGATCGACTATGCTACTGCTTCCGATGAGATTCGCGCCGTACACGATGAGGAGGTGAGGGTACGCGGGCGTATGACGAACATGAAGCGCACGCTATTGCATTCACCGGTTGCCCACCGCGTTTACGCTGAATGGTTCACGCTTCGCGCCGAGCTCTCTTCAATTCCCGATAGACCTATCTGGGTCTTCTCGCACGCCATTTCGAAAGCCGCGAACTCGAAAATTGCCGTCACCTTCTTTCGCCGGGCGCTCATCAATGCGGGCTTCGACCCGGAGGCCCTGATCTTGTCTGAAGACGAAGTACTCCTCAACGCCTTCGGCAAGGCAATCGTTGTTGATTCCAACGCGGTCCCCGCCGAGATCTGGGCGAAGCTGAAGGATCGATACGATGCCAAGACGCTCGTCGATCTTGTGGCCTTTGCTGGTATCATGCTCGCGACAGCGGTCTTCAATAATGTGGTAGAGGTTGACTTCGATCCAGAGCTCGTGGCCTTCACGGAGACTGCTGAGTAAAGCCAAGCTGGTCGAATCCTCAGCACGTCGCTCAATGGGAATGGCACGTGCGGATATAGTTCAACAACGCAAGGCCGATTGGGTGTCGCTTCAACTCTTCGAGACGCTTCTCCATCATACCCGTTCGACAACTGCGTCACGAGATCGAGCGGTATAAAGGTGAATGCCTTATCGATCGGACTTCGGGTGGACCGTTGCTGATGACGCAAAAGCGAACAGCATTCTCTCCCCATGCACTCTGCCAGTTGACGGGGCAACGCTACCGAAATGTCGGTTTTCACCTCATATCGCCGCCGCCGTGATCCGTCATTGCCTTTACCTTTGCGGCAAGCTCGCTGGCGACGAAGACCGCATGTTCCGTGATCTGTGGCAAGCCCATCAATTCTCCGAATGTGCCGCGCGCCAGCGGTCCGGAAATAAGCAAGGTCGCATCGGGGTGCCCTTCAGCACCAATCGCCTCCGAGTGCTCGGAACACGCGATCCCGAGACCGGTTGGGTCGAGCTGCAGGTATGATTGATCGCGAAGCCTGGAAAGCCATGTCTGGCTTTCAAGGATGCCGCCATGCGCCGGACCCGTTGTGACGACGACGGCATCGTAGCTGCGCTGTAGTTGCGAGCCATGCCGCTGCCTAAGCTCCACATGGATGGCCTCATCCTCGCGACGCACGCGAGCGACGGAAGCCGCCAGCACCTCCATCCTGCCTCCGGCGATCGCCTGCTCGAGTACCTCTTCCACCTGAGGCGCGATCCGGAACCGATGAACGTCCCAATAGGGCCTGATATGGCGCACGATCCTGCAACGCTCTGAAATCGGCAGGTTCTGCCAGATTGCCTGGCCGTGGCCGCGCACTTGGTCAATGACGGCATGCCATGTCAGCCCGCCGGCTTTTGCCTGAGTGATGGCTTGCCGGACGCTCCGCAACAATGCTGTTGCACTATGGACCGGGGCAGCCTCGAACTCGCCGAACGGGTCCTGCGGAAAAGGTGCATGACCTCTTGATCTCAGTCCCCGGCGCGAAATCGATGTGATCTGACCGCGATGGCCGGTCCGCGCGAGCGAGGCGACGATGTCAGCAGCGGTAAGACCATTGCCGACGATCAGCAGCCTGTCGTCCGGCCGGATGGTGTCAAGTGCTCCCGCGCAGGTGGAATCGGCTACAAATCGCTCGTGTCCTTCAAGCGAGCGCAAAACACCTGGCGTCGATGGCGATGGATGGCTGGTGGCGATCACCAGAAAGTCGGCAAACACCTGTCCGCCCTGGCTATCGGTTATGTGCCAGAGCGCACCGTCCCGGCGCACCGCGATAACGAGCGCGCGACGATGGCGCACAGCGCCGCTCTGCACGAAAGGAGCGACTGCTGACGCAATATAGGCTCCGAACACATGGCGCCGGGGAAAGAGGTTGCCATCTGGCCGGTAAGCTTCCGGGTCGTCGGCGACAGCGTCATTGTGCGCGATCCATTCGAGGAAATCCTCCGGATGGTCCGGTAGCAGGCTCATGCGGGCGGCTGGAACATTGATGCGATGGGCCGGATCGGTCGTATCATACGCAAGCCCTCTGCCAAGCTCGCGCCGTGGCTCAAAGACGACGATTGCTGGCGCTCGGTCAGCCATGGAGTGCGCCAGATGGTATGCGACGCCGGCTCCCGAAACGCCTCCGCCGATAATCGCCACCACAGGTCGGCGTATCCTGTCGCGAAGGGCCTGTTGTGATGTCGTGCTGTCTTGCTTCAATGCCCGCGGTCCAAATCGCCTTTGTTTCAAGAGCGCATGTTTGTTCTTCGCGCTCGGATGGTTTAACTTAGAGTCAGTCAGGGAGCCCGGCAACGGCAATATTCTACTAAATCAGTAGAATTTTTATCCCGCTATTCCGTCCAGGCGCCGAAGAGTTTTCCTGTGCTGCAGCGCAATAGAGATCGGCGTGCTTGGTTTACCCTGAGCAGTTTTGAAATTATCTGGCCGTCAGAGGCCAGCCCTCATCAATTCAAGACGGGAAACACCACAATGAACAAGAAGACGTCCACATCAAGTCTGACGCGTCGTGCAAGCCTTGCCGCGATCGCCGCCTCGACGGTCGCCCTGATTGCTTTTGCATCGCCTGTTGCGTCGTTTGCCGAAGACAAGTCGATCAAGGTCGGTATCATGAGCGGCGAGGATGAAGATGTCTGGCGCGTCGTGACCGCCGAAGCCGCCAAGAACGGCCTGACGATCGAAACGGTCGTCTTCAACGACTATACACAGCCGAACGAGGCGCTGGAACGCGGCGAAATCGACGCGAACGCCTTCCAGCATAAGCCTTATCTCGACAACCAGGTCGCGCAGCACGGCTATCATATCGTCCCCGTCGGATACACGGGCGTCTGGCCGATCGGCCTTTACTCCAAGAAGCACAAGGCAGTCGCCGAGATCACCGAAGGTGCGACCATCGGCGTGCCGAATGACCCGTCAAACGAGGGTCGCGCACTGCGCGTTCTGCAGAACGAAGGCATCATCAAGCTCAAGGACGGGACGGGCATTCTCGCAACCGTCACCGACGTCACCGAGAACCCTAAGAAAGTTGAGATCAAGGAACTTGATGCCGGTGTGGTCGGCCGTGCTATCGACGATCTGGATGCCGCAGTCGTGAACACCGACTGGGCTCTGAAGGCGGGGCTGTCTGCGGCTGACCGCATCGCACAGGAGCCGATCGCCGACAATCCGTATCGCAACTTCATTGCCGTCAAGCAAGGCAGCGAGAACGAGACCTGGGTGAAGACACTGGTGTCGTCCTACCAGAACGACGCCGTTAAGGCGGAGTTCGACAAGGTGTATAAGGGAACCGGCGTCAGCGCTTACTGATCGACATTCGCGCCGAGAGGTTAGGCGCGTTGAACAAGGCGGTCCGGGCGTTCCTTGCCCGGGCCGCCTTGGGCGTTTCCGAAGGGAAAGAACATGAACTCAATTGTATCGGCCTCCGCAATCGGGGCCACGCCGGAGGCGGCGTCGGAAGAGGTGGTCCGCCTTGTCGACGTGCATCGGCATTTTGGTGCGACTGCCGCTCTCGACGGCATATCGCTCACCGTCCGCAAAGGTGAGATCCTCGGCATCATCGGACGCAGCGGCGCGGGAAAATCCACCCTGATCCGCTGCCTTAACGGCCTGGAGCGTCCTGACAGCGGCGAGATCGAGATCGAGGGGTCCAGTATTATCGGCCTCGATGAAAAGGATCTGCAGCCGCTTCGCCGCCGCGTTGGCATGATCTTTCAGCACTTCAACCTACTGGCGTCGAAGACGGTCGAAGAAAACGTCGCACTGCCGCTTAAGATCGCCGGCGTCGCAAAGGCCGAACGCCTGAAGCGCGCGCATGAATTGCTGGAGCTTGTCGGCCTCGCGGGCAAGGCAAAAGCCTATCCTTCGTCTCTGTCCGGTGGCCAGAAGCAACGCGTTGGCATTGCCCGAGCGCTCGCGGCGCGCCCGGCATTGCTGCTCTCTGATGAAGCGACATCTGCGCTCGATCCGGAAACGACCCGTTCGATCCTGACCCTTCTGAAGGATATCAACCGCAAGCTCGGCCTCACGATCGTGCTCATCACGCATGAGATGGAGGTCGTGCGCAATATTGCCGATCGCGTCGCCGTCATCGATGCCGGCCGTATTGTCGAGGAGGGTCAGGTCTGGGCGGTGTTTGCCGATCCCAAGGCGCCGATCACCCAAAGCCTGCTGGCGGGAAGCCGCCCGCAATTGCCGGAGCATATCGCCGCCCGGCTGTCACCCACGTCCGGACAGGAGGCGATCCTCAGCGTCGACATGGCCGGCCCGGCTGCGCAGGGCGCGGTTTTTGCCGATCTCTCCACTGCGCTGCCGCAATCCTTCCGGCTCGTCCACGGTGGCATCGATCATATCCAGAACCAGCCGGTGGCGCGCTTCTTCATTGCTATCCCGATGCGCGACCCAGCCCTGAAGGACAAGGTTCTGCAGTTTCTGAAGGCCCGCTCGGCGCGGGTGGAGGTTCTCGGCTATGACACCGATCATGTTTAATCTTCTGCTTCGTTCCCTCTGGGAAACGATCCTGATGACCGGTGCATCCGGGCTGATTTCGCTGGTCTTCGGCCTGCCGCTTGGTCTGGCGCTGGTTCTCACGAACAAGGGCGGCATAGCCGAGAACGCCTGGGTGAACGGCATTTTGAGTGCTATCATCAACGGCTTCCGCTCCGTACCGTTTATCATCTTGCTGGTCGCGCTGATCCCGCTGACGCGCCTTATCGTCGGCACCGCACTTGGCACGTGGGCCGCCATCGTGCCGCTCGCCATTGCCGCGACGCCCTACTATGCGCGTATCGCCGAAGTGTCGTTGCGCGAAGTCGACCGCGGCCTGATCGATGCCGTGCGCGCCATGGGCGGCAACCGCTGGACAATCATTCGCGAAGTGCTCGTTCCGGAGGCGCTGCCTGGCATTGTCGCCGGATTCACAGTGACGCTGGTGACGCTGATCGGCGCCTCGGCGATGGCCGGCGCGATCGGTGCAGGCGGTCTCGGCGACCTCGCCATCCGCTACGGCTACCAGCGTTTCGAGACGACCGTCATGGTGGTGGTCGTTGCCGTGCTGATCGTCCTTGTGTGCGGCATACAGTGGCTCGGCGACCGGCTGGTCGCCAGGCTTGACCACAAGTAATTAATAACGAAACGCCGCGGCAGGGTGCGAGGATGGCAACCTGCCGCGGCCGCCGAACAGCTTCTGCCTGAGGGATCCCTCGGCGTACTGCGCCTTGAAGAGTCCGCGCTCCTGCAACACCGGCACGACAAGTTCGACAAAATCGCGCAGACTTTCAGGTGCCACCGTGCGCGCCAGGTTGAAGCCATCCACACCACCATCAAAAACCCACGCCGCCAGGCGATCCGCCACCTGCTCGGCTGACCCGACGATCGGCCTCATGCGGCTGCCGAGCACCATTTGATCAATGATCTGGCGCAACGTCACAGGCTTTGGTGCCTTCTTGGTGATTGCGGCAAGCGCGGACTGATTGGCGTTGGTTGACGTCTGCGCGATCGGCTCGTCGAGACCGTACTTCGACAAATCAACGCCTGTCGAAGCCGAGTAGTGCGCGACAGACGCTTCCACGCTCGCATGCCGGCGGTAGTCTTCGAGCTTATCCAATGCTTCCTTCTCGGTGCGACCGACGACCGCGCTGACGAGGCCAAGAACGCGCAACGCATCCTTTCCACGACCGAATGCTTCGGCCTTCCGCCGCAGGGCCTCCACGGTCGGACGTGCCGCCTGCGGGGTCGGCGCAGCGATAAAGACGCATTCGGCATGGCGGGCCGCGAAATCCTGCCCGCGCGCCGAGGCGCCCGCCTGAAAAAGCAGTGGCGTGCGCTGCGGCGAGGGCTGCGAAAGATGAATGCCTTCCATCTTGTAATATTGGCCGTCATGCCTGATGGCGCGAACTTTTGAAGGGTCGGCGAAGATGGCGCGCGCCCTGTCACAAAGCACCGCATCGTCGTCCCAACTTCCCTCCCAGAGCTTGTAGAGGATTTCGAGATATTCCTCGGCCGCATCGTAGCGTGCGTCGTGTTCTGGCAATGTCTCAAAGCCCATGGCGCGCGCGGCACTGTCGAGATAGCCGGTGACGATGTTCCATCCGATCCGACCCTTTGTCAGGTGATCGAGCGTCGACATGCGCCGCGCCAACAGGTAGGGCGGCTCGTAGGTCGTGTTGACGGTTACCCCGAAGCCGAGATGCTTGGTAACGTATGCCATGGCCGAGATCGGCATCAGTGGATCGTTGACCGGGATTTGCGCGCCGGTTTCGATGACGGGCGCCGGACTGCCTTTGTAGACGTCGTAGACGCCGACGATATCCGCCAGGAATATTCCGTCCAGCTTGCCCCGCTCGGCGGTGCGGGCAAAATCCACCCAGTAATCGAGGTCGGTATATTGAAGGGACGTATCGCGTGGATGCGTCCACATGCCATGATTGATATGGCCGACGCAGTTCATGTCGAATGCAAAGATCTGCATCTGCTTCATATATCGTTCCCTGTGCCGGCAGACCCGGCGCGCTCGTGAGCTAGAGGGGCGCTCGTGTGCCCTCGTTAGCTCTTACCTTTCCACGGAACGAGGGCAGCTTCCAAGAGCCGAACGGCAGCACTGAAGGCAAATGCACAGGCCGCGATGATGCCGATGCCGACGAAGACGACGTCGGTCGCCAGAAACTGGGAAGCGGACATGATCATGTAGCCGATCCCGCGGTTTGAAGCGATCAGTTCAGCCGCGACGAGCGTGCCCCAGCCGACACCGAGCGCAATGCGCATGCCCGTCAGGATCTCCGGCAGCGCCGATGGCAAAACAATGCTGACGAGAAGCTGCCAGGGCCGGGCACCGAGAGAGCGAGCCGCATGGACGCGCTCGATCGGCAGCGAGCGCACGCCGGCCTGTGCCGAAAGGCAGATCGGCGCGAACATGGCAAGCACAAGCAGCGTCACCTTCGAAGTCTCGCCGATCCCAAGCCAGATGATCATAAGGGGTAGATAGGCGAGCGGCGGCAGCGGCCAATAGAATTCGATCGGCGTGTCAAAGATGCCCTTTGCCCAGCGATTGAGGCCCATCAGCAGGCCAACCGGGATACCGGCCGCGATGGCGATGGCCGCCGCCGTCGCGATCCTGAAGAGGCTTGCAAAGACATGTTCTCCAAGCGAACCTCCGGCATAGCCGAAGCGATAGACGGCGCCGACCTGCGTGACAACCTCCTGCGGCGTCGGCAGGAAGAGACGCGGCACCAATCCGAGCTTTGCGACAAGCCACCAGGTGCCAATCAACGCGACTGCCGTCGCAAGGCTGATCACAAGCGTACTGCTTTCGCCGGCGCCGAACCCCTTCATGTGAACGGTTTTCAGCTGATCGGGCCGGGCGCCGACGACAACGCCGCTCGTTTCGATGACATCGCTCATTGCGCCGCACTCCTGATTTCGTCGCAGCCATGCAGAATGGTCCGAATTTCTTCTCGCAAACTGGCAAACGCTGGTGCGGTCTTGATCGATCGGGCATCGCCGGTTCGGGCGAACTCACGGATGAAATCGAGATCAAAGCGCGCGACGATGCGGCCCGGACGCGGCGACATCACCACGACCTGCGTGCCGAGGAAGAGGGCTTCCTCGATCGAGTGCGTAATGAAGAAGATGCGTTTTTTCGTGGTTTTCCAAATCGATACGAGCAGTTCCTGCATCTGTTCTCGAGTCAGGCTATCGAGCGCGCCGAACGGCTCGTCCATCAACAGCACCTCGGGATCGGCGGCAAGGGCGCGGGCAATGCCGACGCGCTGGCGCATGCCGCCGGACAACTCGTAAGGAAAGGCCTTTGCAAAGTCTTTCAGCCCGACCAGTGACAGTAGCTCTTCTGCGCGCGCGCGCCGCACAGCCCTTGGAACGCCCGCAAACTGCAGGCCAAGCGCGACATTGTCGAGGACTGACTTCCAAGGCAGCAGCGTGTCTTTCTGGAAGACGACGCCACGGTCCGCGCCGGGACGTGTGACCGGTCGGCCGTCAAGAGTAATGGTGCCGGTGGAAAGCGGCAGAAAGCCTGCAATCGCGTTGAGAAGTGTGGATTTGCCGCAGCCGGAGGCGCCGAGTGCCACGACGAAGCTGTTGTCCGAAATATCGAGCGAAACGCGATCCAGGGCATGAACCGTGCGGCCATCCCGCGTTTTGAAATAAACGCTTGCGTGATCCACTTTGAGCATGTGCCGTCTCTTCATATTATGACGCTGGCGCGATATCGCGCCAGCGTGCTCGGATGGGAGGATTAATCGCTATTTCAGTTGCTTGCGTTGACGAGTGCATCCGGCGTGACAAAGGCCGCGTAGCTCGGCAGCACTTCGGTCACTTTGCCCTGATCCTTCAGGAAGGCGGCCGTATCCTTGAGGATTTTGGCGGCGCCCGACTTTTCGCCGCCGCCGAGCCAGGCTTCGGAGGCTTGTACGTCAGGCGTCAGAAGTGTCAGGTTCTTGAGTGCGCCAGCCTGCTGCTCGGGCGTTCCGCCAAGTGTCTTGGCGAGCAGCTTGGCATTCTCGCTGTCGGCATCCCAAGCCTTCTTATCCGCTGCGAAGGAGGCATAGTACTTGTTGATGACGCTCGCGAAGGTCTTCAGGAACGCCGGGTTCTCATCGGCGAACTTCGATGCTGCGACCCAGGCGGAGAAGGTTGGAGCGCCCTTGTCGGCGACATCCCTGGATGTGACCAGCACCTTGCCATTCTTCTTCAATTCGCTCAGTGCCGGATCCCACACAAAACCGCCATCGATGTCTCCGCGATTGTAGCTGGCCACGATCTCCGGCTGCGGAATTGCAAAGACCTGCACATCCTTTTCCGTCAGGCCCAGCGACCTGATCAACGCCAAGAGCTGATAATGGTCGGTGGAGACGGGCGCGGCAGCGAGCTTCTTGCCTTTCAGGTCAGACAGAGATGATATGCCCGAACCGTTGCGAACGACGAGCGCCTCGTCGATGCCGGAGATCGAGGAGAGGTAGAAAGCCTTGACCTCCAATCCGCGGGATGTCGCGGCCGCAAACGGGCTCGAGCCGACATAGCCGACCTGCACGTCCCCCGAGGCGATGGCCGCGAAAATCTCGGCGCCTGAATTGAACTTGCGGAAATCGATCTCATAGCCGGTTGCCTTGGCGAGTTCGCCATTGGCAATTGCCACCGATGACGGCAGCGCGTCGGTCTGGTAGGCAACAACCACTTTCTTGTCGGCTGCCTGGGCAACAAAAGGCGCCAGCAGGCTTGCGGAGCCGAGCGTAATTGCCGCCAATAATGTCCTGATCTTCATGTTTCGCCCCCTTGCGGCTGAGCACCAGCTTCAGCGCTTGAACTTGTTTCGACATGGAAACATTAGGGCGGGCACCCACTCGCACACAGATAAAACTATCTATTTTATAGACTATAAGGACAATATTGTTTTGGCCTCTAAGACGGGCGTGAACATTCGAGCCTTGGCCACCTACGGTCCACCAGCTGGCATCGTTCTTCCTGAGGAAATTCCTGTCAGATCGGATCGATAGAGATCAGAAAGCAGCACGCTTTGCCGCTCACCACGACATCCTTGCCTTTGGCTCCCTGAAGAAGAAGCGCATCCTTTTGACCAAGATCGGCGTGCTCACCGCTCCATTCGACGGTGAGGGTTCCTTGATGACACAGGAGAAACCATGTCGGTGCGGCTGGATGCACAGTCACCGTGGAATCGACATCAACCCTCTCGACCCAATGGCGCAGTCCGTTGCGCCGGGTCATGACGTTCAGGTCCGTGATCGGTCCCTCGGCGAGCCTCGCCGCCACCGCGACATCCGCGGGAAAGGCGAGGGGAGCGCTGGCCTGTTTTAGCAACACAGGCGCGTTGTCGTCGATTGTCAGCGACATGCCGTTGCCTTCAAGGATCGCAAGCGTCCGGTCGATGCCGGTAAAGATCGAGAACGGCCCATCCGTTTCAACCGTTGCCATGCTGACGCGCCAATCGAAATCAGACAGTGCCGCGCCCTCCGGCGAGACCGCAATTTCGACGGTCTGGCCGCCGCCGTTCTTCCACGGCATGCCGCGATAGGTGCTGGATCTGAGAACGGTGGCGCGGGTCATTTGGGCTCCATCATTGCAAGGGAAGGCAGGGTGAACTAAGTTTATTGGACTAAGTCTATCGAGGCAGCTATGCAGACCGTGAACATACACGAAGCGAAGACACACCTGTCGCGGCTTATCGAGAAGGCCGCGAAAGGTGAGGCGTTCATCATAGCCAAGGCCGGGAAACCCCTGGTGAAAGTCGTTCCCCTCGAAGAGGCCGATGCCCCGAAGAAACAGCGGATCGGCTTCATGAAAGGCATGATCTTGGTTCCCGACGATTTCGACACCATGATGGCCGATGAGATCGAGGAGATATTCAGTGAGGGTGAACAGTTCCCCGAATGAGGCTGCTGCTTGATACGCACATTCTAATCTGGGCAGCCGGCGATAGCGAGCGGCTGCCTGATCGTCTGCGAGCGCTGATCGAGGACGACCAGAACGAGCTCCTTTTCAGCCCCGCCAGCCTCTGGGAAATCGCGATCAACCAAGCGCAGATCCGCCCCGATTTTCGCGCCGATCCCTCGATGCTGAGAGAGCGCCTTCTCCAAAATGGTTATGTCGAGCTGCCGATCAACGGCGAGCATGCGCTTGCAATCGCGGCACTCCCGCCGATCCACAAGGATCCCTTCGACCGTATGCTGATTGCCCAGTCAAAGATCGAAGGCGTTGCCTTGGTCACAGTTGATCAGACCGTGCTGCAGTATCCGGGCCTCATGGAATTTTGAGGCCCGGCACAACAGGTCAATTCCCCAGAATTGCCGGCAGACGCAGACCCTGTTCCTTGGCGCAATCGACGGCGATCTCATAGCCGGCATCGGCATGGCGCATGACGCCGGTCGCTGGGTCGTTCCAGAGGACGCGCTCCAAGCGCCGCGCTGCATCGTCCGTGCCGTCGGCGCAGATGACCATCCCGGAATGCTGTGAGAAGCCCATGCCGACGCCGCCGCCGTGATGGAGCGACACCCAGGTCGCGCCAGACGCCGTATTCAGCAGCGCATTCAGCAGCGGCCAGTCAGAAACGGCATCCGAACCGTCCTTCATCGCTTCCGTCTCGCGGTTCGGCGACGCGACCGAGCCAGAGTCCAGGTGGTCGCGGCCAATGACGATCGGCGCCTTCAGCTCGCCGTTCTTCACCATCTCGTTGAAGGCAAGGCCGAGGCGATGGCGATCGCCGAGCCCAACCCAGCAAATGCGCGCCGGCAGCCCCTGAAAGGCGATGCGTTCACGTGCCATGTCAAGCCAGTTGTGCAGGTGCTTGTTGTCGGGCAGCAGTTCCTTCACCTTGGCGTCGGTCTTGTAGATATCTTCCGGATCCCCGGAGAGCGCCGCCCAACGGAACGGACCTATGCCGCGGCAGAAGAGCGGACGAATATAGGCCGGCACGAAACCCGGGAAGGCGAAGGCGTTCTCGAGGCCTTCATCCTTGGCGACCTGACGGATGTTGTTGCCATAGTCGAGCGTCGGGACGCCGGCATCCCAGAAGGCGACCATGGCCTCCACGTGCTGCCTCATGGAGGCGCGCGCGGCGACTTCTACCGACTTCGGATCGGTCTCCCGCTTGGCCTTGGCTTCCTCGACCGTCCAGCCTGCAGGCAGGTAGCCGTTGCGCGGGTCGTGCGCGGAGGTCTGATCGGTCACGATATCGGGGCGCGCACCGCCGGCCTTCATGCGACGAACGAGTTCCGGGAATATCTCGGCGGCATTGCCGAGCAAACCGACCGACTTTGCCTCACCGGCCTTCGTCCACTTGTCGATCAGCGCCAACGCTTCGTCGAGCGTCTTTGCCTTTTCGTCGACGTAGCGGGTGCGGAGACGGAAATCGATGCGGGTTTCGTCGCTTTCGACAGCCAGGCAGCAGGCGCCAGCCATGACAGCAGCGAGCGGTTGTGCGCCACCCATGCCGCCGAGACCGCCGGTCAGGATCCACTTGCCCTTGAGGTTGCCGTTGTAGTGCTGGCGGCCTGCCTCGACGAAGGTTTCGTAGGTACCTTGAACGATGCCTTGCGTGCCGATGTAGATCCACGAGCCGGCCGTCATCTGGCCGTACATGGCAAGGCCCTTCTTATCGAGCTCGTTGAAATGATCCCAGGTCGCCCAGTGCGGGACGAGGTTCGAGTTCGCGATCAGGACGCGTGGAGCATCCTTGTGCGTGCGGAAGACGGCGACTGGCTTGCCGGATTGCACAAGGAGCGTTTCATCCTCGTTCAACGTCTTCAGGGTCGCTGCGATCCGGTCGAAGTCGTCCCAGGTGCGGGCCGCACGGCCGATGCCGCCATAGACCACGAGCTCGTTCGGATTTTCTGCCACGTCAGGGTCAAGGTTGTTCATCAGCATGCGCAGCGGCGCTTCGGTCATCCAGCTCTTGGCGTTGAGCTCATTGCCGCGCGGTGCGCGGATCTCGCGAATGTTGTGGCGTGGGTTTGCAGTCATGCGGGTTCCCCCTGTCGAGTGATTGTTATCGTTTCAGGCCCGGCGCGATCTGTTCAATGCGCACCAGAATGTCTTTGAGATGGACGCGAAGACGCTTTGCCTTCGCGGCGTCATAGGCGAAGGGTGGCGCCTCGGTTTGGAGATGCGTCGATTGCGCAAGCTCCATCTGGATGGCGTGCACGGCGATCTCGGGCTGGCCGTAATGGCGTGTCGTCCAGCCGCCCTTGAAGCGGCCGTTGAGCACGCTGTCGTAACCCTCAGCGGCTTCAACGACGGTGAGCGTCGCCTGCTCGATGGCGCCATCGCAGGTCTTGCCCATATCCGTGCCGATATTGAAATCCGGCAGCTTGCCCTCGAAGAGGAACGGAATGTGGGAGCGGATCGAGTGGCAGTCGTAGAGGATCGCCACGCCATGGATGGCCCTCACACGCTCGATCTCGGCGGCAAGTGCGGCGTGATAAGGCGCGTGAAAGTCCCGCAGCCGCGCCGCGATGTCGGCCTCACCAGGCCCCTGCCCATCCTTCCAGATCGGCTTTCCGTCGAAATCCGTTTCCGGAATAAGACCGGTGGTGTTCTGGCCGGGATAGAGGCTGACACCGGCCGGATCGCGGTTCGCATCGATGACGTAGCGGTGGAAGGTTGCGCGCACGGTGGTCGCGTCTGACAGCAGGCCATCATAGAGGTGATGAATGTGCCAGTCGGTATCGGCAAGAATCCTGCCGTTTTCGTTCAAACGCTCCCAGATATCACCGGGAACGTCGATCCCCGTGTGGGGAAACGCGAGGATGACTGGAGATGAGCCCTGTTTAACTTCGAATACAGCCATGTCAGCTCTCCAGAACGGGTAGGATGCCGGGCTGGACGGATGCATTGAGCGTGCCCGTCGCGATGAGATCGCCTGCCGCCTTAAGGTCGTTTGCCATGTAGCGGTCGAGCTCCAGGCTCGGCACTGCGCTGCGGATTGTCGAAATCGCCTTCTGCAGTTCAGGGCTGGTTGTCAGGGGGGCGCGGAACTCCACGCCCTGGGCTGCGGTCAGGGCTTCGATGCCGACAATATTGAAGAGGTTGTCAGTCATCGGCAGCAGCCGACGGGCACCGTGGCAGGCCATGGAGACATGATCTTCCTGATTGGCCGACGTCGGCGTCGAGTCGACGGAGGCCGGGTGCGACATCTGCTTGTTTTCCGACATGAGTGCCGCGGACGTTACTTCCGCAATCATCAGGCCGGAGTTGAGGCCGGGCTTCTTTGCCAGGAAGGCCGGCAATCCGTAGGAAAGCGCAGGGTCGACCAAGAGGGCGATACGCCGCTGCGCGATCGCGCCGATTTCACAGATGGCAAGGGCGATCTGATCCGCTGCGAAGGCGACTGGCTCGGCATGGAAGTTGCCGCCGGACACAACCGAGTTGTCCGAAAGCACCAGCGGGTTGTCGGTGACGGCGTTCGCTTCGATTTCCAGCGTCCGAGCAACCGAGCGCAGCAGATCCAGGCAGGCGCCGTCGACCTGGGGCTGACAGCGGATGCAGTAGGGATCCTGCACGCGCTCGTCGCCTTCAATATGGCTTTGACGGATCACCGAGCCTTCGAGAAGTCCCCGAAGTGCTAAAGCCGTATCGATCTGGCCCCTATGGCCACGCAACGTGTGAATGTCCGGATGGAAGGGGGCGGACGAACCCATGGCTGCGTCCGTCGACATGGCTCCGGTAATCAAGGCCGCCTGGGCTGCCCGATGTGCGCGGAAAAGACCGGCAAGAGCCAGCGCCGTCGAGGTCTGCGTACCATTGATCAGTGCGAGGCCTTCCTTCGCAGCGAGCACGACGGGTTTCAGTCCGGCGCTTTCGAGAGCCGCACTGCCGGAAAGACGCTCGCCGGCAAAGAAGGCTTCGGCTTCGCCCATCATCACGGCGGCCATGTGGGCGAGGGGGGCAAGGTCGCCCGAGGCGCCAACGGAGCCTTTTTCCGGGATGACCGGGATGACGCCCTTTTCCAACATGCCTTCGATCAGCCGCACCAGTTCCAGCCGCACGCCAGACGCGCCACGACCAAGCGAAACCAACTTCAGGGCCATGATCAAACGAACGACGTTTTCAGGCAGCGGCGCGCCGACGCCGCAGCAATGCGAGAGGATAAGGTTGCGCTGAAGCGTCGCCACATCGGCGCTATCGATCTTGATAGACGCGAGCTTTCCGAAGCCGGTATTGATGCCGTAGACCGGCGCATTGCCAGCCGCAATCTCGGCAATGCGTGAAGCGGCCTTCGCGATGCCGGCGTCAAAGGAAGCGTCGAGCTTTGCTGGCTCACCGGTCCAGTAGATCGTCTCCAGTTCCTTCAGCGAAACGGAGCCGGGATGAAGGGTAATGGTCAACGGTCGATCCTTTCGCCCTTGAAGACATGTGCATGAAGTGGGTTGAAGCCGATGCGGTAGACGAGTTCGGCGAGGCTTTCGACGTCCCAGATGGCGAAATCTGCGGACTTGCCGGGCTCGAGCGTGCCCGTTTCCTCTAAAAGTCCGAGGGCGCGTGCGCCTTCACGGGTCGCACCCGCGATGCATTCCTCGACAGTGAGACCGAACAGTGTCGCCGACATGTTCATCGTCAGGAGCAGCGAGGTCAGCGGCGACGTTCCGGGATTGCAATCAGTGGCGATGGCGATCCGAGCGCCGGCGTCGCGCAGCGCCTGAACAGGCGGCTTCTGCTTCTCATTGATGGCGTAGAAGGCACCCGGCAGCAGGACGGCGACCGTACCGGCCGCGGCCATCGCCGTGGCGCCTTCTGCATCCAGATACTCGAGGTGGTCGGCCGAGAGCGCATCATAAGAGGCTGCAAGCTTTGCACCGCCTAGGTTGGACAATTGCTCCGCATGCAGCTTGACCGGCAGGCCGAGCGCCTCGGCCTTGTCGAAGACCTGGGCGATCTCGACTGTCGAAAAGGCGATCCCTTCACAGAAGCCATCGACAGCGTCGACCAAGCCCTCGGCATGAGCGTATTCGAGAGCCGGGATAACGACGTCCGTGATGTAATCACCGTTACGGCCCTTGTACTCGACCGGCGTCGCATGAGCGCCGAGATAGGCGGTAACGACACGGACCGGACGGACCTGCTCAAGCTGGCGGGCCGCGCGCAGCATCTTCAGTTCGCCGTCGATATTCAGCCCGTAGCCCGACTTTACTTCGATCGTCGTCAGGCCTTCGGAAATAAGTGTATCCAAGCGGGGAAGAGCCGCCTCGACGAGACCTTCGACCGAGAGTGCGTTTGTTGCCTTGACGGAAGAGACAATGCCGCCGCCGGCGCGCGCGATCTCTTCATAGGTCGCGCCTTCCAGGCGCATTTCAAATTCGCGGGCGCGATTGCCGCCATAGACGATGTGGGTGTGGCAGTCGACGAGGCCAGGCGTCACCCAGCGACTTTCGAGATCCGTGATTTGGGCTCGCTCGATCGCCGACACCGGCAAGTCGGCCTCTGGACCGACAAAACTTATGCGGCCGCCTTCTGTAACAATGGCACCTTTGTCGATGATGCCGAGACCCGGCTTTTGTGGATCGAGCGTCGCCAATCGCGCATTCCGCCACAAATGTGGACGGAGATCGCCGGATGCTTCATCGCTTGAAAATTTGTTCCCATTCATCAGCTTTGCGCCTTCCTTTATGTGGAAACATGTATATACATAATAAACAGGTGACAAGTGAAATTTTGTGCGTCTCCATGGAAAAGAAAGATGCGCGGCGCCAAAGAGGAGAAAAAGCGTTATGGCCCAGACGGTAGCGACCACACTGCATTCAAGCGCAGCACTTCTGCCGAACGGGTGGCAAAAGGACGTTCGCCTGACGATCGCCGATGGCCGTATCGCAAGCGTTGAAACGGGCGTCGCCGCCGAGCCCGGCGACGAGCATCACGACACGCTTGTTCCCGCGATGAGCAACCTGCACAGCCACGCTTTCCAGCGCGCAATGGCTGGCCTTGCGGAAGTGCGCGGACCGGCGAACGACAGCTTCTGGAGCTGGCGTACCGTCATGTACAAGTTCGCCCTCTCGATGACGCCTGAGCATGTCGAGGCCGTGGCCGCCCAACTCTATATGGAGATGCTGGAAGCCGGTTTTTCCCGTGTCGGCGAATTCCATTATTTGCACCACGACAAGGACGGCGCGCCCTATGCCAACATTGCCGAGCTCGCCGAGCGCATCGGGGCGGCAGCAAATATCAGCGGGATCGGCTTGACGTTGCTTCCGGTGTTCTATGCCCATTCCGGCTTCGGTGGCGCGGCGCCGATCGATGGCCAACGGCGCTTCATCAATTCACTGGACAGCTTTGCCGCATTGTTGGAGGGCTGCCGCAAGATGGCAAGCGGCCTTCCCGGTGCCGAGCTCGGTCTTGCCCCGCACAGCCTCCGCGCCACTACGCCGGGGGAACTCGTCAAGGTCGTAGCGCTGGCCGGCGACGGGCCAATCCATATCCATGTCGCCGAGCAGGTGAAGGAAGTCGAGGACTGCCTCGCGTGGTCGGGCGCGCGGCCCGTCGAATGGCTGCTGGCCAATGCGCCCGTCGATGGTCGCTGGTGCCTGATCCACGCAACCCACATGACGGACGAGGAAACGCGCGGCATGGCGCGCAGCGGCGCGATCGCCGGCCTTTGTCCGATCACCGAAGCCAACCTCGGCGACGGCACCTTCCAAGCGCCGCTCTTCATCGAAGAAGGCGGCCGTTTCGGCGTCGGCTCGGATTCCAACGTTCTGATCTCGCTTCCAGGCGAACTGCGCCAGCTCGAATACTCGGAACGTCTGGCGCTCAGGGCTCGCAATGTCATCGCAGCGCCAGGCGGCTCGACCGCGCGCAGACTTTTCGATCTTGCGATGACCGGTGGCGGCGCTGCACTGAAGGCACCGGGCGGGATCGCGGTCGGCCACCAAGCCGACCTCATTTCGCTCGGCAAGACAGCCGTACCCTACCTTTCCGGCGATCAGCTGCTCGATCACTGGGTCTTTGCCGGTGGCGTGGCCGTCGACAGCGTCTGGGCGCACGGCCGCAAGCAGGTCGCTGGCGGTCGCCACGTGGCGCGCGATCAAATCAATCGCCGGTTCCTGAAGGCGATGGGCGAGCTTCTGGCAGCATAGGGCTTTCCAGGTCGCAACATACAGATTAGAGCGGGAGGCATTAAACGGAGCGTGACGATGAACCAAAGCAAGGAGACAACCTTGCACCAGCGGATCGTGAGCGACATCGAAGGCCGCATCGTTTCTGGCGAGTGGCCGCCGGGTCACCGCATCCCGTTTGAAGTGGACCTCACCAAGAAATACGACTGTTCGCGCATGACCGTGAACAAGGCGCTAACCCAGCTCGCCAAGGCGGGCCTCATCGAGCGTCGCAAGAAATCCGGCAGCTTCGTCACGCAGCCGCAGGCGCAATCGGCCGTCCTGGAGATCCACGACATCAGGGCTGAGGTCCAGTCACTGAATCTTTCCTACTCCTTCGCCGTATCCAAGCGCGAACAACGCAAGGCGAAGGTCGACGACATTAGACGCCTTGACGTCGCACCAGGATCTTCCGTGGTTGATGTGGCCTGCATCCATCAGGCGGGTGGTCGACCGTTCTGCCTGGAAGAGCGACTGATCAGCCTGTCGACCGTGCCTGAAGCCGCCGAGGCCGATTTCTCCGAAATGGCGCCGGGCGCCTGGCTGATCAATCAGATCCCCTGGAGCAGCGCCGAGCACCGCATTCACGCCGTTTCGGCCGGTTCAGACGAGGCTACCGCCCTCGGGATCCCGCGTAACACCGCCTGCCTGGTCGTCGAGCGCCGCACTTGGAGCAATGTCGGGCCGGTCACCCATGTACGCTTCACCTATCCCGGTGACCGCCATGCGCTGGTGGCGCGGTTCACACCGGCATCGCAATAGAGAACGGCCTCGGCAAGCGCCACCGGCCGTACTCGTCGACCGCGAGTGGGCGGAGATCACCGGCGAAGGCCTGCGGTTGTCGCAGCCCGATGAGCTGCTCGACGCCTGGCGTGACGCTCACGAAGCGCCAAGCGGAGAGCGATTGGCCTTCTACGCACTGAAGACATCGCTTACAAAGGATCTGAACTCACCCTTGGTGGACTTGCTCGCCGGGATGCTGAAGCGTGGGGTCGAGAGCGGCGATTTCCGCAAGGGCGTCGACCCGGTACACCTCGACATATCAATTGCAGCGCTCTCATATTTCTATCTCTCTAACAATCACACGCTTTCTGCGATCTTCGGCAGAGATCTCTTATCGCCGGCTGCCTTGGAAGAGCGACCGGAACATATTCAGGGGCTCGTCCCTGGTTATGTGACCGCCACGTAAGAGTGTTGCCTGTATCGAAACTGGGTTACCATCCAATCGAGCGAATTCTTATAGCGTCGTGTTCCATGTCCAGGGTCCTCATCATTGTCGGGCTTGCTGTCGTCGTGGTTGGTATTCTGTGGCCGTGGCTTGTGCGCATCGGCCTGGGGAGGCTGCCGGGCGACATTCTTATCGAGCGCGAGAATTTCTCCATCTACATCCCTATTACCACCGGTCTGCTTGTCAGCATTCTGCTGTCCGTGATGCTCTGGCTCCTCAGTCGATAGGAAGCAATGCCAGTTGTTGTGATCAACCAACAATTTGCGTGCCAGCGCCGCGATCGCTCTTCTTCGCGCGCCCACCGCTGGACTGCAGCGGGTCGTAAACCATTGGCGCGCTGACGTTCGAAGAATGGAAGAATGTCAGTCAAGGGCTTCCTTTACGGGAAAGCGGTCTACCCGACCCATCACGATAGCTGGAGCCTTGCACAACACGATACAGACCCCCGGCTTGCGCTTCGAATGTGCGCGGCGCGGCTTTGTCGGCGACGCCGACGGAATGGCGTCACACTTGTTACTCCCCCTGTTCGCTTTCCGGTGCCAAGCTATCTGACGAGCAACAACGACGAACCGGATGTCAGCCAGCAGGCGCGAAAATTCGCCCAGATCGAGGAGATTGAAAGCCATGTCGAGATCAACGGACGATGGTCAAATAGGCACGCAGCCAGATATGCACACGCCACCGGTCGTGTCGCCGCGGGCCTGGGAGACGGCCTTGCAGCAGTTGCTTGTGAAAGAAAAGGACATGACCCGCGCCCGTGACGCCCTGGCCGCCGAGCGCCGGCGGATGCCGTGGATGGCCGTCGAGACCGCTTATTGGTTCGAGGGACCTGCGGGCAGGAAAAGCCTGCTTGACCTGTTCGATGGTCGGCGACAGTTGATCGTCTACCGCGCCTTCTTCGAGCCGGGCGTATTCGGCTGGCCCGACCACGCGTGCCGGGGCTGCTCCATGGTGGCCGATCAAGTCGCCCATGTCGCGCACCTGAACGCGCGTGACACCACCCTCGTCTTCGCCTCGCGTGCGCCCCAGTCCGACATCGCGCGCCTAAAGGCGCGGATGGGCTGGGAGATGCCGTGGTTTACTATCACCGACAGCTTCGACGCCGACTTCGGCGTGGATGAGTGGCATGGCACGAACGTGTTCTACCGTGACGTCGACCGCGTATTCCGCACTTATTTCGTCAATAACCGCGGCGACGAGCAAATGGGAAGCACGTGGAATTACCTCGACATCACTCCCTTGGGCCGGCAGGAGGTTTGGGAGGACTCGCCCGAGGGCTACCCGAAAACGCCGACGTACAAGTGGTGGAACTGGCATGACAGCTACGTTGCAAACGCAATACCCGACGAGAAATGGGTCGAGGTTTCAAACGCTGGAGAAGCGGCGTTCCGGAGCCAACACGCGAGCGAGAAGCCCTGAGCCATGGTCCAGGTAGTAGAGAAGTGAAGAACAGGTCGCGCAGAATATGGTGCGCATAGGCGCCAGCCGACCTCGCAAGGTCACCGCGTTCCGAAATGGCCATCGGAACTGCAGTGCGACAATGTGCCGGGCCTTGCGGCCCGCACATTGTGGCCATGTTACAATTCAGCTTTCGGCTCGATCGGCTCCCAGATGCTTATTTTGCGGGTCTCGGGCATCAAGAAAAGGGCAAGCAGGAAGCATACGGCAGGAACCGCGATCGGGTATATCAGCGCGTAACCGATGCTGCCAGTGGCCGCGAACGCCGCTGAGGTAATGAACGGCACCAATCCGCCACCCCAACCATTGCCGATGTGATACGGCACCGATACAGACGTGTAGCGGATCCTACCAGGGAAGTATTCAGCAAGGAACGCACCAACCGGGCCGTATACCATCCCGACGTAGCAAACCAGGATGAAGATGATGAAGACCGCGGCTGGATAGTTGATGTTGCCAGGCTGCGTGGCTAGTCCCAGCCACAAGTACAGCGGATAATACGTGGTCGCGGCGAGCAACATCCCTCCCAGGATCACTGGCTTGCGGCCGATAATATCTGACAGCCATCCAAAGAAGATCAGACTCGGCGTTGCAATGAGCAGTGCAACTCCAACGATGTAGGACGAGGTCAACGCGTCTACCTTGGAAACCTGCTGCAGGAAGTACAATGCCCAGAACTGACCGCTATACCAGACCACTCCCTGCCCGATCAGCACGATGGTGGCGATCCCGACATATTGGATGTTGGAGCTCAGGAAGGCTTCCTTCCATGGATTTCGGGTCATCAGCCCCTTAGCCTTGATCTCCGCAAAGATCGGTGTCTCCTGGAGCTGAAGACGGATGTAGATTGCAATGGCAACCAGCAGGAAGGAGACCAAAAACGGAATGCGCCAAGCCCATTCGTTGAAGACCTCGTTGCCGAAATAGGTGCGCGTCGCGATGATCACGGCCAGCGACACGACGATTCCGAGCGTCGGAGAGGTCTGAAGCCACCCGGTGTAATAGCCGCGGCGTTCGTCGGGGACATGCTCGGCGACATAGGTGATGGCGCCACCATACTCGCCGCCCAAGCACAAGCCTTGGATCATCCGTAAGCCGAAGAGAAGAAAGGCAGCAGTTAGTCCGATCGACGCGTAGGTCGGCATCAAGCCGATCGCACCCGTGCCCAACCCCATGCCGCTGAGCGTAATGAGAAACGTGTATTTGCGGCCGACCCGGTCACCCATCCAGCCGAAAAGGAACGCCCCCAGTGGACGGATCAGGAATCCTGCGGTGAAGAGTGCAATCGTACTCAGCAGCGCTGCGACTGGATGGGATTGCTCAAAGAACTTGACCGAAAGAACCGCGGCCAAGCTTCCGAAGATATAGAAGTCATACCATTCGATTATGTTTCCTACCGACGCGGCAATGATCACGCGGCGGAAATCCCTTGGAACCTGAGTGGGCATGTTTCTTCCTCCCGCTTAACATCGCCCCCCAACTTCTTGTATTTTAGCACGAAAGCAGGCCGATCCCAACTTGACACCCACTCTTCAGGTCGCGGGGCGCGCGCCGACAATCAGGCGGCAGCCAGTGACGGCAAACAACACGCGACCACGACTGACACGCACGCTCGGCCTCGGAGGTCAGACGTTTACGGAAGCTCAGCAGTTCGTCGAAAAGAATACTGCCCCGGCCGTGGATATGACCGACAACAGGTCCGTCCAGGTCGTAAAGCGGAGCCCATTCTTGGCCCTTGATCCATTATTATCGCCGACACGGGTTAGACCAGAAGAAAGCGACGTCCCTCGGCAAACCTGGGACCGACAACGCTATTATCTGCTGCAGCGGCAAGGCGAAAGGGAGTAGCAGTTCTACCGGAGGGGGCGGCCCTGAATAGAGGCACGCGTCCGCTCGAAACTTGGCGGAGATACTGCCGAAAGCACCTTGCCAAAATGCCTTTCCAGTTCTCTGGATAGGTCGTCGGCAGAGGTCATCCCGTTCTGGAAACGTTCGATAAGCAGTTTCGCCGCGACGTTATAGCCTTCCGGATTGGCAAGGCTACTGGCTGAACAGTATCCCGCCTCATCCAAGACGCCCTGCAGCATCGTGAGGTCTGTTGACTTCAAAACGAAATTATATTCGGAAGACATTTCGGTCCTCCTTCTATCTGGGGCAAGGGCCGCTGGGCCCTGATGCAGCAGCGCCCTTAACATTGGCTGCTGACGGAAAGACCATGCCTGAGCGCGGCTCCGCTTGCAACGTAATTCCTGCAATTTTTATTTTTATAAGACATCCGCAACAAAACCAAGAATTGAGGTTGCGTTTCATGCGGGGAGAGCCTATATCACCGCTATCGGCATTGCTGATGAGCGCTGGAAAGCATCTGTCGCTCGCAATCGCCGCAGTCGCTTTCTGCTTTTGACCACGGATGTACTGGCACTGGCGTGAGTAGCGATGTGAGGAAGGTCGGTGCGGTTTCGCCCCGGCCTTTTTTGTTGGCTGCTCCACCACTCTAGGCCTTGGTTTAAACACAATGGGGCTCGGCCTGCCGCATCGAGTTTGCTAGTCGAGCTTCGTTTCGCGCCCCTTGGCGTCAAGCAGACCTTTTCTCTCAAAATCGATCTCACATGCCGGGCTATGTCGGGCAGCGATCACTCTTGCAACGAAAAGGAATCTAGAATGAGCAAAACAAATGCGACTGAGATCCAGCGCAAAACAGAGCGTCAAGTTGCAAACACGAGCGGCGGAGGCCACTTGGGAGGGACCAATTTCGGGCAAGCCCCCGACGCTAAGACCGCAGGTGGAACGGGCGGCAAATCCCGTCCCAGTGGGGGGCGCAAGTAGTCTACGGATTGGAAGAAAGCCCGCCGCCAGACGCGGCGGGCCGCTGGCGTGATCGTCTGCAGTCGCCTCTCTTCAGGCTGGTATCGTCACCCGGCTGGGCAGACGCAAGTCATGCGGCATGATCCCATCACGTTCTAGGCCTTGCTCTGCTCCATCGCCAGTTCTGCCTTAAGGCTTTCGACATCGCGGAAGATTGTGGCAACTGCCAGAACGCGTCCGCCGCGCTTGAAGCGCAGGAGGCAGTCCTTCGCGGCAACGTCGCCCTCAACCTCGATGGCGTCCCATCTCTCGGCATGACCGACATAGTTGATCGGGATATCGTAATGCTGGCTCCAGAAGAACGGCACATCCGTGAATTTCGTCCGGCGTCCGAGCATGCTGAGGGCTGCGGCAGCGCCCTGCCGCTGCGCCACCACCCAGTGCTCCACTCTGATGTTCTCGCCGCAGTGAGGGTCGGGCCACCGCGCAATATCGCCGGCGGCATATATCCCCGGCGCGCTGGTCTCGAGATAGGCATCGACCAGGACGCCCCGATCGGTGGCGAGACCGGCTCTTTCGGCGAGATCGACTCGCGGTCGCACGCCGATGCCGGCAACGATCATGTCGGCGGCGAGGGTAGTGCCGCTGCTCAGTACGATCTCGCTGGCGCCGATGCTCGCCGCGGTATCGCCAAGATGGAAAACGACGCCATTTTCCTCATGCAGGGCGCGGATGAAGTCGCCCATCTGGGGGCCTAGTACCCGTTCCATCGGCCGTTCCTCGGGCGCCACGACATGCACTTCGACACCGCGGGTCCGAAGCGCGGCGGCGACCTCGAGGCCAATGAAGCTGGCGCCAAGCACGACAGCGTGCCGCGCCGCGCCGCTCTGCGCGATGATCGTGCGGCTGTCTGCAAGCGTGCGCAACGTGTGGACCTGAGGCTGGCTGGCGCCGGGTATGGTCGGGCGCACTGGTTCGGCGCCGGTCGCGAGCAGCAATTTGTCGAAGGCGACCCGTGCCCCATCGGCGAGCACGAGCTCGCTGGCACGGACGTCGATGCCAGCAACCTTAGTTCCGAGGCGCAGATCGATGCCGTTCCTGGCATAAAAGCCTTCCTTGCGCAGCGGGACCCAGTCTTCGGGAGCCTTGCCCGCCAGATAGTCCTTGGAAAGGTTGGGCCGGTCGACGGGCAGCGCCTCGTCGTCGCTGATCATGACGATGGCGCCTTGATATTGTTCTCGCCGCAGTCTCTCGGCCGCGGCAAAACCGGCCGCGCCGCCGCCGACGATGACGATCCTTTCCGCAGATACCCCAGCATTGCTCTCACGCGAAGCCGGCTGCGGCCTCTTGCGCTTCTCGCCAACGAAAATCCGTTCGCCGCGTTTTTCGACCGACCAGCAAGCGAGCGGCGACAGGGCCGGCGCGCGCAGGGCCTCTCCGGTGCGCAGGTCGAAGCAGGCGTGATGCCAGGGGCAGCGGACGCTGTTGTCGGCGACGAGGCCGTCGACCAGCGGTCCGCCATAGTGCGAGCAGGCGGCGGCAACGGCGAATATCTCTGCTCCGCAGCGCACCAGAAGCACCGCCTCGCCGTCCCGATGGCCGACCAGCTTGCCGCCATCGGGAAGATCGGCGAGCGCAATGCCGAGGGCCAGATCGGGTCCGCTCAGGTCTGAATGGTTACTGGCCATTTTCTCCTCCCTCAAAGGGCCGCTGCCGGTATCATCCCCCTTGCGACGCTCGATTGCGCAGCAGGCAGCTTCCCTTGAATTCTGCGCTATTCTGCTTTGTGGGCAAATGAATTTGGCCCGAAGTTGGGTCGAATTCTTGTGATGACGTCAGATGCAGTCGTAGCTCAGATGAACGGGATCGATTTCTGGTCTTAGGGGAGCCCTCACTAAATCCATTTTAGTAAGGGGCTCGAGGCATACGATCCGACCAAGAACATTGCCTACAGAGTTGCGACGAGACCTATTCGTTGGTGTCGCTCGTCTCGGCTGGGATTGGCATTGGCTTTGCGCCGGAATCGACGCTGGAGCTTCCAAACCGCGTCGGGCTCGCTATTGCTTGGAACAAGATCCAACCGCCTCACAGCGGGGAAGGCCACCCACAAGAAGATCTACGTCTCCTTGCGACTACGACGGCGCCGCCCAGCAAGCGCGCCAAACCGTTATTGCGAGCACCTCAAAGCGGAAGAAACGCTGCCTTGGCCGTCGTGCCGTGAGCCTATTTCGTGGTGATCACGATGTCGTCACGGATCAGGTCCGTAAGCTCGTGTTCATCCGTGACGCCAAGTTCAATCCATTGAAGCAGACTCTTTGCCTTTCGCTTTGCCTCAACGCTTCCCTTTTGATGCCCATTCTCATCGCACCAATTCCTCAGAATGCGATCGATCAGGTCCGTGATCTTAAATACTAGCACCGGTCGTTGCCACGAAATCCATTGCATCGGCCCTTCTCCCTTCGAAGCGAGAGCCTATGTGGATCCACGGCAGGCAGGCAATGCCTTACACATAAGAACATTCTCATATAGCCGCACTAAAGGACGAGGCGTTGCAAAATGGCAATAGACGCCGTGTGATTGGACAAGGCCACAAATGGCGCATGCTAGCGCAACCCCTCATCGTTGGGGAGCGAATCCAGGATCTCAAGGGTGGTGCGGTTCGCCGAACGCAAGTTCCGCCCTTCGGTATACAGGAGACCGATAGCATCTCCCGGATCGGAGAGCGCAACCCCGCCAGCACGCGAGGGCATGCAAGACCGGCGTTTAAAGCGATCGGCACACTGAAACGCCAAACTTGAGCTCGATTTCGCGCTCGGCCGGTTCCCAGTTTGACGACAGTGGCAGCTATTGCGATGACGCGGGCGTTCTGTCGCCAGGACGAGAAGTCCGGCAAACCGGGGACGTGCCAGACCACCGCCCCTTTAGCGTTAATACTTTGTTAACCATTATGGCCGCATCTCGTCTTAGAAGGGCTATTCGACGATTCCGCCTGGGCAAGTGGCCCGCCGCTATTGTCGGGCTTGGCCTGTCGAAGGCTGATCGAGGCGATACATGGAAGACACGACAACGAGCTTGGCGGGTACCCATCCCAATTTGCGTGTCCCCGGCCGTGCTCAGCATTCCCGCGAGGAGGTCCTTCGAACCCTAAAGTATTGGGAGCATGTCGAGCGCTACAGTGCCCCAATTGCCGAGGACGATGGTGAAAGAAGTGGCGACGTGGCGGTGTCCCACATTGTCGATGACAAGGATCCCTGGCCGTCGACGGCGGATACGAGCAGAGTGTACCGACACTTTGTCCGGTTTGGCATCGCGGCACTCAGGGAATGCGACAAACTCTTGATCCGTCGTTGGTCACCCGAGCAGGGCGCGCACGGTCGCGATCCTGTCGAAGACGGCCAATATACCTTTGCCGGTACTTTCGCCGTCTCCGACAAGCGAGCGGTGGAGAAAGGCTCTCTGGTCGTCAATCGGTTTCTCTACGATCTAGCCGTCACTCTCGAATGTACGACAATCACGTTCTCTGATTATGCCGAGATTTTGGCAAGTGAATTCAAAACCAGGGTGAAGCCTCGATCCAAGCCCTTGGCAATTGCCGAGGCCCTTACTCACTGCGCATACTTTGCCTTGCAACTGCCCACCGACATTCAAGCAACGGTTAAATGCATTGTCGTAACCCGCTCAAAGGTGTTCATCGAGGGGAACCGTCCGAGGAAGATCCAGGACGCGCGCGTGTTTTCAAGTGTCTATCCCAATCTACTGCGTCAGATGGCAAGTGACCTTGAAAATGGCGTGGTCATGGGCGCAGCTTGGGATCTGCTCACCAAGCCGGTTGCCATGTCGGATTTCGACGCAAGCAGTGATGAAACGATCCTGGAGTGCTTGCAAACGGACAGGTATCCGTCCGCTCGATGGCCCTCTGACTTTTCTCTCTCGCCACAGCAGCAAGTCGCAGTCAACGAGACCTTCTCGCGTGTCGCTGAAGGTGGGACGTTCTCGATCAACGGCCCGCCGGGCACCGGCAAAACCACTCTGTTGATGGATGTCATTGCCGAGGTTATCAGTCGTCGCGCCGATGTCTTGCATTCTTACGAGGATCCAAAGTCTGCTTTCGCCCTCGTGGCGGCCAATGGCAACAGCCCTCAATACAGAATCGACAAACCGCTGCACGACTTCCTGGTTGTGATCGCAAGTACCAACAATAACGCAGTAGCCAACCTGACACTCGAACTACCCAGGCAAGAGAAGCTTGGCGAGAGCTACAGGAATTCACTGAGCTACCTGCCGAAACTGGCCGAGAGCCTGATGGCGCAGCATCACGTTGCGGCCGAACCCTGGGGCGCGATCTCAGTCCCACTTGGAAACAGGCGCAATCGCGATCGATGCGCAGCATCTGTGATCGACGCGCTCGACGATGGTTCGCTGTTCGATAGCCGCAATGCGACTGCTTGGAACGTTGCACGAGATAGATACGCCGCAGCGAAGGAGGCCGTCGGGGCGTTGAAAGCAACTCACCGGCGGCTGAACCAACTCATGCATGCAACCGAAACCTTCGGTTCGAAATATACCGACGTTGGCCCTTGGTCAGGGCCGGCGCGCACATCAGTTGCGTCGCCGCTGAGTTCAGGTGCGCTTGCGATTCAAGAATCCGCCACCATTCTGCCGCACCCCATCCTGGCCAGAGCAAGTGAGCAGATTGAGTGTGCATTAGAAGAACTTGGCAACGTCGTCACTCCCGCTGAATATTTGAACGCGGCGCCACGGTGCAGAGCCCAGATGCTCGTTGGCACATCATCCGCTCTCGAGCGGGCTCGTGCCGAACTCTTCGTTGCCGCCATGAAGCTTCACGAATCCTTTGTGTTTCATGCAAGGAACAGCATCCAAGCGAACCTCATAGGCTGGATTAAGCTTAACTCGGGCAGGGCAAGCACCGAGCTGGAAGCGCTTGCAGGCCATCTGTGGAGCACATTCAGTCTTCTGGTTCCGGTCGTCTCATCGACATTCTGTTCGTTTGCGAACGTGTTTGGAAGCTTCGAGCGAGGAACGATACCTTGGCTGATCGTCGATGAGGCGGGACAGGCATGCAGCCACCACGCAATCGATGCGGTATCACGGGCGAAGCGTGCAATCATCGTCGGCGATCCATTTCAGCTTGAGCCGATCTCCACCATCAGCAATTCCGTGGATCGGGCGCTCGCGGCGAAATTCGACGTTGGCACCGAGTTTCGTTGCAAATCCAGCTCGCTGCAAACGTTAGCTGACCGGATTAATCCGTTCGGCGCAGTCCGAAACGGCAGATGGATCGGCGCTCCCCTGCGCGTTCATCGGCGATGTGTCGAGCCAATGTTCTCGATCTCCAACGGCATGGCTTATGAGCACTCCATGGTGCTGGCGGACGAGACGTTGGACCACGAGGCGCGGCAGAACGAGAGACGACCAGCCTTTGGGCCCAGCGCTTGGATCAACGTGGTCGGAACCGCCGAGACTGCAAACGACTTCTACATTCCGGAAGAAGGCGCAGTTGCCACGCACGTCATTTCGCGCCACATCGCTGATCGTCACTCAGATCGTGAACTACCTGATCTCTTCGTGATCACGCCCTTCAGGAAGGTCGCTGTCGGCCTCAAGCTGCATCTCTTGCAAAACGCTACCGAAGTATTCGGAGATTTGCCGCCGGTCATCGTAGAAGAATGGATCGATCACTCCATCGGCACGGTCCACAGCTTCCAAGGGAGAGAGGCTGAAACAGTACTACTAGTGCTTGGAGCGAAGCGCGTTGATAGCATCGAATGGGCACTTTCCCAACCCAACATCATGAACGTTGCAGTGACGAGAGCTCGTAGGCGGCTCTATGTCGTCGGCAATCGCGCTAACTGGTTTCAGAAAGAGTCTCGGGATCGTTGGATGTTGGGAACCGACAGTGATTGGCTCATCGAAGAGTGCGAAGCCAGATCCCTGTTCGACTCCCAGCCGCAAAGGAAACCTCGCCTTCGTGTCGTGTGATGACCGCGTGGTCGGGACAACCTTGTAGACCCGATCCCCTTGCCATGACTTTCTGCCGAGAGCAAAACCCCGCAGGCCCCTTCGGCCGCATTGTGGGTCCGGCAACCCGGCCGTCGCTAAGAAAGGATGTGAATCCTTCCCAGCGATTCAGCGAAGGACGGCGGCTTTTGTTCGCCGCCGTGACAGACACCCTGCTTGAAATTGAACGAATGAGTGAGCGATGGGGCAAGAGTATCTTTCATTGCTCTTACGGCCATGGCGATGAATTTGAACCAAGACAAGATCGGGGTGAGTGCAGCCGGACCCTTCTCACCAATAGTGCAGGAACGCTTGATGCCAAGAACGCAGCAAGATAGAGGCGATGCCAATTGCACGCATGGAAGGGCGTGCAGATATCGCACTTGCCGGTGGACGCAAGCTGTCCGTCGCCGGCCTTTTCACTGCCTCCCGCCACGCCGATAGCAGAACCTCTCGGCTGTGAGTTGGAAGAGACGCCGTTCGGCACCCAGATGCGCGCCGACACCGCCAAGGAAACGACGGTACCCGGCGCCTTTGCATGCGCTGACGCTGCACGTATCCCGCCATCGGTTTCGCTGGCGGTAGCCAATGATGCGTGGGCCCCGGCGCGCAGATCCATCGTTCACTGTCTGTGACGGCAAGTCGCGCCCGCACCGGGTTAGTTGACTACCTCGATAATCCTGGCGCCGGCAAACCGCTTCTTCTGAATACTGGTGTATTCGATCCTGATCAACTTTCCCGCGAGCGGCTTTAGTGGCATCGCTTTCCCGTCAGGTCCGACGGCATCGGTCAGAATCAGGTGGTGGCCGCGCAAGACGACGTCGCTAGCATCGACGATCTTGATTCTGTTGCGATCGTCGCCTTCCAGGCGCCCGATCACACAGCCGGCAACGGAGGGTCCGCAGCTTAGCGGATTGCTACCCTTCTCGATTTTCTTCGCCACCTCGGATCGGTTTGACGCAGCCGCCGATTGGGTTCGCAGATCTGCCGTTGCCTTCGGTCCGTCGCATGGCCCGGTCGGATCAAGTGTCTTGCCGATCGAATTGGTGCTGACGACCTTATTGTTCTGAGAAATATTCTCGCAGATCTTTCCCTGAGGCGCCCGTTGCGCCCGGATTAGCCCGACACCCACATTGCGAAAGGTATTCCCGTAGACGTCGTTACCGATGCCATCGGCCTCTTCGTCGCCGCCAAGGCGCACGCCGGCCCCCACGACGTCGTAGACTAGATTGTAGCGGAAGACATTGCCGTTGCCGCGCGAGTCAAAGCCACCGGAATTGGGGTCCTTCTGCCCAGTGCAGCTATTCTTCTCGACAATATTGCCACTCGAGCCCTCTTTGATGTCGACGCATTCATTGCCTCCGGTAGCGATGACGTTGTCGTGGATACGGTTCCGATCAGAATGATCGATCGCCTTATCCGGCGCGCCACGCCCGCCTAATTGTTCCGGCGCGGTTCCGATATAGATGCCCTCGCCATTCTTTCCGCCATCGTTAAACACGAAGTCGAAGCGGCCGCACGAACTTATTCTGGAATAAGCAATTTCATTCTGCCTTGCCTGATAGCGCAGGCGCACGCACTCGCCGCCCGCGTTGCGAATATCCATCCCGAGCACGCGAAGCCCCGTCAATTCCTTTCCAGGTGTGTTTCCGATCACGTAGAGCAGCTTGTCGCGATAGCTCTTCTTCGTGTTCGGCTTCTCAAATCGGCCATCGACGGTGAAATTCCGGAGCTCAATATAACTGTGATTGATTTCAATCACCCGGGGCTGGCCGCCGCCTTTAACGACCGATCCAAGCGAGCCCTCGATCGTAATCGGCTTTCCAAGCTCACCATCCCGCACCGATCGAAAATCCTGGAAATAGGATCCAGGCGCCAGCATGATCGTATCGCCCGGCTGCGCGAGCGCAACCGCCGCCTGGATCGTGAGCCCTTCGTCACGACCCTCGCTTTTTGGTGCGACGTTGATTGTCGCGCTCTGTGCGGGGCCGATAACGCCGAAGAACCCGGCGAAACCCAGCATGATCACCGTCGAGCGACGAGCCACGCATGCCTTCCAGATATCTTGGGTCATAGATACCTCCGGTAGTGAACGCGAGACGCAATAAAGCACGCGCTAATATTTAACTCAATTGCTGCTTTTGCTTTTTGCCGGATGCTGCCCGCATTGCAGGTACCGCCCGGCCGATGCCGCCCAAGTTGCACCGCGCCTCCTATGCCTTCATGATGGCGCCAACTGATATTGCAACACACGGCGACCAATGCGCATCTTTCTCGTCCGGCACGGCGAATCTCTGGGCAACATCAATGAGAAAGCCTATGGGCAGTTTGGCGATCACAATGTCCCGCTGACACAATGGGGCTATCGACAAGCGCTCGTGGCCGGCCGAGCGGTTGCGGCCTATCTTGCCGAATTGCCCCAGGGCGAAAACCAAAGACTGGATATATGGTTCTCGCCGTATCTGCGGACGCGACAAAGCAAGGATGCGCTGCTGGAGGCCCTGCCGCCGGAATGGGTAGGGGATGTTCGGGAGGACTACCTCTTGCGCGAGCAGGATTTTGGCCTCTTCACCGAAATCTACGACCATGCGGAGCGGCGACAGAAGTTTCCAGATGAGTTCGAGAAATGGGCCAGGCTGCGAAACAACAGCGGCAAGTTCTATGCAAGGCCACCGGATGGCGAGAGCAGGGCGGATGTGGCGCAGCGGCTTCGTCTTTTTGTGCAAACCGTGATCGATGATGTGTCCGATGGAGGCAACGACATCGTCATCGTTGGCCACGGTGTCACAAATCGAGCGTTTGAAATGAACTTTCTCCGCCACGCGGTCGACTGGTTCGAGCGCTCCGACAATCCAGGAAATTCCGACGTGACATTGATCGAAGGAACGCGTCTTCAGGGCTACAGTTCAATCCTGCTGCACAAGGCAACCGACCGCCAGGTTGGCGATAGCGAGTTGCGGGAAGCTCATGGATCAGCGCTGACGATCACGCCTAAATCGACGCCATAGTTGTTTGACCGTCGGCGTGCTAACGCACGTCGCTCTGCTAGATTGGCTTTCATTGTCGGGCAGGCGCCAGACCGCACTCGGTGACCTCGGGCTCGTCCTTGATGCTCGCCTTGATCCGAAGCTCCCAGTTCGGGCCTAGTTGAAAACCATGTGCCCGCAACATGTCAGCGACCTTGGGGCAGTCAGCCTGGCTGTCGTATTGCCCTGCTAGCGAAACTTCGATGAGCATTTCCTTGGCATCGACGGCACAATTGCCATTCAAGCCGGTATTTTCGAGAAACGAGCACACGGCCTGAGCACGCTCGATGCCCTTGCCGTCATCAGATGCGACTGGGGAACCGGCCGCGACAACGGCTGCCTCGATCAGGGATATGAAGGATCGCATTGTTCTCTCCATAGAGGGCGGCTTCGACACCGGTTGCCACGCTGCTTTGAAGCCCCCCTGGTTCTTTCCAGGAGATGAAGGATGAAGGGGACATAGGCCTCAAATCGGCGTGGGAAAGGGGAGAAAAGTCTAAGACAAACGAATGTGCAGCTAGCTGCAACGGCGGATAGTATCGCAGCAAATTCAAGCTCCTAGAAAGTGCATCCGATCGGCTGCATCAAAAAAATTTGAACCCTTCTGTCGAATTTCGCAGTCGTCAAACGTTCCTTGTTTGGACGGCGGAACGCGTCGGCGAGATCCGCCGCATCGTCCTGTCAAAAACCGGAGGAGGTTCACGTGATGGATGCAAATAACCTTGTTTCTGCGAGGGAGCTGGCAAGAAGAAACGGCCTCAGTTTTCCGAACGAAAGTCTCGAATATCGGCAGGCTCGCGATGACCTGCTCGCCGAAGAAATCGAGTTGCGCCGGCATATCGAGCGCGTGGCTGAGCAGCGCCGTGCGTTGCCTCCCGGCGGCCAGGTAACAAAGGACTACCGCTTTCAAGGGCCGGACGGCGAAGTAACGCTAAAGGACCTGTTCGGAAATAAATCCACACTCGTCATTTACAATTACATGTACGGGCCGCAGCGAGAGCGACCATGCCCGATGTGCACATCCATGCTGTCGGCACTCGATGGCGAGGTTCCTGATATCAGCCAGCGGGTCGCTTTCGCCGTTGTTGCGCGCTCGCCCATCGAGCGGTTGCTGGCGTTCAAGAAGGAGCGCGGCTGGCATCACCTGCCACTCTACTCCGACACGACCGACGAGTTTAGCCGCGACTACCACGCCACTGGGCCTGATGGCAGCGATGACGCCGCCTATAACGTCTTCACGATCAAGGATGGTGTGATCCGCCATTTCTGGAACCCGGAGATGGGGCCGGCAACCGCAGATCCCGGCCAGGATCCACGCGGTGCACCCGACTTCATGCCGCTCTGGACCGTGCTTGACACCACGCCTGAAGGCCGCCCGCCGACCTGGTATCCGAAACTCGATTACGACACAGCACAATAGCGCTGCCGCTCAACGCGGGCGTCAGCGGATTTTGCCGACGCTCGCATACATGCCGGTCGTGCGGAACTCGGTCGGATTGGTGCCATAGACGCGCCGGAATACTTTGGAGAAATAATTGGCATCCTCGAAGCCCGAGCGGATCGCCACTTCCTTCACAGGCATGTTGGCGGTCTTGGTCAACAGTTTCACCGCCCGCTTCAAGCGCTTCTGAAGAACGAATTCTGCTGGCGGCAGGCCCTCGTTGGCCGCGAACATTCGCGAGAAATGTGCTCGGCTGAGACCCGCGACCCGCGCAAGATCCTCGACGGGCAGCGGTCGCTCCAGATTGGCCATGATGTAGTCGATGACGTGCTGCATCGTCCGGTACTCTTCACTGAAGACAGGATGCGAGCCGAAGACGTCGTCATATAGCGCCATGGCTGCCTCATAAGCGATTGCGGAGGCCAGTCCCGGCGTCTCCGCATCATTGATCAGCCGCAGGCTGCAGTCGGCCAGATGCTCGATTGTCCGCGGTTGCAGCTTCAAGATCGGGCCGGTCACGGCAAGGATCGAGCGATGGATACGAAGCGCCTCTTCTCCATTCATTGAAATCCAGAAGAACTCCCAGCGGTCTCCATCCTCGAGCCAATAACGATGATTGTGCGGAACGAGGACCAGCAGCGTCTCTCCCTCCTTCACCTGCAGCTGGCGATTCTCGTAGCGCAGGTTTCCTGCGCCTCTGATCGTATGCTGCAGGACGGTAAAAGGTGTTTGCCCGCGCTTTCGGCCATCCCAGTCATAGGTCGCGTTCTCGCGGATCTCGTAGCCGGTGCTGGTGGGCATCGTGTGCAGGCTCTGGCGGCCGCGCGGCAGCGATACTGTCCGCATGACAGGACCATTATCAATCAGTTTTTGCAGCACAGAATTACCCATGAAAGCATAATCCTTCTCTGGCGGCCTCGCCGAATATGCGCATAATCGGCTCTCAAGAGAGAGAACACCGCCAGCACCGAGGAGCGGCGGGGAGGAGAATAAGCCGGATTTCTGGCCTTTTTTGGCGTCGAGCGCAAGCCCGCGTCCAATTCTTCTTCTCATCCTTCAGCGCCGGCAAATTGATCGCATTGAGGCAAGGATCATGAGTTTCAAAATCGCTATCATCGGCGCGGGCAGCGTCGGCTTCACGAAAAAACTGTTCACCGACATCCTCTGCGTGCCGGAATTCCAGGACGTTGAGTTCGCGCTCACCGACTTGAGCGAACACAATCTGCAGATGATCAAGCAGATCCTCGACACGATCGTTTCTTCCAACAAGCTGCCGACCAAGGTGACGGCGACGACCAACCGTCGCGAGGCACTGACGGGTGCGCGCTACATCATCAGCTGCGTGCGTGTCGGCGGTCTGGAGGCTTATGCGGACGACATCCGCATTCCGTTGAAATACGGCATCGACCAGTGCGTCGGCGATACGATTTGCGCTGGCGGCATTCTCTATGGCCAGCGCAATATTCCGGTCATTCTCGACTTCTGCAAGGATATCCGGGAAGTTGCTGAGCCGGGTGCCAAGTTCCTGAACTACGCCAATCCGATGGCGATGAACACCTGGGCCGCGATCGAATACGGCAAGGTCGACACTGTCGGGCTTTGCCATGGTGTCCAGCATGGCGCCGAACAGATCGCCGAAGTGCTTGGCGCAAAGCAGCCTTCCGAACTCGACTATATCTGCTCGGGCATCAACCACCAGACCTGGTTTGTAGACCTGCGTCTCAACGGGCGCAAGATCGGCAAGGACGAGCTCGTCGCAGCCTTCGAGGCGCATCCGGTCTTCTCGCAGCAGGAAAAGCTACGTATCGACGTCCTGAAGCGCTTCGGCGTCTACTCCACGGAAAGCAACGGGCATCTGTCGGAATACCTCCCCTGGTATCGCAAGCGCCCGGACGAGATCACCAAGTGGATCGACATGTCCGACTGGATCCATGGCGAAACCGGTGGCTACCTCCGGCACTCCACCGAGACCCGCAACTGGTTCGAGACCGAGTTCCCGCAATTTCTGGAATCGGCATCCAAGCCGATTGATCCGGCCAAGCGCTCGAACGAGCATGCGAGCCATATCCTCGAGGCCCTGGAAACGGGGCGCGTCTACCGCGGTCACTTCAACCTCAAGAACAATGGGGTCATCACCAACCTGCCGTGCGATGCGATCATCGAGTCGCCCGGCTTCGTTGACCGCTTCGGCATCAACATGGTTTCGGGCATCACCATTCCGGAAGCCTGCGCTGCCACCTGTATGGCGTCGATCAACGTCCAGCGCATGTCGGTACATGCAGCGATCAGCGGCGATATCGACCTTCTGAAGCTTGCCGTACTGCACGACCCGCTGGTCGGGGCTGTCGCGACCCCGGAAGAGGTCTGGCAGATGGTCGACGAGATGGTCGTGGCCCAGGCACGCTGGCTGCCGCAATATGCTAATGTTGTTCCAGCCGCCAAGGAGCGGCTGGCAAAGTCGACGGTCAAGACCCGCGACTGGGAAGGCGCAGCCCGCCGCAACGTCCGCTCGATCGAGGAGTTACGTGCCGAAAAGGCGGCAATGAAGCAGGCCGTCTAAGTTTCCCGGAGGACGGGTGGCGATGGGCTCCGGGAGGGAACCCATCGGCGCAAACCTGTCCCCCGGATCGTCTGAGGAGAAACAGGGCGGCCAAGTGCCCCCTGAAACAAGAGGGAGAAACGATGAAAAATTTCCGTAACCTTGGCATTCTTGCCGGACTGGCGCTCAGCGTCTCGGTTTCGGCCTTGAACGCCTACGCTTCCGAGCCGACGGCACCGCCCGCACCGCCGCAATTCCCGGCGGAGGGCAAGATCAAATACGTCTCGAGAGATACGATCGAAGAGTTCAAGGCGCTGCCTGAATATCACGAGCCGGATTGGGTGACGAAGAACTTCGTCGCGACTGGCAAGCTGCCACCGGTCAAGGACCGCCTCCCCAAGGAGCCGCTCGTCTTCAAGACCGAGAACATGGTCGATGGTGTCGGTGTCTATGGCGACACCATGCGCCATGTCATCGGCGGCCGTCCAGAAGGATGGAATTACGGTGCCGGCCAGACCCAGGGCTGGGGCGGCATCGATATCGGCATGTCGGAATGCCTGACGCGCACCGCACCTCTCTTCCAGATTCAGGCCAAGGACACCGAACCGCTTCCGAACCTTGCGAAGAGCTGGGAGTGGTCGCAGGACGGCCATAAGCTGACCATGCACCTGGTCGAAGGCGCAAAGTGGTCCGACGGCGTGCCCTTCACCGCCGACGACGTCATGTTCTATTGGGACGACGAGGTCATCGATCCCAACGTCTCGCCGCTCGGCGGCGGCGCATCGCCGGAGGCTTTCGGCGAGGGAACGACGCTGACGAAGATCGACGACTACACCGTCGAATGGACCTTCAAGGACGCTTTCCCGAAGCAGTATCTTTATACGATGGCCTACCCGAGCTTTTGCCCAGGCCCGTCGCATATCCTGAAGCCGCAGCATCCGAAATACTCGAAGAACACCTACGACCAGTTCAAGAATGCCTTCCCGCCGGAATACATGAACATCCCGGTCATGGGGGCCTGGGTGCCGGTGGAATATCGTCCCGACGACATCATCGTGTTGCGCCGCAACCCCTACTACTGGAAGGTCGACGAGAAGGGCAATCAGCTGCCCTACCTCAATGAGCTGCACTACAAGCTGTCGACCTGGGCCGACCGCGACGTGCAGGCCGTGGCAGGTTCCGGCGATTTTTCCAACCTGGAACAACCGGAAAACTTCGTGGCGTCGCTGAAGCGCGCTGCCGAGAAGACCGCGCCGGCGCGTCTTGCCTTCGGACCGCGCCTGATCGGCTACAACATGCGCATGAACCTGTCCGCCAACGGCTGGGGCGATCCCGATGCCCGTGGCCAGGCGATCCGCGAACTCAACCGCAATGAAGACTTCCGCAAGGCGATCACCATGGGTCTCAACCGCAAGGCGATCGGTGACTCGCTGGTCAAGGGTCCGTTCACGGCGATCTATCCCGGTGGCCTCTCGTCGGGCACAAGCTTCTACGATCGCAATTCCGTCGTCTATTACCCCTTCGATCTGAAGGGCGCCAAGGAATTGCTTGCCAAGGTTGGCTTGAAGGACACGGATGGTGACGGCTTCGTCAATTTCCCCGCCGGAACGGCCGACGGCAAGAACGTTGAGATCGTCCTTCTCGTCAACAACCAGTATGCGACCGACAAGAGCCTTGCCGAAGGCGTCATCGGACAGATGGAAAAGCTTGGCATAAAGGTCGTCCTCAATGCTTTGGACGGTGCAAAGCGTGACGATGCCCATTATGGCGGCCGTTTCGACTGGTTGATCCAGCGTAGTTCGCCGGAGCTTGCGTCGGTGGTCCAGAACACCGAGCAGCTTGCGCCCGTCGGCCCACGCACGAGCTGGCAGCATCGCGCTGGCAAGGACGGCAAAGTTGACCTGATGCCCTACGAAGAGAAGCTGGTGGGTATTATCACGAAGTTTCAGGCCAGCCAGGACAACAACGAGCGCGTCGAACTCATGAAGCAGTACCAGAAGGTCGCGACCGAGAATGTCGATACCGTCGGGCTCACGGAATATCCGGGTGCGCTGATCATCAACAAGCGCTTCTCGAACGTGCCCGAAGGTACCCCGATCTTCATGTTCAACTGGGCTGAAGACTCCGTCATCCGCGAACGTCTGTGGGTGGCTGCCGACAAGCAGGGCAAATACGAGCTGTTCCCCGAGCAACTGCCCGGCAAGCCCGGTGACAAGGGCCCAGTCAACTAAGAGTTCCCTCCCAACCGAGGACTCCGGTCGCGCGTGAAGCGCGGCCGGGTAAGATCAACAAGCCGGCTGTACCGACAGGCACGACTGGCGGCAAGGAGAAGCGAACCGTCCGATGTTACGATTCCTGCTCGTGCGCATAGCCTCTGCGATACCCGTCCTCATCATTTTGAGCAACGTGACGTTCGCGATCATCCAGGCACCGCCTGGTGACTATGCCGACTACATCCGTTCGCAGCTGATCAATCAAAGTGGGGCTTCCTTTGCTCAGGCGGATGAACAGGCCCAGGCCTACCGCATTGCCCATGGCCTCGATCAGCCGATGGTCATCCAGTACTTCAACTGGATCAAGGGCATCATTTCCCAAGGCGATTTCGGCTACAGCATGTTTTACAACAAGCCTGTCGCCGATGTCGTGGCCGAGCGCCTGCCGCGCACTCTGGCGCTTGCCTTGGTCTGCCACATCTTCGCATCCGTGCTAGGCATCGGCTTCGGCATCTGGGCGGCCACCCGTCAGTACACCTGGATCGACAGCCTGCTTTCGGGCGTCTCCTTCCTCGGCATGACGGTACCACGCTTCCTGATGGCGCTGATCATCGTCTACCTGCTTGTCTTCCAATTCAACGTCTCGGAGATCGGCAGCTTCTTCTCACCGCAATTTGGTGGAGCGCCGTGGTCCTGGGCGAAGTTCGTCGATCTCGTCAGCCATGTCTGGCCGGTTGTCGCCATCGCCACCTTCGGCGGTCTCGCCTACAACATGCGCGTCATGCGCGGCAACCTCCTCGATACACTGAACGCGCAGTATGTCGAAACCGCTCGCGCCAAGGGACTGTCAGGCCAAGCGGTCGTCATGCGCCACGCCGTCCCTAACGCGCTGCACCCGCTCGTGATGTATCAGGGCGTCGTGCTTCCCTACATGCTGACCGGCGAAATCGAGACTGCGATCATCTTCTCGCTTCCCACCGTCGGTCCTGCCATCGTCGGTTCCATGGCGATCGGCGACGTCTACGTCACGGCCACCTTCATGATGGTGCTCTCTGCCACGCTGATCGTCGGCAACATCATCGCTGATATGCTGCTTGCCATGCTGGACCCGCGCGTCCGCCAGTACGGAGGAGCCTGATATGCTCGCCTTCGATTCCGCTCCCCCGCCACCGCACGAAGAATCTGTCAAGAATGCACCGCATGGCAATGAAAGCTACCTTTCGCTCGTCTGGCGCCGACTGAGGCGTTCTTGGACCGGCGTGATGGGTCTCATCCTCGTCGGCATGCTGCTTCTCATGGCAGTCTTTGCGGATTTCTTCGCGCCGATGGATCCCAAGGCGACCGATGTCGGCTTTGCCCCGCCGCAGGTTATCAGCTTTCGCGACAAAGACGGCAACTTCGCCTATCCGCCGCGTGTCTATGCGCTCGGTGAATCCGAAGAGCTCGATCCCGTGACCTTCCAGCCGATTGTCGGCCCTGACTACGACAATCCGCGCCTCCTCGGCTTTTTCGTGAGCGGTGCCGAATACAAGCTCTTTGGTCTCATCCCGGCGAGCCGGCACTTCTTCGGTTCGGTGGACGGCCAGCCGGTGCACTTTCTCGGAACCGACAAGTTCGGCCGTGACGTCCTTTCACGAGCCATCATCGGTTCGCGGATTTCGCTGACGATCGCGCTCACCGTTGTCCTCATCGTGACGATGATCGGTACGACGGTCGGCATGGTATCAGGCTATTTCGGCGGCACCTTCGACACCTGGGTTCAGCGCTTCGTCGAAGTGGTGCTCGCCTTCCCGCAACTGCCTCTTTATCTCGCCCTGACGTCGCTGATCCCGGTGACGGCGCCGACTAATGTCTTCCTCGGTTTCGTGATCATCGTCATGTCGGCGCTCGGCTGGGCACAGATGTCGCGCGAGGTGCGCGGCAAGACGCTGGCGCTCGCCCGCATCGACTATGTGCGTGCCGCCATGGCTGTCGGCGCCACCGACCGGCGCATCATCTTCCAGCACATCTTCCCGAACGTGATGAGCCACGTCATCGTTGCGGTCACCCTGCATATCCCGAGTGTCGTGCTCTTGGAATCCTTCCTCGGCTTCCTCGGCTTTGCCGTGAAGCCGCCGCTGATTTCCTGGGGCCTGATGCTGCAGGACACCGCGAATTACTCGGTGATCGGCACCTATCCCTGGATCCTGGCGCCCGTCGGTTTCGTCCTGATTACCGTCTTTGCGTTCAATGCGCTCGGCGATGGCCTGCGCGATGCAGTCGATCCTTATTGAGGTGAAGAACATGGCCCTTGCACTCGTCAATTCCTTCGCCCCGCCCGTTCGCCTCGATCACGAGGGGCGCACTGAAAGCCCGATCATCGACGCCCGCAATATCGGCGTCAAATTCAAGGTCGAGCACGGCATCGTCGATGCGGTGAAGGATATTTCCTTTCAGCTCTACCGTGGAGAAACCATTGCCATTGTCGGCGAGTCCGGTTCCGGCAAATCCGTGACGGCCCGCACAGTCATGGGGCTTCTGTCGAAGCGTGCCACCGTTTCCGACAACTCAAGCGTGGAATATGACGGCACCAATATCCTGACATTTTCGGAGCGTCAGCGCCGCAGACTGCGGGGCGATCGGATCTCGATGATCTTCCAGGAACCGATGAGTTCGCTGAACCCGATCTACACGGTCGGCAGCCAGATCGTCGAAGCGATCCGCGTCCACCGCAGGGTCAGCCGCAGGCAAGCCGAGGCGCGGGCCTTGGAACTCTTGAAGCATGTTCAGATCCCCGATCCGGAAGCACGCCTGAAGCAGTATCCACATCAGCTTTCGGGCGGACAGCGGCAGCGCGTGATGATCGCCATGGCCCTTGCCAACGATCCCGATGTGCTGATTGCAGACGAGCCCACTACGGCGCTAGACGTCACCGTGCAGGCTCAGATCCTCAATCTCATTCGCAATCTCCAGACGGAACTGCGCATGGCAGTTATCCTCATTACCCACGACCTGACGGTCGTGCGCAAGTTCTCCGACTACGTCTACGTGATGCAGCATGGTGAAATGCGCGAGCACAACACGACGGAGCGGCTGTTTGCCAACCCGCAGCATGCCTACACCAAGCATCTTCTCGGCTCCGAGCCGCGCGGTCAGGCCAATCCGCTACCGGAAGGATCGGATGTTATCCTGGAGGCCAGGGACGTACGCGTCTCCTTCATGATGCGCCACGGCAGCTTCTTCAAACCACAGTTGAAGGAACTGGTTGCCGTCGATAGCCTGAACCTGACGCTTCGCCGCCATGAGACGCTGGGCTTGGTCGGCGAATCCGGTTCCGGCAAGACGACGTTCGGACAGGCTCTGCTTCGACTGAATGATCCTGACGGCGGCGAGATCTTTTTCGACAAGCTGCCTATCCACGGCAAATCACGGGCCGAGATGCGGCCGCTGCGTTCGCGCATGCAGGTCGTCTTTCAAGATCCGTTCTCGTCGCTCAATCCGCGCATGACGATCGGCCAGATCATCGAGGAGGGGTTGATTGTCAACCAACTGGGCGCGACCAGGGCTGAACGGCTCGAGCGCGTTCGCGAGGCACTGACAGCGGCGGGCATGCCCGGCAATATCCTGTCGCGCTTTCCCCACGAGTTTTCCGGCGGTCAGCGCCAACGCATCGCGATCGCTCGCGCCGTCGCGCTCGAGCCGGAGTTCATCCTGCTAGACGAACCGACCTCGGCGCTTGATTTGTCCGTCCAGGCCCAGATCATCGAATTGCTGCGCAAGCTGCAGGACGAGCGCGGCCTCAGCTACCTCTTCATCTCGCACGACCTCAAAGTCGTGCGCGCCCTTTGCCACCGTGTGATCGTCATGCAGCATGGCAAGATCATGGAAGAGGGACCCGTCAACGAAGTTCTCACCAATCCCAAGACCGCCTACACGGAACGGCTCGTCAAAGCCGCTTTCGAGGTAGCCTGATTGCACATGCCGGAGGTTATAATGGCAAGAAATCCCAAGATCACGTTTATCGGAGCTGGCTCCACCGTCTTCATGAAGAACATTATCGGTGACGTGCTGCAGCGGCCGGCGCTGTCTGGCGCCACCATCGCATTGATGGATATCAATCCGCAGCGCCTCGAAGAAAGCGCCATCGTCGTCAACAAGCTGATCTCAACGCTTGGGGTCAAGGCGAAGGCAGAGACTTACTCCGACCAGCGCAAGGCGCTGACGGGTGCTGACTTCGTCGTCGTCGCCTTCCAGATCGGCGGCTACGAGCCCTGCACCGTCACCGACTTCGAAATCCCGAAGAAATACGGGCTGCGCCAGACGATCGCCGATACGCTGGGCGTCGGCGGTATCATGCGCGGCCTGCGCACCGTGCCGCATCTGTGGAAGATCTGCGAGGACATGCTCGCCGTCTGCCCCGAGGCGATCATGCTGCAATACGTCAACCCGATGGCGATCAACACCTGGGCGATTGCGGAAAAATATCCCACGATCAAGCAGGTCGGCCTCTGCCACTCGGTACAGGGCACCGCGATGGAGCTCGCCCACGACCTCGATATTCCCTACGAGGAAATTCGCTACCGCTCGGCCGGCATCAACCACATGGCCTTCTACCTGAAATTCGAGCATCGTCAGCCCGATGGCTCTTACAAGAACCTCTATCCAGATCTGGTCCACGCCTATCGCGAAGGGCGCGCGCCGAAGCCCGGCTGGAATCCGCGCTGCCCGAACAAGGTGCGCTATGAAATGCTGACGCGGCTCGGCTACTTCGTCACCGAGAGCTCGGAGCATTTTGCCGAGTACACGCCCTACTTCATCAAGGAAGGTCGCGAGGACCTGATCGAGAAGTTCGGTATTCCGCTCGACGAATATCCGAAGCGTTGCATCGAGCAGATCGAGCGCTGGAAGGGACAGGCGGAAGCCTATCGTTCGGCCGACAAGATCGAAGTTAAACAGTCGAAGGAGTACGCGTCCTCGATCATCAATTCGGTATGGACTGGCGAACCCTCAGTGATCTACGGCAACGTCCGCAATAATGGCTGCATCACCTCGCTGCCCGCCAACTGCGCCGCCGAAGTGCCGTGCCTCGTTGACGCTTCCGGCATCCAGCCGACCTTTATCGGCGACCTGCCGCCGCAACTGACGGCGCTGATGCGCACCAACATCAACGTCCAGGAACTGACGGTCCAGGCGCTGATGACGGAAAATCGCGAGCATATCTACCACGCCGCGATGATGGACCCGCATACGGCTGCGGAACTCGACCTCGACCAGATCTGGTCCATGGTCGACGATCTGCTCGCCACCCACGGCGACTGGCTGCCCGCATGGGCGCGCACCGGCCGCAAGGTTCAGGCCGCCTGACCATCTCTCTCCCGGTCACGGCCACTAAGAGGTCCCGCGGCTTTGCCGCGGGACTTTTTTTGGCCGTCGCGTCATGCCGGACAGACCGGTTTCCGCCCGATCTCGGGGAGAGGCGGCCGGGAAGGTAAGGGCGGCCGTGTTCGGATAACCCTCACTGTTCCGCCGCCCGTCTGCCGATCTTTGGTTTGCCAGCCTGCGGTTGAACATCCCGCTGATGCCCGCGCCTCGCGTCCTGCCCCGGCTTTGAGGTCCTGCCGGCCCAGCGTTGCCCCGCAACGGCTTTGCCGTCCTCCACTGCCGTTGCGGCCCTATCGGGTGCAGGCCAGCGCTTGAGCCCGGCTTTTGGACCGCCGTAGCAGGTCGCGATGGTCGCGACCTTAAACGGAGGTTTAAACATGACGAGGCAGCCAACAAGCCAACGATCCGATCTCTACAGCCGCATCACCGACAAGATCGTCGCCGAGCTTAAACAGGGCGTCAGACCTTGGATGCAGCCCTGGAACACGACACAGGCAAGCGACCGCATCACCCGGCCCCTGCGTCACAACGGCCAACCCTATTCCGGCATCAACGTCCTGCTCCTCTGGTCCGAAGCCATTGCCCGCGGCTTTACCTCGTCGACCTGGATGACATTTCGTCAGGCCCTGGAACTCGGTGCTGCCGTTCGCAAGGGCGAGACCGGAACGACAGTCGTCTTTGCCAGCTCCTTTATCCGGGCCGAAACCAATGAGATCGGCGATGCGGTCGAGCACGACATCCCGTTTCTGAAAGCCTACACCGTCTTCAACACCGAACAGATCACAGGACTTGGCGAGCGTTTCCGGCCAGTCACACCGGTTCCAGATCCGATCAGCCGGATCGGGCATGCCGACCGCTTCTTCGCCAACACCGGCGCCCTGATCCGGCACGGCGGATCGTCGGCATACTACGCCCCGGCCCGCGATTACATCCAGATGCCGGCCTTCGAAGCCTTCCGGGATGCTCAATCCTATGTCGCCATCCTCAGTCATGAGCTGACCCACTGGACGGCAGCCCCGCATCGTCTTAATCGCGACCTCAACCGTTACGCCAAGGACAACAGCGAACGCGCCCGCGAGGAACTGATCGCCGAGCTCGGCAGTTGCTTCCTCTGCGCCGATCTCGGCATTGTTCCAGAACTCGAGCCGCGGCCCGACCATGCGAGCTATCTCGCCTCCTGGCTCAAGGTTCTCTCAGGCGACAAGCGGGCGATCTTTACTGCGGCCAGCCACGCGCAACGCGCTGTCAGCTACCTGCACCATCTGCAGCCGGAGCATGAGGAAGGGGAGGCGGCGTGAGCCGCAGGTTCAAATCCTGCCCCGCAACGCCGCGAAGCGAGTAGGAGCCTCCGCAGCAACCGCAGAACACCAGCCCCGACAGCAGTGACTTCGGCGGCGCGTGCCGTTCAGGCGGTTTATGGTGCATGCGTACGGCCTCGGTGACGTTGGCGTACTTCGCGGCGATCTCGCCCTGACGTTCGCGGACCGCCTGCCACAATTGGACATCGATGATGCGCAGTTCCGACACGTCCTTGATGATCCATTCCGATTCGGGGTTCAGCCGCGAGACACGCTTCCCGGTGGAGGGATCCTTGATATAGCGCATCCGGTTCCAGATGAGACGGCCGATGTAGAGTTCATTGTTCACCAGACCAGTGCCCGCTTCACGTGGCCGCGGATGGTCGTGTCGCTCCAGAGCTTGCCGTTCGGGCCGGGGATGCCTTTCTCGTTTAAGGTGCGGGCGATCGTGCGCGGGCCGACGCCGGCGGCGAATTCGCGGAAAATCCGCCGCTCGACATTGGCCTCGGCCTCGTTGACCTCGCGGTCGCCGCGAATGGGATCGCCGCGAGAATCCAGTTGCTTGACGACATTGTAGCCGAAGCAGAGTCCGCCGCCTGACTTGCTCTCCTCGACGCGACCACGGATGCCGCGATGAGTCTTGGCGGCAAGGTCCTTGAGGAACAGCGCGTTCATCGTGCCCTTGAGGCCGAGATGCAGTTCGCTGATCTCTCCCTCGGCCAGCGTGACGATCGGCACGCCGCGAACTTCAGATGCTTGTAGAAAGTGGCAACATCGGCCTGCCGCCACCTAAGTCGGTGGCGTGGTTCTGGCGATCGATGCCAAGAATGATCAGGTCGCTGATTGGTACAAGACACTCGGCGCGCTTCCGCTCATCGACACGCCACGCTCGCTGCTGCTTCCGCTCACCACGATTGCGGCAGCACTGAAGGCCGCCGGCCACACATTGTGATCGTCAGCAGTCTGCCGTCTCCGATCGCAACCGTCGATGAGATTTTCCGAAACGGGATGGAAATTGCCCGCAGAGCGGCAAGTTTTCGAAGGAGAGCCGCGAACTTAGCCATGACATTTCTGGAAAATTCGTCACTGATAGTCGCTAAGTTGCGTTATTCCGCATCAAGAAGTGCAATATAGCGGAATTCCGCTTGCAAAGTCGGCGACTGAGACGTAGCGATATTCCGCATGTTAAGCCAGAAGCGATCGGAATTCCGTATGCTGGAGACTGTCTTCAATATCTTAGGTACGCAGCTTCGCGCCGCTCGAAAGCGGCGTGGTTTGAGCCAGCCGGAAATCGCCGCCCGGCTTGGCCGCAATCGGGCACGCATCTCCGAACTGGAGCGCGATCTGGCCAGCAATCGCTGGGGTCGCGATCGTCTGACCCTTTTTGCCGAGATTTGCGATGCTCTCGATTTGACACCCGTCTTGGTTCCGCGCTCGCGGGTTGCCGAAGTCCGCGGATTGATCGAGGAGACTGGCTCAGAGAAGCGACAATCGAAGCAGACGCCCTCAGCCTTCGACGAGTTGTTCATCGATCTTGGCGAAGAGGATGAGGAGGATAACTAATGGCAAAGGCCCCCGTTATCCTCGGTGTTCATCTTCTCGATCGCAGGTTAGGCGCGGTGAGGGTAGGGACGTTGACACGTGATGCCGATGGCGGCGTCGCGTTTGCCGTTGCGGAGACCTATCTGAGAGAGCCTGAGCGCCCGATTCTAAGCCTCGGCTGGTATGATCCTGAAAACGACGAGGGCACGCGCGATCGGCTTTCGAATAGAGGGGACAAAATCGGTCTGCACGGAACGTTGCCCCCTTGGTTTTCCGGGCTTCTACCGGAAGGTGCTCTTCGGGAGCTCGTCCTGGCCGAAATGGGCTCCGGTGATCACGACGAGTTCGACGTGCTGACTAGGCTCGGCGCGGATCTCCCAGGTGCCGTTCTCATCGTGCCGGAAACTGGGGTGCCATCCTCCGCAGGCCCGCTTACTCTGGATAGGGTCCAGGGCTTCCAGGCACCGCTGCCGGAAGGCGCCGTCAAATTCTCGCTCGCCGGCATTCAGTTGAAGTTCACGGCCAATCCGGATGGCGAGCGTCTGACCGTGCCTGGACGCGGCGACACCGGCCGCTGCATCATAAAAGTGGCGAGCGAACAATTTCCCAGCCTTCCCGAAGCAGAGTACGGTGCGATGCGTTTGGCCGGGTTGATCGGAGTCCGGACCGCCAAATGCCGTCTTGTCTCGCGTGACGCGATAACAGGTGTGCCTGCCGAGTTTCTGACGCGTGGTGAAAACGTCCTTGTCGTCGATCGGTTCGACCGTACAGCCGATGGGCATCGCATTCACATCGAAGACGCAGGGCAGATCATCGGGGCGATTGGCGATCGCAAGTATACGATGGCTACGACCGAGACGATCATCAACATGGTTCGACGCTTCAGCACCGATCATCGCGCCGACATATCGGAGGCTATTCGTCGTGTGGTCGCGGATGTCCTGCTGGGAAACGGCGACAATCACCTGAAGAACTGGTCTTTCTGCTTTCCACAGCCAGGCGAAATCCGTCTTTCACCAGCATACGACATCGTGCCTACTGTACTTTACATGCCCAGAGATACTATGGCCCTCAGGTTTGTAAAAACACACAGTTTTGAAAGCGTAAATTTACATCGCTTTGAGCGGGTGGCGAGTTTTCTCCAGGTCGATCCGAAATGGATCATTCGTGAAGTGACGTTGGCCGTGGAACGCGCGCTGGAGCTATGGCCGTCAGCCGCTCCCGAATTGCTTGGTGAAGAGCGGGCAAAACGGATCATCGACAGACTTGAGACGCTAACGCTGGTCAAGGAAGCGATGGGTTGAGCTTTTGGGGCGACTTCAGACTAATCGGCGACAAGGGAAACCGTCATCCGTTCAGGCGACGCATCTATGGCCACCGATAGGAAGAGATTTCAGTAGAGCACGGGGCAGGGGCGATGATCGCAAGTTAAGATTAAATCCTGCCCCCCCGCAACCAATATAAGACGAAAAAACCTTGGTGGCACAATAGGTTACCTGGTTCTTTGTCTTGCGCCAAAATCGGCGCCGCGATTCTACCGCCAATAAAATCAACGGCTTAGTGTCGCAGGTGCAAATCGGGTTGGCTGACACCCGCAGCCAATTGCAATGCGGAAAATCTGTTCTCCGCGGACGAGGTTGTCAATCCAGCCAATTCGGTTCGAATCGGCACATGAGCAAGCACGGGAAAACGTTTGGCGTCGCGTCGCGCATATTCTGCGCGATGCTGCTCGTTGTTCTCGGATTTTCTCCTCGCCCTGTGGTCGCTGCCCCAACGGACAATTTGGCGACATACGTCCTTCCAGATGGCTCGGTGGCGTCGCTTTGTATTCCTGAAGAAGATGGCAAGCCGGGCAAACATGTCGATCATGGCTGCGATGCTTGCCGCATCGCATCGAGCGTCGCCATGCCGATGCCGCCCAGAGACCGGCCTTGCCTGTGCGAACCTGCGCGTCGGCCTGACTGATCTCGCCGACAAAATTGGGCCGCGTCGCCAGCCAGAAGAAACCCGTGGTACGAACCACGCCGGGCCAGGACCGATCGATAAACGCCTTGAACGACAGTGGGTTGAATGGCTTTTTTGCTCGGTAGACGAAGGAGCGAATGCCGTATTCTTCGGTCTCTGGCACGTGGTCCTTGAAACCGTGCAATTCCTTGTACCAGAGCGGATGCTCGGCCGCCCGGTCGAAATCGAACCGGCCGGTCCCAAGCACGTCACGGAGCTCGACACAGCCGAAGTCCGCCTCCAGTATCGTGGCATCGGGATTGAGTGCGACGACGATCTTGCGCGCCGCATCAAGCTCGGCCGACGAGGCGAGGCTGACCTTGTTGAGCACGACGACATCGGCAAACTCGATCTGCTCGACGAGGAGGTCGACGATGGTGCGGACGTCGCCTTCGCCGGCGGTTTCACCCCGATCGGAGAGGAAATCCGAGGAACTGTAGTCCTTGAGCAGATTGGCGGCGTCGACCACCGTCACCATAGTGTCGAGCCGGGCGACGTCGGACAGGCTCATTCCGTTCTCGTCACGGAAATCGAAGGTGGCGGCGACCGGCAGCGGCTCGGCAATGCCTGCCGATTCGATGAGGAGATAGTCGAATCGTCCCTGATCGGCGAGTGCCCGCACTTCCTTGAGCAGGTCGTCGCGCAGGGTGCAACAGATGCAGCCGTTGGTCATCTCGACCAGTTGCTCCTGCGTCCGCGACAGGTTGGCACCGCCGTCCCGAACGAGCGCGGCATCGATATTGATCTCGCTCATGTCGTTGACGATGAGTGCTACATGGAGGCCTTCGCGATTTGCAAGTATGTGATTGAGAAGGGTGGTCTTTCCGGCCCCGAGAAAGCCTGAAAGCACGGTAACGGGGAGTTTGTCCCGCATGGTTGTAATCTCCTTGGGATAGGTCATTGAAATGGACAGCGGCTAGCGGCACTCGCGACAGATGCCCCTGACTTCGATGGCTGTCGTCCTGATCTTGAAGCGGCCGTTGCGGGCGTGCTGCATCAACGCGTCTTCCATAGCTTCATCGTGAAATTCGGAGGCTTTGCCGCAAGCGTCGCAGATTTCGAAGGCCGTGAACCGGGAATGGATGTGCCCGTGGTTCGAGTGGCAGCAGACGACGAAGGCGTTCATGCTTTCGAGACGATGAACTCGGCCTACCTCGACGAGCTTGTCGAGTGCGCGGTAGACCTGAAGCGGTGCCTTCAGGCCCTCGCCGCGCAGCCGGTCAAGGATACCATAGGCACTGAGTGGCTGCCCAGCTCCCTCGAGGACAGACAGGACGAGGCCCTGGTTTCGGGTCAGTTTCCTATGTTCGGTGGCAGCGTCTTGAGGCATGATGTGGCTCGGACTCTTAGAGGTAAAATCAGCTGATCGGAGCAAGCGGCGGACCTCCGATCCCCCTCGTGAGCTCGCTTATTCAGCAGCGACACGCGTCGCGCGGCACTTGCCAAATCCATCGGAAATGATGTCCCGAGGCAGGTCGCGGCCTATGAAGACGAGCCGGGAAACACGTCGCTCGTCCGGCTTCCAGGGGCGCTGATGATCGCCCTCCATCAGCATATGGACGGACTGAACAACGTAGCGGTCGTCGTCATCGCCGAACGACATGATCCCTTTCATACGCAGGATGTCGGTGCCGTAAGCCTGCACGATATATTCGATCCAGCGGAAGAATTTCTGCGGATCGAGCGGCGCATGTTCCACGAGCGAAATGCTGGTCACATGATCGTCGTGCTCGTGCTCGTGGACTTCATCGAGAAAATCGGGTTCCACCTCGAGGAGGCGATCGAGGTCGAAGGCCCTGCGGTCCAGCAAGGCAGCGATATCGACGTCGCAACGGTTGGCATGGATGAGCGCCGCGAATGGATTGAGCCTGCGGATGCGTTCCTCGACGGCCTTGATCTCATCTGGGGACACGAGGTCGATCTTGTTGAGGATGACAGTATCGGCGAAGGCAAGCTGTTCCTGCGCCTCGTGTGCCTTGTCGATCTCACCCAAAAAGTGCTTGGCATCGACGACGGTGATGATTGAATCGAGCCGGGTCTTGGCTCTCACGTCCTCATCGACGAGGAAGGTCTGGGCGATCGGTGCGGGATCGGCGAGGCCCGTTGTCTCGATCAGGATGCCGTCGAAACGGCCGCGACGGCGCATCAGGCCCTCGATGATGCGGATGAGGTCGCCACGAACGGTGCAGCAGATGCAGCCGTTGTTCATCTCGAAGACTTCCTCGTCGGCGTCAACGATCAGGTCGTTGTCGATGCCGACCTCGCCGAACTCGTTGACGATGACGGCGTACTTTCGTCCGTGCGGCTCGGACAGGATGCGGTTCACTTTCCCGCACCCAGATAGCCCGTAAGAACAGTGACGGGGGTGGGGTCTAGCTTTGCGACGGCTTCCACTGACATCGGGATCGTCCTTTCCAGCGCGTTATTTGGTCGCGGGTGGTTGGCGGATGGATTGTTACGGTATAACGTCCCCTTGACGAACGTAATAACATTACATAAGACGCAGTTGTCAATCCCCGGTGCCGAAAATGAACGCCAACCGCCTCGACTTCAAAAACCTCACTTTGGGCTATGGCTCTCATGCCGCCGTCCACCACTTGAACGGCAGCGTCGCGCGCGGTTCGCTGACTGCCGTCGTCGGGGCCAACGGGTCCGGCAAGTCGACGCTGATGAAGGGCATCGCGGGAATCCTGAAGCCGATCAGCGGCACGTGCGAACTGCATTTCGACCGTCTCGGCTACTTGCCGCAGCATTCCGAAATCGACCGTTTCTTTCCGGCCCGGGTCATAGACCTCGTGTCACTTGGCTTCTGGCAGAAGCGCGGTCTCTTCGGTCGTCTGACGCGAGGCGACAGGGACGACCTGTCTAATTGTCTCGCCGAGGTGGGGCTGCACGGCTTCGAAAATCGTCCCCTCGACAGTCTCTCGGGCGGGCAGATGCAGCGGGCGCTGTTTGCCCGGACCATGTTGCAGGACGCCGATCTCATATTGCTCGACGAACCCTTCAATGCCGTGGACGAGCCGACGATCCGCCATCTTATGGACGTCATCGAGGCGTGGGTCTCCGAGGGCCGGACCGTACTTTGCGTGTTGCATGACCATGCGCTGGTTAGGTCCCATTTCCCTGAGACCTTACTGATGGCGCGCAAGCCCGTGGCCTGGGGTCCGACATCGGAGGTGCTGACGGAGCATAACCTCTCCCGGGCGCGAATCTTCCAGGAAGCGTGGGACGACAACGCGGGCTGGTGCGAGGATGACACCGAGTCACAAGTCCACTCGCAAGGCCATGACGACACGGCGCACAGCCACAGGACGACCGCCCATGTATGACTGGCTGATATTCCCCTTCGTGCAATATGGCTTCATGCAACGGGCTCTGTTCGGGTCGATCGTCCTGTCGATCAGTTGCGCGCCGGTCGGCGTCTTCCTGATGCTGCGCCGCATGAGTCTGACGGGCGATGCCATGTCGCATGCTATCCTTCCGGGGGCGGCGATCGGTTTTCTTATTTTTGGTCTCGACATCCTGCCGATGACGCTCGGTGGTCTCGCCGTCGGCATGCTGGTCGCCATCGGTTCCGGCATCGTGTCGCGCATCACCGTGCAGCGGGAGGACGCATCCATGGCGGCCTTCTATCTCATCTCGCTCGCGGTCGGCGTTCTCATCGTCTCCTGGCATGGCTCGAGCGTCGATCTGATGCATGTGCTCTTCGGCTCCGTTCTCGCCCTAAACAACGAGGCGCTCTCGGTGATCGGAACCATCTCTGGCGTGTCGCTGATCGCTTTGCTTGTGTTCTGGCGGGCGCTGATCGCCGAGTGCCTCGACCCGCTTTTCCTGCGATCGGTCAGCCGAATCGGCGGCCCTGTTCATTTCGTCTTTCTGATGCTTGTCGTGCTCAACTTGGTCGGCGGTTTCCAGGCGCTGGGCACGCTGCTCTCGGTGGGGCTGATGATGCTGCCCGCAGTCGCCTCCCGCTTCTGGTCCAACGACGTCCGCAGCCTCTGTCTGATTGCGGCGACGATCGCCGTCGCGTCATCCGTCGGCGGGTTGCTGTTGTCCTATCATGCATCCATGCCATCGGGCCCCGCGATCATCTTCGTCGCCGGCGCTTTCTACCTCATCTCAGCTTTGGCCGGCCGAAGGGGGGTGCTGATGGGCCTCCTCCAGTCACGCCGCCACAAGACAGCCTGATCAACAGAAGGAGCTTCCCATGTTCAGGACCCTACGCCTCGCCAGCTATGCCAGTGCCATCGTGCTTGGCGGCATCGCCTCCTCGGCATCTGCCGCGGAACTGAAGGTCGTCGCCAGCTTCTCTATCATCGCGGACCTCGCCAGGAACGTTGGAGGCGGCAAGATCGAGATCAAGACGCTCGTTCCCGTCGACGGCGACGCGCATACCTATGAGCCCAGCCCGGCCGATGCCGCCTCGCTGGAAAGCGCCAATGTCGTGCTCGTCAATGGTCTCGGCCTCGAAGGCTTCATGTCGCGACTGATCGAGACCAGCGGCACCAAGGCTCCGGTCATCGAAGTCAGCAAGGGCGTCTCACCGCTCAAGGGCGAGGAAGAAGAGCATGAACATGCGGACGGGACCCACGCCAAAGCCGGCCACGATGCGGAGGAAGAAGGACATCATCATCACGGCGAGTTTGACCCGCATGCCTGGCAGTCGGTCGCCAATGGCGAAATCTATGTGAAGAACATCGCGGAAGCCCTATGCGCCGCGGACAAGGCCGATTGCTCGACTTTCACGGCCAACGCGGATACCTATCTGGCCAAACTCAAGGCACTGGACAAGGAAGTGCGCGACGAGATCGCCTCGATCCCCGAGGCCAAGCGCACGATTATCACCTCGCACGACGCCTTCGGCTATTTCGCGCATGAATATGGCCTGAAGTTCCTTGCTCCCCAGGGCGTCTCGACCGAAGCCGAAGCTTCGGCCGCCGACGTGGCCAAGATCATCGACCAGGTGCGGGAAGACAAGGCGTCGGCGGTGTTCGTCGAGAACATCACCAATCCGCGTCTCATGGAACAAGTCGCGAGCGAGACCGGCCTCAAGGTCGGCGGAACGCTGTTTTCCGATGCGCTCTCCGGTCCCGACGGCCCGGCGTCGACCTATATCGACATGTTCCATCATAATGTGAAGACGATGAAGGCAGCCATTCTCGGGAGCTGAATGCACAGGGTGGCGGGTCAACGCCCGCCACCATTCATGTGCCGGCCAGGCAGGGGAGAGGTGACATGCCTTTCGGCATCTTCAAACGGCGCGGCATAGCAGATCGAGGCGAGCAGGAGATCATGGCACTTTACGACTCGGTGCCTGTCGTGCTGCTGACGGGCTTTCTCGGCTCCGGCAAGACGACGCTGCTCAACGAATTGCTTGCTGATCCAGCGATGACGGACAGCGCCGTGATCGTCAACGAGTTCGGCTCCGTTCCCATCGACCATGCGCTGGTGAAGGTCGGGAGCGAGCGCTATTTTCGGACCACGACTGGGTGCATCTGCTGTACAGCGACAAGCGACGTGCGAGCCTCGCTCTTCGAGCTTCACGAGGCGCGGCGTTTGGGAGAGATTGCGCCGTTCTCGCGTGTCCTGATCGAGACGACAGGTCTCGCTGATCCGGCACCGATCATCAATAGCCTCGTAGCCGGTGGCGCACCTGCGATAGGATTGCGCGACCATGTCGTCGGCCGTCATTTTCATCTTTCCAAGGTTTTCACCACATTGGATGCACTTGACGGTCGGGAGATGCTTGATCGCCATGTCGAAGGATGGAAACAGCTCGCCTTCGCCGATCATGTTGTCGCGACAAAGACCGATCTGGCCGGCCCCGCCTTCTCGGACCTGCAATGGCTCAATCCAGCTGCCCGCTTTCACGACAGGCATGATCCCGACTTCCGACCTGCAGAGATCATTCTGGAAGCGGGACGGTATTCGACGCTGGGCAAGACCGACGATGTGGTGGGATGGCTCGCCATGGAAGGACTTTCCAGACACCGGGTGCATGACCATGACCCCAACCGTCATGGTGACGGGATCAAGGCCGTGGCGCTCACCCAAGAGCAGCCGCTCGACCCGTACAAGCTGCAAATGTTCCTCGACCTGATCGTCAGCAACATCCAATCGGGCCTGCTCAGATTGAAGGGAATCGTGGCATTGGCGGATGACCCTTCTCGCCCCGCTATCGTCCACGCAGTCCAGCACAGGCTCTATCCGATACAGCGCCTCGATGCGTGGCCCGGAGAACCAAGAGCGACGAAACTCGTGTTGATCGGCCACGAACTGCGCAGCCAGCAAATCCAGGAGCTTTTCGCCTACTTGGTGTCTACTTCAAAGGCGCGAAAACGGAGAGTCATATGAAGTCTGGTTTCACCAATCCGCTCGCGCGCCAAACACCGGCGATCGTTGGCGCGGCACGTGCCATCAAGCAATGGTCCCGCGATGCCTTCCGCCTTGGCGATGCCGATGCTGTCTTCGTCAACGAGCTCGCTTGTTCCGTTCCCGGTTGCCCACCGAAGGAAACGGTCATTGTCATCATGAGTGCCGGGCGTTCGACCCGACAGATTTCGGTACACAAGGCCATGGTCGACGTGACCGAGCAGGATATTGCTGAAGCCTGCACCCCGTGGCTCTCGCGAAGCGCAGTATGACTGATCGTGTTGTGTCTCGTCATCCGCCTTATCGCGACAGCAAGGAAATGACGGTCAGACCGCCGGTAGCGGCACGATGCGTCAGAAAATAGAACGTATGACGGGACGTCGACGAGCGGGCAGCGCGCTGCATGTTGGGGCAATAGTGGGTGCAACATTTTTCCGCAGGAGCATCTTGAATACGAGTGACAACGCCGCTAGAGGAGCGTCATGCTATAACATAACGGAGATCGACTGTGCTGCGCCTTCCACTTGTCGCCCTGCTTGCCACCCTCATCCCCATGGCCGCCTTTGCGGATGACACGGTCCTGAACGTGGCCGCGCCGTTCGAGATCAAGTCGGCCGATCCAGTGCTCTCAGGCGACATCTACCTCAAGATGGATGTGGTCGAGACGCTTGTGAGTGCCGACGCTTCGGGACAGCTTCTGCCCGGCCTTTCGGATGGTTGGAAGGTCAGCGCGGACAATCTGGCTTGGCGCTTTCACATTCGATCGGGCGTGACGTTCCATGACGGCAGTCCGCTGACCGCGGAAGCCGCGGCCAACGCGCTGAACTGGTCTTCCAAGAAGGAGGGGGGCCTGACGAAAGCGCCGATCGCCTCCATCGCTGCCGAGGGGGAAGAGGTCGTCATCGCGCTGTCCAAGCCCTTCGCGGCGCTGCCCGCCTTCCTCGCCGAATACCGCACCGGCATCCTTGCACCCGCGTCCTATGCCGCCGACGGTACGGTGACGGCTTTGATCGGCACGGGCGCTTTCAAGGCAACCAAGCTCGAGCCGCCGATGACGCTGGAGGCAGAACGGTTTGAAGCCTATTGGGGTGGTGCGCCAAAATTGCTGGCTGTGCGTTATAGCGGCATCAGTCGGTCCGAGACGCGCGCGCTGATGGCGGAAGCGGGGGATGCGGAAGTGGTGGTCAACCTCGATCCGGCCTCCGTCTCGAGACTCAAGGCCGTGGAGTCCGTGAATGTGGAATCCGTCTCTCTGCCGCGCCTGTTGCTGTTGAAGATCAATCTTGCCTCACCTTTCTTCGACACGATCGAAGAGCGCAGGGCATTGTCGCTGGCTATCGACCGCGCTGGATTGGCGCAGGCAGTTCTCCGCTACCCGGCGGCGGCAACGCAGATGTTTCCCCCGGCCATGGCGGATTGGCACGACGCTGCGCTTGCTCCTCTCGCATATGATGCAGAAGCCGCCAAGGCTGCCTTTGCCGAAGCGGGCTGGACCCCAGGAGCCGACGGAGTGCTGCAAAAGGACGGCCAGCGATTTGAGGTCGAGTTGCTGACTTATCCGGACCGGCCAGAACTGCCCCTGACGGCCGCTGTGCTGGAACAGCTTTTGCGCGACGTCGGTATCGCCGTCACCATCAACTCCACCAACTCATCCGAAGTCCCCGCCAAGCACGCCGCAGGAACTCTTCAGATGGCGCTGTTTGCCCGCAACTTCGCGCTGGTGCCTGATCCGATCGGAACGCTGATGCAGGACTACGCGCCGACCGGTGATTGGGGTGCGATGGGCTGGCAGAATGCCGATTTCACGGCTGCCGTCCAAAAGATGGCGGCCAACGGCGGGACCCCGGCCGAACGCGCCGCTCTTGCCGGTGTCCTTCATGCCGAAATGCCCGTCATTCCGATCGCCTGGTATCAGCAGACTGCGGCCATTTCCAAGAAGGTGAAGGGCATTGTGATCGATCCCTACGAGCGTACGCTCGGGCTGAAGTCGGCCGAGTTCATCAAGTGACGGCGGCATTGCGTATCATAGCCTTCCGCCTGCTGCAGGCGGCAGGCGTAGCTCTGGTGGTCGGCGTGATGTCGTTCCTGATGATGCAGGCAATGCCGGGAGACATGGCCTATCGCATCGCCGCCGCCCGCTACGGCTACGATCTGGCCTCGGCCGAACTTGCCCAGGCGGTTCGTGTAGAGTTGGGACTGGGCGCCGATCCGCTGGCCCAGTTCCTGCGCTGGATGTCCGACCTGGCACAATTCGACCTGGGGAAATCGCTGGTCTCAGGACAAAGCGTCTGGGGGGAGATTGTCCATCAGCTGGGTGCAAGCCTTGAACTGGCGGCAATGGCGCTGGCACTATCGCTCTTGATCGGCCCGCCGCTCGGAATCTACGCTGGACTCAATGCCGGCGGCCGCTTCGATGGGGCGCTGCTCGTAATCGCGGCAGCATTCAGGGCTGTGCCGCAGTTCCTGCTGGGCTTGGTTCTGATCGTGATCTTTGCGGTGCAGTTTCGTCTGCTACCATCGGCCGGTTATGGCCAGGCAAGCCACTTTTTCCTGCCGGCCGGGACGCTGGCGCTCGGTCTCGCGGCTGCCTCGGCACGCATCACCCGCGATGCAATGGCCGCCGTTGAAGCAAGTCCCCACTACGCCTTCGCGCGCACGAAAGGGTTGAGCGAGATCCAGGTTCTCCTTCGCCACGGCCTGCGCAATATCGGTGCTCCGGTGATCACCTATCTCGGCCTTCAGTTCGTGCTTCTGGCCGAAGGCGTGGTGGTAGTCGAAACGATCTTTGGCTGGCCAGGCATCGGTCACGCGCTCATTCACGCCGTGTTCCACCGCGATGTCCCGATGGTGCAGGGCACGGCGCTTGTGATGGGCCTGACCTTCGTTGTCATAAACGCCGTCATCGATCTGGTCGCGCGGCGGATCGATCCGCGTGAGGTGCGCGCGTGACGATGTCAAGCTATCGCATGGGATGGGTGCTGCTTGTGGCCATACTGGCCTACGCCCTGATTGGGCCGCTCTTCGACACCGTGGGTCCCTTCAAGCAGGCGCTCCTGAAGGCGCTGGCAGGCCCGGATGCCGGTGCTCCATTCGGATACGATCATCTGGGCCGGTCGATGTATTCGCGCCTGGCTTACGCCTTGCGCCTTTCTCTGGTCATTGCCATTTCCGCGACGGCGACGGCCGCCGTGATTGGCGTCGCTCTCGGTGCCCTGGCCAGCTGGCGAGGTGGTCTCATTGACCGGGGGCTGTCGCTGCTGGCGGACTCCTTCCTGGCGCTGCCGGCCCTGCTGATGGTGCTGATGATGGGCGTCATCCTGCCGTCTACCCCGCTCGCCTTCTGGGCGGGCATCGCTGCCGTGCAATGGATCGAATTCTTCCGGCTGACACGCAGTGCGGCCCGCAGCCACCTGGCGAGCCCGGCGGTCGAGGCAGCGACGCTGCAGGGCTTCGGCCCGCTTTGGGTGTTTCGTCGCATTCTGTGGCCGGAAATCGGGCCGATGCTGCGCACGGCAGCGGCATTCGGCGTCGCCAACGCTATTGCCGCCATTGCGGCACTTGGGTTCGTCAGCGTCGGCATGCGCGCGCCGACACCTGAACTTGGCCTGATGATGGTCGAGCTTCTGCCAAGCTGGCGGGAAGCGCCCGTGGCGCTCATCCAGCCGGTGCTCGCCTGCTTCATCCTGCTCCTGTCGCTCAACCTCATTGCGGGAGGCCGCCGATGACCTTGTTGATCGCCGAAAACATCACGGTACATGCAGGTAAGGAGGCCTTGGTCAATCCGGTCTCGCTCAGCCTGCCGGCGGGGAGAGCGGTCACCGTCCTGGGCGAAAGCGGCTCGGGCAAGAGCCTGCTTGCGCAGGCGATCATCGGCACATTGCCGAAGGGACTTGAGGCGGCCGGCAGCATCATCGTCGGAAACGAGCGGCTGAAGCCGGGCCGGTCCCGGGCCAGCCGCGCGCTCTGGGGTCGCCGCGTCGCGGTTCTGCCGCAGGAGCCCTGGCTCGCCCTTGATCCGCTCATGCCCGCAAAACGCCAGGTCGCTGAAGTCTACCAATTCTTCCGGAGTGATCAACGCCCGGATGACCGCGCCAATGCGGACCTGGCGGCGCTGGGTCTGGACGGGTCAGGCTCCAAATATCCCTGGCAGCTTTCCGGCGGCATGGCGCAGCGTCTGGCCTTCGCCGCTGCGCGGGCGGGCGGGGCGACCGTCACCGTCGCCGACGAACCGACCAAGGGTCTTGATGCCGGTCGTCGTGACGATGTACTCGCGCTCCTGCGTCGTGGCCTTGAAGGAGGAGGCGGCCTCCTGACCATCACCCATGACCTTGTCCTTGCGGCGGGTCTCGGCGGCGAGATTCTCGTCATGAAGGGCGGGGAGGTGATTGAGCGTGGTCCGGCCGGACGCGTGCTGACCATTCCCGAACATCCCTATACCCGGGCTTTGGTCGCCTCCGATCCCGGACGCTGGGCTCGACGCACTCCGGCGGCGGAAATGCCACCGTTGATCCGGGCCGAAGGTCTTCAGGTCGCACGAGGCGGAAGGCAACTTTTCGCGCCGGTGAACTTCACGCTATCGCCGGGGAAGGTGCTTGGCATCTTCGGTCCCTCGGGTTGCGGCAAGTCGAGCCTGGGCAATGCAATTCTTGGTCTGCTGCCGCATCAAGGCACGCTCTGGCGAGACCCATCCATCCGGCGCCTGGGCTACCAGAAGCTGTGGCAGGACCCGCCGGCTGCTTTTCCGGCCCGGATCACATTGGCTCAGGGACTAGAAGACCTTGTGCGGCTTCACGGAATCGATCGTGCCCGCATCGCATCATCTCTCGAGAACCTCAAGCTGTCATCCGACCTCCTGAACAGGCTGCCCAGTGAGATTTCCGGCGGCGAACTTCAGCGGATCGCCCTGCTGCGTGCGCTGCTCCTCGATCCGGTCTTCCTCTTCGCCGACGAGCCGACCTCGCGCCTCGATCCGGTAACGCAGGCGGAAACGATGCAGCTGATGGTGAAGGTCGCACGGGAACGGGACGTGGCGATCATGGTCGTCAGCCATGACGAAGCGCTGCTGACCGCCGTCAGCGATCAGGTGCTTCGTCTGGAAGCTCCCTGATCGGCCGCTGCGATCGCTCGAAGCAGATCTCTGCGCGCCAGCGCTGCCGTTGCCGCTCATGCGGTTCGAGGCATGTGCCGATGTCTCGAGGTGGAGGACTGTAGCTTGAGATACCTCGCCAAGGCGTTGGTTCGTTCGCGCGTGCGATCATGTCTCGCTTCTTGCGCCCTATTTCGACAGGAAATTTCCGGGAGGGATTGCGCGGAGATCGGGATCGTCGAGTTTATTCGCGGCAACGACATCGGCCTTCGTCATGCTGTATCCGTAGGTAAGGACCCGTCTGCCATCCATGATGAAAAGCTGGGCCTGGTCGATCCCGGGCTTCAGTCGACCGCTCACGACGATCGGTTCATATATTCGCGAAATTCGGTATGGCTGAGCCGGGAACACATGAACCATCTGGTTTGGTGGCGGAGCGGCACCGTGACTGCAAGCTCCCGCCCACGGGACGAGCATGAATTCGTAGACAAGCTCTCCTTCCTGGTCGATCGGCAGGAGAAACCCTGTCAACTCCACCGCGGGCCCGTTAATGGGCCAAGTGAGGCTCTTGGCGACCACTTCGTCAGGCACGCTTTCACTTGGAGGCAGGAGCGCGCCCCGCTGGTCCATCGGTCTCAGCGAGTTCCACGAAATTCTTTCCGTTGCAAATGATGGCGAAAAGAAAAGAGATGCCAGGCATGCTGCGAATATGAGGTGAGTTTTTCGACTGAACATTGCGGCTCCAGCATCTGTCAGACCAGGCGAGGCTGATATCACAGATCTCGCGTCGGATCGATTCATCGCCGGCTTTGTGGTCATCGATCCAAGCTCTAAGCTTGATGTCGTTGCACGTCTCGATCGTGATTTGACAAGCCAGACTATTGGGAACGCCCAGGTCACTACGCTCTGCCGCATGTCAGAGCTCTTTAGCCAATATGTTCTCTTGATCGCGAGGGGGTGAATTCGAGCTTGTCGTCACGCTTCGTGCAGGCGATGCGAGCGGCGACATCACCCCGCTGTTGGTATCGGTGTGATCACGCCTAGATCGTTGAAGGCAGAGGGAGCTTCACTGTGAAGTCATCATTGGTGGACCACCGTCTGGCTTCACCGTGTGCATCGGTCCTGTGATGCGTGCCAGCTTCGGTATATCTCGCTCAACCAATCGCAGGAATCGTTGGTTGCGTGCCCCCGCAACCAAATCTTCCCAAGCCCGCCAACACGGCGGGCTTTTTATTCCAAAAGATGTCAAAGCAAGCATTCAGTGAACGGCAGCCGGATTCCGATCCCTCGCATCCAGCTCATTCCGTGCCAGGAATTGCGTGGCCCGGACCGCCTCCAAGGCATTTGCCGCCTCCCGGACATGACGCGCGACTTTCATGGGGGTAACGACGGTCAAGCAACGATCTCGATACACCAATATCTCGATTGGTTGCAGTAGCGCGCGTGCTCTCGATGGCGAAAATCGACACGGTTGGCGGTGGTCCCAGTTTGGCCGGAGGAAGTGGACTGCTGAAGCCGCGGCCCGCACGATCGGGCGATGACATAGGAGACGCCAGCCGGCGCCTTACCTTATCGCCCTTCATCTGGTGCCAGTATTTCCGCTTAAGGATCATTGCAGAGGCGCCTTCCACTATTGCTTTCTCTTTGCCCATGACTCAAGGTTCCACTTCACGCCACTGATATCGAACGTGGCCAGGCGGGGAACAGTTTCGGGAGTCCAATACTTCACATCCCGTGAACAGCGGTTGAAGAGCCTTGATGCGCCATCATGAGTCGGCGCCGAGCACCCTCCGACGTTCCGACGTTCCCACAAATCAGCTTCACAACATTTGCCAAGCTCATTAGTTTCGTTGACGTGGCGACTGAGCCATGAGACCCTGCTGCAGTGATTGAGATGCAGGTCCGGCCGGACCTGCATCTCATTTCGTTTCTCACTGGAATGAGTAATCGGCGGGCACCATCTGCGTTTCTATGGCAAAGGTGACCAAGTCACCGAGCTCGGGGATTGCGAAATCCAGTCCCCATTCGCTGCGGCGGATCCTGCCGGTCGCCGAGAAGCCGATCTTCGGGACGCCCATCATCGGGTGCTCGGCCATCGAACCGTTAAAGGTGACGTTGAGCGTCGCCGGGTGCGTCTCGCCGCGCAGGGTCAGGAGGCCTTCGACGGCGCCGGTATTCTCGCCCGTTACGCGGATCGTCTTGGAAATGAAGGTAATCGGCTTGGCGGCCAGGAACGTCTCCTCGCCGCCGATCTCAGCATCGAAGTTCACCTTTTCCGGCCAGGGATAGTCGGTGCGGACCGAAAGCGGATCGATCGTGACCGAGAGCGTGGAGGTTTCCGGCTTTTCCGGCTTCCACTCCAGCCGAGCGTCGACTTTGGTGAAACGCGCGGTGTAATTTGAAAGGCCGGAATGGTTGAACGACCAGTTGAAGCTAGAATGCGAGGGATCAGTCTTGTAGGCGCCGCCGGGCGCCGGGTCGCCGGCGGCGGCAAGGGCGAAGGTCGTGCTCAAGGCAATAACGAGTGAGAATACAGGAATGCGAAGCATGGGTGGTTCCTTGACTTTGACGTGATGATGCCGGTTCAGGCGGCCTTGTCGCGGCTGATAGCCTGAAGGCGCTCCCAGACGCGGCTGTGCCGGGGAATGTCGAGGTCGAACACGGTCTCGAACGTGTCGGCGAGATGGTCAGCGCTCGTGATGCGCTGCTCGGTGAGGCTTTTTGCGGTCACGCGGCGCAGGCAGTCGTTCTGCAGGGCGACATAACCGTCCACCGTGTGCCGCAGAACCGCGAGCGCATTGGTGAACGGCGAGCCCGGATCCTGCATCAGCCAGCCATGCGTCGTGGCCATCGCCACCTCGTCGCTGTGGTCGAGCCGGAAGTCGAAGCTTTTTGCAATGCCGCGCACATGGTTATTGAAACGCAGCCATCCGCCGTCGGCCGGCATGATCGAGAAGTCGAAACCACGCTGGCTGATCGGCCCGACGGTCAGCGGCACCGGCTCGACGATAGCGTCCGCGACGCCGACTTCAGCGAGATAGGGACGGTCGAGATCGATGCGCAGGGTGAGGTGATTGCCAATGGCGATGTCACCGAGCTTCTCCCGATCGACGCCGCCGCAAAGGCGGGTCACGCGGAAGCCGAGCGCGGTAAGCGCGGCGCCGAAGAGGCCGTTCATCTCGTAGCACCAACCGCCGCGCCGGCCTTCGACCATTTTGGCGAAGGCCGCGGTCGGGGTCATCGCGGAGGGCCATCCCATGAAGGCATCCAGCGCTTCCCAGGTGAAGGTCCTGAGATGGGCGCGATGCAGCTGTGACAGGCTGCGGATGTCGAGGTGAGCCGGTCGCTCCATCCTGATCCGGGCGAGATAGGCGTCGAGCTGCGCTGCCGTCAGGGTCATTTCGTCTGTGTTCGAAGGCGCGTGTGTCATCCTTCAGTCTCCTTTCGATGGATCGGTGTTCAGGTTCCGTGGTGTGTTCGGGTGGGTCAGGCGACCTTGCGGTCGTTGTCGGGTGGAAAGATCAGGCCGAAGTCCCTGGCGACCGAGGCGATTTGCTCGTGTGTTTCGGGCCTGCAGAGTTCGACGATCGGAAAGAAGCTTTCGAACCCGCCCGGCGTGACGACGACCATGAGGTGGCCTTCCGTCTTGCCGACATTGCTAAAGCGGTGTGGCACGCCGCGTGGCAGCGCGATGCAACCGCCTTCCGTCAATTCGACATAGTCGCCGGCGCACCAGAAGCCGAAGCGGCCGGCAAGGACGCGGAAGAACTCGTCCTCGCGCTCGTGCACATGCAGCGGCGGTCCTTCGCCGGCCGGCACGAAAGCCTCGAACATGCCGAGCGAGCCGCCCGTATGGGCTGCCATCATGCGGATGACATGCCTGCCGAACGCCATCGCCTGCGTCCCATGTCCCGACGGCGAAACCGCCGCGTCGGTGAATTTTTTCATCTCTCTCTCCAGGTTCGGACCGCATCGATCCTCGATGCTTTCACTCTTGCGGCAGGACGCAGAAATCGTGTCTCGCCCCGACATGCGAGGCGTGGTATCGACGTCATTCCCCTGGGCGGCGCGGGGGCCGCCGAAGACGGGCAGATGATGATTGTTCAGGCCGTCCAGCCGGTACGGCGTTTCTATAGCGCGCCGCGAAATCCGGCGTTCCTAAATGAATGTGCAAGCCGTGCCGAATATCCTAAAAGTTTGCTAAGAAGTCTGGGGAACAGCAATAGGGGGTGGCAGTGAGGCTCGATGACAGGCTCCTCGACTTTTTCAATCGGCCGCTGATGTGCATCATCGCGGTGGCCGACGATCGCCGCCGGCCCTCCGCGGGACGCGGCGTCGGCTTTCATCTCCTGGAAGACCGCGAAACGATCGACGTCGTCTTTTCCGCTTGGCAGTGGCCGCGACTCGAGCCCTGCATCCAGCAGACCGGGCGGATCGCCGCCACCTTCGTCAGCCCCTCGGACTATGTGAGCTTCCAGCTGAAGGGCACCGCCACGATGCGCGACACGGAAAGGCGCGACCTCGATCGCGCCGACCGCTTCATGGCCTCGGCGACGGAAGAGCTCGAATCCCTCGGTGTGCCTCGGCGCCTCATCGCGCCTTGGCTGACGGCGCGCGAGGCGCGGGTCGCCCGGCTCGCAATCAGCGAAATCTACGTCCAGACTCCCGGCCCGCTCGCCGGCATGCTGGCAGGCGAGCAATCTGGTGCGAGCTCCCGATGAATCCGCGGCTTTCTGATCTTTCCGCCTGCTTCGAAGGTGTCATCCCCTCCATCATCGCCACGGCCTCGGCCGATGGCATGCCGAACATATCCTATCTCTCCCATGTGGTGCGGATCGATGAGGAGCATGTCGCGCTTTCCAACCAGTTCTTTGCCAAGACGGCAGCAAATGTGCGCGCCAATCCCAAGGTCACGCTGATCCTTGTCGACGGTTTGACGGGCGACCAGTTCCTGCTCGACATCGGCTTCGTGCGTTCCGTCGATGCAGGCGCGTTATTTGACAAGATCGCCCGCCAGCTCAAGGCGAGCAGCGCGCAGGTCGGCATGTCGGACGTCATGCGGCTCAGGAGCGCCGATATTTTCCGGGTACACGGGATCGAAAAGGTCCTCTCGCCGGTGGAAAGCGCGCTGGCCATGGCTGGCCGCCCACCCGTCAGCCTCCCCGCCCTTTCGGAGGCGATCAGGGTGATCAAGCAGCAGCAGGAAGCCGACGAAATTATCGACAGCCTGCTCGGCAGCGTCCAGCGCGTTCTCAGATACGACAATGCGCTCGTGCTCATCCGCGACAACCATCGCGGTTGTCTAATCACCACTGGCAGCATCGGCTACGGGCGCTCGGGCCTTGGATCTGAAGTCGCCGGCAGCGAGGGATTGATCGGTGCTGCGGCAACAAGCGGCCAGACGATCAAGGTCAGCGACATGAGCCGCGTCCGCAGGTTCGGCGAAGCGATTGGCCTGGATGCGGAAGGGGCTGAAAATACCACACGCACCGTCGCCTTCCCGCAACTGCCGACGGCCATGAGCCAGATCGCCGTTCCCATGACCGCCCGCGGCGCCGCTACAGGCGTACTTTTCATCGAGAGCACGGAACGGCTGGCTTTTCGCGAGGAGGACGAGGCGGCTCTCGAAATCTTGGCGGGTCAGGCCGCCAGCGCCCTCAGGGCCAGCGAACGGGAAGCGGCGGCCGCCGAGCCGAGGCCGGTGGCCACGCTGCCCGAACCTGCCGCCGCCGGGCGGGAAGTCCGCGTCGTCCATCACCGCTTCGACGACAGCGTGTTCGTCGACGGCACCTACATCGTGAAGGGTGTTGCCGGCTCGCTGCTGCGCCTGATGCTCGAATGGCACTTGAACGAGGGCCGAAGCGAATTCACGAACCGGGAAATGCGGCTCGCGGCCGGCGCCCGGATGCCGGAGATCAAGGACAATCTCGAAACCCGGCTCCTGCTGTTGCGTCGCCGGCTCGAAGAGAAGCGGGCGCCCATACGCCTCGTCCGCGTCGGCAGAGGCCGCGTCCGGCTTGAGATGGAAGGACCTCCCATCTTCGACGCGACCAGAGGCGATGACCTGTGAGCTGGCAAATTGGCAGGCAGTTCGTCATCGGTGAAACCTGAATCGCGTTACAATCGGCGTAGCAGCCAGAAAGAATTGGTTTTCGCCTGCTGTCGACCAGGACGGGCTCGTGCTCGACATTCTCGGCCAGAGCCAACTGGTCTTTGGTTCGAAATCTATTCGAGAGTTTCACCGTCTGGCCCCCTTTTCGGGCGGCCGCAGTCCAAGCTTGACATGCGGTCAGATGATAACAATTGAAGTTGGGAAACGGGTTATCAATTGCTAGGAGAGCAATATGCTGCCGCCAATCACCAAAGCTGACGAGATCAGCGAGAGATATGTCAGCGCCATATCCAATCCCCTTACGACGTCGGATCGGTGGAAAATGCCGGTTGCGTGATTAAATCATATGCTTTTGCCGAGATGGAAAGGTGGCATCCCCCGCCCTCAGATCTATAGCGGATTCATTGCTCTGCCACAGGCAATGCCGACTGTGACAAGCATCATGGAGAATTTGGCAGGGACACCTATCAACGGCAGCGGCTCGACATACGCATAGGCGACCTGAAGCGGTCAGGCCAATCGCGGAAAGCGGCGTGGTTGGGCTCAGACAAGGACTCTGCATCGCTCAAGCCACAGATAGGCAGCAGCCGTCCTTTCCCAACGACGAAGCCATTGTCCGTCTCGTCGGCGCTCTCCTGCTGGAGCAAAATGATGAGTGGGCTGTTCAGCGCTCGCGCTACATGACACTTGAGACGATCGCCACAATGAGTGATGATCCGCTCATCAACTTGCCTGCCGCAAGTTGACCTGCTCCCGGCCTTGACCGGAAAGCTCGACAATCGAACGAGCTACACCACTCCCTGGGACATCATCAGTGGCTCTCAAGCCATCGCCTTTCTCTGTTGGCAGAGCCGGCGAAATTCTTGCGATTGCAATGGCAAAATGGGCGCGCAACCGGAGGAACTCTGGGAGGCCTATTCTGCTGTAAAATCGCGGCAAGGAGCGAAGCCAGTTTATAAGATATGTGGAGGGCAGCGGGTCGAGTGGTCGTGGTTGCCAAGTCTGAAGTACCTCAACCCGATTTGCCCGGACCAATGTGACGTGACCGAAAGCTGTTCTCGTCTTGTGGTCAGACAAACGGATTTGAAAATACTGGGTCGCCGGTTCGATCCCATTCAAGGCGAATATTTGCGGTACCCCGAATTGGGCCGAAAGGTGTCTCCTTTCCGGCGATCCTCTGCAGGCCGATTAAGCACACCTAATCTGGGATATATGCACCGAACTACCGTTGGATCTGATCGGGAAGGCGCTTATGTTTGCACTCGCTTCATCTCAATCGCTCATGGATCGACCTGATAACCAAACGAGGCATCCGTCATGACCAAAGGCTCCGATCTTCTGGTGGCCGCACTCGAAAACGAGGGTGTCGACCGTATCTTCGGTATTCCAGGCGAAGAAAATCTCGATGTTGTCGAGTCCATCCGCAAATCGTCCATTCAGCTGGTGCTGACACGGCATGAGCAGGCGGCTGCGTTCATGGCCGCGACCTATGGTCGCCTGACCGGCAAACCGGGTGTCTGCCTGACGACGCTCGGGCCGGGCGCCTTGAACCTTTCGACGGGCGCGGCATATGCGCTGCTCGGCGCCATGCCAATGGTGATGATCACCGGCCAGAAAGGGGTGCTTTCGTCCCGGCAGGCCCGGTTCCAGGTGGTAGACGTGGTGGCGTCGATGAAGCCGCTCACCAAACTTGCCCGGCAGATCGTTTCGCCGCAAATGATCCCGACGATGGTCAGGGAGGCATTCCGGATCGCACAGGAGGAGCGGCCAGGACCGGTCCATCTTGAGCTCCCGGAGGATATCGCTGCCGAGGAATGCGCACCGGTCGCTCTGGTCGCCCCGCATCAGCTGGAGCTGCCGATCGCAAGTGACGCGGCGCTCGATCGCGCGGCCGTCCTCATTACCGCGGCAAAACGCCCGCTCCTCATGCTCGGGGCAGCCGCTTCGCGTCCTCGGTCGACGTCTGATATCGCGCAATTCGTCATCCGCACCGGCATCCCCTTTTTCACGACCCAGATGGGCAAGGGAACGGTCCCGGGCGGAACCGAGCTCTACATGGGCACCGCCGCACTGTCGGAACGGGACTATGTCCATGAGGCGATCGAGCAGGCCGATCTCATCATTACCATCGGCCATGATACGATCGAGAAGCCGCCCTTTATCATGGGCAAGGGTGGTCCGAACGTCGTCCATGTCGGATATCAGCCGGCGACGGTCGAGCAGGTCTATTTCCCGCAATCGGAAGTCATCGGCGATATCGGTCCATCGTTGAAGGCGTTGGCGGATCGCCTCGAAGGCAAGCTGCCGAACGCGCAAGCCCTTCTTCACCTGCGGGAGCGCATCCTCGAGCGCATCGCCGTTCGGGCAACGGAAGATCGCTTCACGCCGCAGCGGCTGGTCCATGACATGCGGGAAGTCATGCCGCATGATGGCATCCTGGCGCTTGACAACGGCATGTACAAGATCTGGTTCGCACGGAACTATCGGACGCGCATGGCGAACACACTGCTGCTCGACAACGCCCTTGCAACGATGGGCGCCGGTCTCCCATCGGCCATGGTCGCCTCGATGCTCTATCCGGAACGGCGTGTCATGGCGGTCTGCGGGGATGGCGGCTTCATGATGAATTCGCAGGAGATCGAAACGGCCGTCCGGCTGAAGCTGAACCTCGTCATCCTCGTCATCGAGGATGATGCCTATGGCATGATCCGCTGGAAACAGGCGGTGGACGAGTTTCCGGACTTTGGAATGACGTTCGGCAACCCGGATTTCGTGAAATATGCGCAATCCTACGGAGCCAAGGGGACGAGGGTCGACGACATCAGCCAGTTCAAGCAGGCGCTTGAAGATGCCTTTTCCGGCGGTGGCGTTCATCTGGTGAACGTTCCGGTCGATTATTCGGAAAACGAACGTGTGCTGGTGAGGGAATTGCGCGAGCGGCTTCCCGCCATTCTGGAGGATCAAGATGATGCCTAACCTGAAGGTCTATCAGGCATTCGATCGCGCGCTCATTGCCGAAATACCGGCCGATGACGCCGCTGCTCTCGAGCATAAGCTCGAAGTTGCCGCGAAAGCCTATGCCGATCGAAGCGCCTGGCTGCCGGCGCATCGCAGGATGGCTATCCTCAGAAGGGTGTCCGAGCTTCTCTCCGAGAACCGTGACCGCTTTGCCACCATGATCGCCCGCGAAGGTGGCAAGCCGCTGACGGATGCGATCATCGAGGTGACGCGCGCGATCGATGGTCTCGTCAACGCGGCAGACGAGCTGCGCAGTTTTGGCGGCAGGGAAATCCCGATGGGCCTGACTGTTGCCAGTACCAACCGATGGGCCTTCACCACCAAGGAGCCGATCGGCGTCGTGGCGGCGATATCGGCGTTCAACCACCCCCTTAATCTCATCATCCACCAGATTGCGCCCGCAGTGGCGGCCGGCTGCCCGGTCATCGTCAAGCCGGCGGCAACCACGCCGATTTCCTGCATCGAGATCGTCAAGCTGTTCTGGGAGGCGGGACTGGACGAGCGCTGGTGTCAGACCTTCATCACGGAGGACAATGCGCTTGCCGAGAGCTTTGCTACGGATCAGCGCGTCGCCTTCCTGAGCTTCATCGGCTCGGCTAAGGTCGGCTGGTATCTGAAAAGTAAGCTGCCGCCAGGCACGAGATGTGCGCTGGAACATGGTGGAGCAGCCCCTGTTATCGTCGATCGCAGCGCTAGTGTCGATGCAATCATCGGGACGATCGTCAAAGGCGGGTATTATCACGCGGGGCAGGTCTGCGTGTCGGTGCAGCGCCTCTTCGTGCACAATGACATCCTATCCAACTTCACCGACGCGCTCGCCGCCAAGGTCGCAAGCCTCCGTGTCGGTGATCCCACGTTGAAGGAGGCGGAAGTCGGGCCGCTGATCCTGCCGCGCGAGACGGAACGTGTCGCAAGCTGGATCAAGGAAGCGACCGATGCGGGAGCAAGGCAATTCGGGGGAGGACGGTTGTCCGAGACCACGCTTCTGCCCTCCGTCCTGCTCGATCCGCCGGCGGACGCCAAGGTGTCGCGGCTTGAGGTATTCGGACCTCTAACCTGTGTCTATGGCTATAGCGACATTGACGAGGCGATCCGTGTAGCCAACTCTCTGCCTTATGCATTCCAGGCGAGCGTCTTTTCCACCGATATAGCCGTCGCGCTCAAGGCGGCAAGGCATCTCGATGCATCGGCAGTGCTCGTCAACGACCACACGGCCTTTCGAACCGACTGGATGCCTTTTGCCGGGCGCAGGCAGTCGGGATATGGTGTCGGGGGTATTCCTTGGACGATGGAGGAGATGGCCGACGACAAGATGGTGGTATTAAACGGCGTCAGTTGATCCGCGCAACTGGCTTGCAGGAGTATGATGGTCTCGCAGTGCTGTTTCGATCTACAAAACCAACTGAAGGTGATGGTCTTCACGTCCGTAGTCCTTGGCGATTTCGAGCCGTAGTCATCGAACTAGATTTCCGCTTTCAGGCACCTGTAGTAACCGACTAGGCGATCCAGACTGAACGCCCTGTTGAGACCGCTTGGATTGGGAAGAACCCACGTTCTGGCTCCTTCAAACACCACGTTCTGCCTGCCCCAGTCGCAGTCGCTCCTGCCGTTGATTGCCGAGAACGCCGCTTTTCCGAGAAAGGCGAGGTTGGCTGGTCCAAACCTGCGCATTTTTACCTCTAGGTCGGGGGCCGCGGCCAAATAGTCGCCAGTTCTAAGTTCTGCTGCCGACCTTGTCGGACGCGCTACCGCAGCCGTGATGCCACAGCCGAATTCAAGCAGGTCCCGCTCCTCGTCCGCTCTCAAGAGCCGAGGCGTGAAACCCGCCAGATGCATGAGGCGCCAGAAACGATTGCTCGGCGAGGAGAAACTATGGCCATCGCGACGGGCGGTGAGGCCCGGATTGAGACCGCAAAAAACGACCTGAAGGCCGGGCGCGAGCACGTCTGCAAGTCAAGCGTCCGGGACGGGCGCGCCGACATCGATCTCCAACAACATAGCCATCCTCTCGATCCTCGCTCATTCTCAGACCAGTGCAACGCGTCCCGCCGTGATGATAGAGCCAAGGTCCACGATATCAGCTAAATGCCTTGGTTGCCCACCAGGATCTGCGCCACCACGGCTCTAGCCGTTCCTCCCGGCTTTTCTCATCCTCGGATCGCGAGGCGGCGATCAGATGTTCCGAGACGGATAGTGCATCGCCGAAGATGCCGACCTTGACCAGTACTGTCTTTCCGATCGATGAGGGTCAATGTCGACGTGGATCTTTGTCGATCCCGGCGAGAACGCATCGAGCCGGGCCGTTAACACGATCATCGAAGCGTCCGCTATCTGCTCGCAGTTAAACCGCCGCTATTGTTGACCAGCAATCCGTAATGTCGATGCATCATCACCGAACGGATGGCCTTTTCTTCGTGCAGTTCGGCCACCAGGAGTTTGAACCAGCTAAAGCCGACCCAGAGCGAGACCTTGTCCTCGACCTCTTCCGCGCGCAGTTCACCGCGTTTAGCGGCGTCCGTCATGATCTTCCTCACGTCCGCCGTTCGGTCTGGAAGAAACCTGTCGCGCAGCGCGCTCAACGCCTCCGGCGCCTGGGCTTCGGCGATCAGGCCGCGCAGCGCCGCGCCTGCCGGATGCGATGCCCAGAACCTCCAGAGGCTGGTCGTGTATTGCACGAGGTCTTCGATCAGGTTCCCAGTATCGGGTACCGGCACCGAGACCGAACGTTCGCTCGTGTAGATCGCGATGAAAAGATCCGCCTTGGTCGGATACCAGCGATAGATGGTCGTCTTCCCCGCGCCCGGCAATTGCGAGACTTCGGTTCAATGCCTCGCGCGCGTCATCGTTGCTGCCCCGCGTAAACATCACCGATAAGCCAAATGCGGCCTGAAGATGCATTTCGTCGGGAGAGCCGGACTCCTGGGTGCCAAGGGCGCGAATTGCCGTCCCGCACCATTTGTAGCAGTCGCCCAGAAGTGACAGACCGAGAAAGATCGGGGCGGCCCGCGCTGCAAGGCGTATTCCAGAGGGCTGATCGCCCGACTCTCCAAAACACCATTCCAATGCACTTCTGACGTCGTTGAGACTGTCGAGATAGCGCGCACGGGCGCTGGTCTCGCGAAGTGCAACGCCTGCCAGAGCCTTGTTTTCGAGCCACCCAATGCAGTATTCCGCATGGCGTCTTGAGAGATTTCGGCCCGCAACCGGGTCGCCTTCCAGTGCAAGGACGTAGGCGCGAGTCGTCGCAAGCAGCCGATAACGCGTAGCACCGTTCAGCTGACGGGACGCAACCATGGACTTCGCGACCAGGTTCTCGAGCGCTTCGATGACCAGACCTGCGGCGATCTCCCTCGGGGCGACGCCAATCGCTCCATCGAGTGTGAAATGACCCGAAAAAACAGCGACGCATCTTAAGATCACGCGCTCCATCGCCGAGAGGAGGTCGTAGCTCCAGTCGAGGGTAGCCTGGAGGGTCCTCTGTCGTCCCGGAGCTGATCGGCGACCAGGCCACGACAGTGAGAGGTGCTGGTCGAGAAGTTCTGCGGTCTGTCGCAGTCCCAGTGCTTCGACACGTCCCGCCGCCAGCTCGATTGCAAGGGCGACACCATCCAGTTTCCGGCAAATCGCCGAAACGAGCCCGGCGGCGTCGCGCGTAAGCATAAAGCGCTATGATTGAGAAGTTCCATAAATACCCCTTACGCCATCAACACTGAAATAGCGGGGTCAACGGTCTGGCGCGGGGAGAGCTTTCGAGGCCAGCGTCCTGCTTGTTGCTATGGGGTTCATGTTTTAGGCCAGAAAGATCGCATAATGGATCGTGGGGAACCTGTGAGAAAGTCTCGGGACGAACTACTGGTCCGCCGTTTCCTTTCAAGAACGTTGAGCGCATAGACCGCCCTCAGCCCCATCCGATTGGCCACAAATTCTGCTCCCGGAATGGTGCGGTGATCGAAATGACGATGGGTGTAGATTGGTAGTCCGGTAGGCGCTATTCGTGATGTAGCAGCATATCAGCAAACCCTTCCGCGGATTTTCCAAGGCCTCTTATATTGAAAAAAGTGCGACGCAGCTTTGCCGTCGAGTACAAAACCGGCAGGCGAAAACTCGATGCCAGGTCCAACTCGAGCTGGGGCAACGTGGATCTAAAGTCCGCCGCTCGAGACCTGGAGGAAGACGCAATGACGTTTCTGCCGGGCAGCTCTCAGAATGGCAAATCCGGCGATGAAGTGTCTTTACCAAAGGCAGATCAGCCCGAGTCGTTGTTGACAGCATGGCCGACGAGACTGATACGGCAATGAGTGCCGATGTGCCGACCGTTGTCCGACAGCGCCGGCCGCGCCGGTGACGGCGATGTCGCCACAATGGTGGAGGTCGCTAATCCGGCTATATCCGGGGGTACTGGTATCGACGTCACCGCTGCACAAGATACCCCTAGGATCAAGCGAACTGTCGAGGTCGCTCCGCGCAAGCAAAGGAGCCGCGGCAAGGAAGCGGTGGCGATAGCGGACGGTCGCCAGGTTATACACACTGCAAACGAGATGAGCCTCGATGACGAGATCAAGGTGCTGAGGAACCAGTTGGCCATAAAGCTCAGGCTGCAAAACGCCCAGTTGGGAAGAATGCTGGACCGGTTTGAACGCTGAGCGTGGCGCACTGCCTGCCCATTTAGCCCCGGATCAATTTCAAGCCTGTTGCAGGCGAACGGACCTCGGATGAATAGGATGTCGCCGGTTCAGATCCCATCACGGTGGGATATCTAATCAGACAGGATGTTTGTCCTCATTAATGAATATCTTGAATTTTGGCGTCGTTTTGTATATTTTGATATCAAAGCAATCATTCCTATGGAGGTGATATCAATGCCGGCAGTCACCATTCGAAACCTTTCTGACGAAACACATCGTGCTCTGCGGGTGCGAGCGGCTCATCATGGCCGGAGCACCGAGGCCGAGATCCGTGACATTATTGAAGCCGCTGTTCGTCCTCCTGAACGTGTTAAGCTCGGTTCTTTGCTGACAGCCATTGGTCGCGACGCCGGGCTTTCCGACAGCAACGTTGAAGCCCTGCAGAAAAGCCGCGACAAGACACCTGCTGAACCGATGACCTTCGAATGATCTTGCTGGACACCAATGTTATATCCGAGCCTTGGAAACCGGTTCCTGATGAGGCAGTGATCGCCTGGTTGGACGCCCAAGCTATCGAGACGCTGTTCCTCTCCGCAATAACGATTGCCGAACTTCGTTTCGGGATCGCTGCTATGCCTTCAGGGAAACGACAAACTATCCTTCTCGACCGCCTTGAGAGCGAAGTGCTGCCCCACTTTTTCGAGCGAATCTTGCCCTTCGATCTGGCTACTTCTCAGTTTTATTCCGAACTGATGGCCCGCGCTCGAGTATCTGGGAAAGCGATTGGCACGGCTGATGGCTACATTGCAGCCACAGCCGCAGCGAATGGCCTCGCGATCGCAACTCGCGACACGAGCCCTTTTGAGGCTGCTGGGCTGAAAGTGATCAATCCCTGGTCCAGATAACTACAGTGTACATGTAGGTTTCTTAATTTCGTTTCCTTTCAAGACCTGTTGCTTGAAGGATGGAGATGGCAAAGGCCGCCACGATGACTAGTCACATTGCCGACGCACCCTAACTGACGACGTAGAAAGCTTGGTAACCTTGCGGCGCTCCATAGTATTTCGATCGACCTACGCATTCTTGCGGATCAAACATCTAGCACTGAAATAGCGGGGTGGCCGGCCAAGTGTGTCGGCCAGCAGGTGGATCTTCGTTGTCAGTCCACCTCGGGAACGCCCAACGCCTGATCTTTGGCCCCCCCCTTTTCCGGTGGCCGCCTGCTGGTGGGCGCGCACGATGGTGCTATCGATCATCAGATACTGATTGTCTCGATCTGCCGTCAGCGTCCCGAACTCGCGCTCCCACACACCGGCATGACACCAGCGGCTGAAACGGCGATGCATTGTCTTCTGTCAACGGCGGAGTAAAAACCGGCCACAGGACGGCGTAAAAGTGGATCACGCGAAAATCTGGTCATGCAGCCAGATCCCACATTCTGATCGCTCCGCTAACGTGCTCTGTCCCGGTCGATGTCTCACCGCCCGCCCTCGAGCTTGCGGTTGCGTTGGCTCGCGCCGCCTTCGCCATAGGGATAGGAAGGCGGTTGCGGCGCGCTTACCGCGTTAAGCTTCGCCGTCTCTTCATCGGAAAGCACCAGCTTTGCAGCACCGAGGTTGTCTGCGAGCTGTTCGGAGGTGCGGGCCCCGAGGATGACCGACGTCACAGCCGGCCGTCCCGTCGTCCAGGCAAGTGCCACTTGCGCCATGCTGACGCCGCGGGCCTTGGCGATCTCCTCGACAGCGCCGATAATCGCCCAGGTTCGCTCCTGCGCATTGCGCGGGGCATAGGATTCGCTGCCGCGGTTCGGATTTTCGCCGAGCCGGGTGGCACCCGTCGGCATCTGGTCGCGCTTGTATTTGCCGGTGAGCCAGCCGCCGCCGAGCGGCGACCAGGGAAGCAGACCCATGCCGGCGTCCTGGCAGGCGGCGACAATCTCAAGCTCGATATCGCGCACCAGAAGGCTGTATTGCGGCTGCAGCGTCACCGGCTGGGTATAGCCTTTCGCCTTGGCGATTTCAGAGGCTTTGGCGATATGCCAGCCGACAAAGTTGGAGAAGCCATAGTAGCCGATCTTGCCGGCGGAGACTGCGTCATCGAGGAAACGCAGCGTCTCCTCGATCGGAGTCAACGCATCCCACGCATGCATCTGATAGAGATCGATATACTCGACGTCGAGGCGGCGGAGCGAAGCGTTGAGCGCCTGGTTCAGGTGCTTCCGGGAAAGACCGATATCGTTGGGTCCCGGTCCCATCGTGAAGCGCCCCTTGGTGGCGATCACCGCCTGTTTTGCTTCGGCCGGCCGGGTCTTCAACCAGCGACCGATGATCTCTTCGGACTTGCCGGCGCTGTAAACGTCAGCAGTATCGATGAAATTGCCGCCCCAGGCGAAATAGTCGTCAAGCAGTCTGTGGGAAGCGGCTTCGTCCGCCTCTGCGCCGAAGGTCATCGTACCGAGACAATAGGCGGTGACGATCGTGCCGCTCGGGCCGAGTTTGCGATAGTCCATGTTTATCTCCTCATTGAACACAGCCGCGACACCAGGCGGCGGCCGTCATTTCGAACTCGACAGCACTGAAAGAAAGTGCAGCGAGCCATCCTCACACGTCCCAAACGGGGCACCAATCGCCGTTCACCAGTCGCATGCCCCTTTCGAGGCCTTCGATCCGTTTGATCTCAGTTGGCGCCAGCGCAATCTTGCGTGCTTCGAAATTCAGGATGATGCGATCCTTCTTGCTGGAAGAAGGGATGACGATATGCCCCTTGGCCATCAGGAAGGCGAGCGCAACCTGCTCGCCCGTGGCGCCATGGGCTTTGCCGATCTCGTCGAGAACCGGGTCGCCCACCACGGCGCCCCGCGCCAGCGGCGAGTAGGCGGTGACGGCAATACCGAGCTTTTCGCAATAATCGATGATTGGCCGGTTCTGCATGTAGACGTGGCACTCCACCTGATTGGTGGTGATCGTGCGGTGGCCGAGCATGCGGATGCTTTCGTCGATCATCGCCTTCGTAAAGTTCGAAACACCGATCCGCTTGGCGAGGCCGGCGTCGAAAACCTCTGCAAGCTGGCCGACGTAATCGGCTAGCGGATATTTGTTATGCGGTGATGGCCAGTGCAGAAGCAGCAGGTCGACCTGGTCTGTCTGGAGCTTTTCCAGGCTCTCCCTGACCGACGGCACGACAGCGCCAGGTCCGTAATTTTCGGGCCTCACCTTCGTGGTGATGAAGATTTCGCTGCGCGGCACGCCGGCGTCCTTGATGCCGCGGGCGACGCCCTGCTCGTTGCCGTAGCCCTGGGCGGTGTCGATGTGGCGGCAGCCGGCTTCCAGCGCCCAGATGGCGCCCTGATAGGCTTCGTCCGCCGAGCGGTTCCATGTGCCGTAACCCATCTGCGGGATGCCGGCGACCATTGGTTCTATCGTCATGTTCGCTTCCTTGCTCCGCTCAGAAACCGCCCACGTGCAGCGGCTTGTAGGGGACTTCAAGCTTCTTGATGTCATCGGTGG